>PAKT01000085.1 GCA_002710725.1 Spongiibacteraceae bacterium
ACGATGCCCAGCCGGTCCAGCAATTCGATGGCGCGCGCCAAAGCGGCGCGGCGACTTTTACCGGTATGCAGACTGATCACTTCTGCAATCTGGCGCCCGACGGTCATGGTCGGATTCAAGGCGGTCATGGGGTTCTGGAATACCATGGCAATGCGCCGGGCCCGCAGCTTGCGCCAGCCCGCCTCATCAACAGACCGCATATCCTGTCCGGCAAACAGCCACTCTCTGTGCTCAAGCCGGGCATTCGATGGTAACAGCTGCATCAGTGACAGCGCCGTCAGACTTTTGCCGGAGCCGGATTCGCCAACCAGCGCCAGACACTCACCGGCATCGATTGAAAGATCAACGCCGCGCACCAGATGCTGGTCGCCGATATGAAGGTGAAGGTCACGAACCTGCAATAGACTCATCTCACTCCCCTGCGCACTTTTACATCCATCGCATCGCGCAAGGCGTCGCCCAGCACGTTAAAGGCCAGCACCGTGGCACTGATCGCCAGCGCCGGAATCACCAACTCGTGGGGATGGGTCAGCATACTGCGAATTCCGTCATTGCACAGCGTGCCCCAGGACGGCGTGGGCGGCACCACACCCATACCGATAAACGACAGCAGGGCCTCGGTGAAAATAGCCTGGGGTATGGCAAAACTGAGGGACACCAGCAGCAGGGGCAGCACATTGGGTAAAAGGTGGCGACGAATAAGGTAGAAATTGCTCGCGCCGGCTAATCGCGCCGACATAACAAAGGCACTCTCGCGCAACTGCAGCACCTGCCCCCGCACCAGCCGCGCGGCCGAGGGCCAGCTTAACAGGACCATCGCCAACACCATCGGAAACAGGCCGCTTTCACCCGACTCAATGCCCAGAGCCACGCGAAACAGAATCATGAATAACAGAAACGGCAGAGCGACCACGAAGTCCGCAAAGCGCATCAGCACGTTGTCGACCCAGCCGCCCAACAGGCCCGCCAGCGCGCCATAAAATGCGCCCAGCGTAATAAACAACAGCGGTGCGGTCAGGCCGACCAGCATTGAGGTCCGGGCGCCGTGCAGAATGCGGCTTAGCATATCCCGGCCCAGCGCATCTGTACCGAGAGGATGGGCGGGCAGTGACACCTGCCCGTTCTCCGGCACCAGCCCCAGCAGCTTTGCCTCAAACTCTCCCAGGGTCAGGCGCGGATTGACTTCAATCCAGAGCGGCTCACCGGTCGTGCCATCGACCTTGACCGGCACCACACTGTAGCGGTACGTCTGTTCCGACAACTGCAAATGATCGGCATAGTGGGTATTCGGCGTTTCCGTCAATGGCATACCCAGCCCGACACCGCCCTTATTGCGGTACACCCGGTAGCTTACCGCCGTGGGCAGGCTCGGCCAGGCGAGTTTTACTGCGGTGGTCGTAGCCTGCAATGCCGTCAGCGAATCTACCGCCCGGTCAGGCCCCTGCCAGGGATCGTCCGGCACCACATCGACCGTCCGCGCCCCGCTCGGCCCTACAGATACCTGAGACAGCCACTGGGTACCCGGACTTTGCGGCCAGACCCAGGGGCCCGCCGCCGCCAGCAACAGCATCGCAACAACAGTTACAGCAGCGATACAGGCCCGAACATCACCGAGCAACAAGCGCCACAGCGGCGGACTCGGGGTCAGGGTTTCGGCAGCCTCGGGAGCCTGCGGTGGCAGGGGCTCAAAGTCAGTGGCCAGATAGCTCATCAGCGCTGCCCCCCGTGCAGGCGAATGCGCGGATCAATCACGCCATAGAGCAAATCCACAATCACCACAATAGTCACCAGAAAGGCACCGTAGAACACGGTGGTTCCCATAATCACGGTGTAGTCGAGCTGTTGCACCGCCTGCACGAAATAGCGCCCCAACCCCGGTATGGCGAAGATCAGCTCCACCACAAAACCGCCGGTGGTGATCGCGGCAATCGTTGGCCCCAGTTCCGTCACGACTGGCAACAGGGCATTGCGCAATTGATGCCGCCAGAAAATCTGCCACGTGCCCAGACCTTTGGCCCGGGCCGTCAGAATGTAGTCCGTATTCATCACATCGAGCATTGACGAGCGCATCAGGCGCGCAAGATAGGCCATCGTGCCGAGCCCCAATACCAGTGCCGGAATCCACAAATGTGACAGGGTGCCCCAGCCGGCCACCGGCAACAGGCTGCGCCCGGCCAGATCATTGGCTTGCACAATGAACAATTGAGCCAACGCGGCGATCACAAAGCTGGGTATCGAAATCGCCAGTACCACCGCCATCATCAGCAGACGGTCAGGCAAGCGGTTATGCCAGTAGGCAGCCACCGCCCCGCCGGCAATACCGCCTGCGGTGGCAATCAGCAGGGCCACCACACCGAGAATGGCGGATACCGGAAAATGCTCGCGAATAATGTCGTTTACCCGGCGATTTTCCTGGGTGAAGGAAATACCGAAGTCACCGCGCAACATGTTTTTCAGGTACAACACGTACTGCTCGCTGACGGGCTTGTCCAGACCATAGCGGGCGCGCAGGTTTTCCCGCAGCTGAGGCGTGGCCGCCTTGGCGCTGTTAAAGGGGTCACCCGGCACCGCATGCATGGCAAAAAAGGTCGCCGTGGCGATAAACCAGATGGTCAGCGCGCCATACGCGATCCGTTTGAGCACATAGCGCAGCATCAGGGCTCTACCCAGGCATAGCGGAAATTGGGGTCACCGCCGAAGATGGAACGCCGGACTCCGGCCAGCCGGGGATGCTGCACATAGAGCCCCACATTCTCGTAGGTTGGGATGATAACGACCTCGTCACTGATAATGTGCTGCATGCGATCAAAAGCCTGCAGCCGCACTTCGGGGTCGAGGGATTGCTGGGCCTGTCTCACCGCCGCATCGTAACCGGCGTGAATAAAGCGGCCGCGGTTGTTTTCATTCCAGGAGGCGAACAGATCACCAAAGGTGATCGGATCGTCGAAATCCGGCCCCCAGCCTGCCGCCGCAATATCAAACTCCCCACGGCGCATTTTTGAAATGCGCTGCTTAAAGGTCTGCTGATCGAGCCGGGTTTCCAGCCCGAGCGATTGCTTGAGCACATACTGATAGAACTCTGCCTCGTTAACCGCACGGGGGCTATCTCCCACTAGCAGGGTCAGCGGAGGAATCGTGCCAAGCTCCTGTTTTGCCTGTGCCAGATAGCGCTGCGCCTGCTCAATATCATAGTCAATTCGAGGAGGTGGATACTGTTCAGAAAACACGCCTTCTCCGGCTCGCATACTGGAGGGGAAAAGGCTGTACGCGGGTTTGATTCCCGGAAGGCCCAATACCTTGTAGACCAGCAACGAAGGATTCAGCACGGACTGAATGGCGCGGCGCAAGGCCAGATTGCGGGTCGCCCGGTCGTCCCGGTGATTGAACTCCAGAAAGAACAGGGTACCGAAATCAAACAGGTGGGTTTCGTAGCCTCGTGCCAGCGCATCGCTGAGGGTACTTGAATCCAACGGTGACAGGGCGATGCGGTTGTCTTTATACAGGTTGTAGTGGGTGCTCGGATCGGACGTGATATAGGGCAGGTCAATTTCCTGCAATTTGATGGCCGCCTGATTCCAGTAGCGCGGGTTTTTCTCAAGAGTAAGGCGCGCGCCGTGCACCCAGCGCTTTAGCAAAAAGGGGCCGTTGAAAATCATCTTGTCGGCATCAGCCGCATAGGCTCGTCCCCAGCGCTCAACCACATCCTGCCGCGCCGGGTAAAAGGTCATAAACGCTGTGAGTTTGGCAAAATAGGGACACGGTTTATCAAAGCTGACTTCCAGCTTATAGGGATTCGCAGCACGAACACCCAGTTGTTCAGGCGAGCTGTCGCCGCGATTGACGGCTTCAGCATTCTTGACCGGAAAAAGGATAAACGCATATTGCGAGGCGGTGGCCGGGTCCAAGGCCCGACGCCAGGCATAGACAAACTGTTCGGCGGTAACCGGCTTGCCGTCACTCCAGGTGGCACCCTCGCGCAGCCAGAATGTGGCGCCGTCTTCCCTGACCTCCCAGCGTCGGGCAATGCCGGGCACCAGGTTGCCATCCGGGCCGTATTGCACCAGCCCTTCCATCAAATGCGCCAGCAGGAAACTACTGATCTGGTCGGTAGCCAGGGCACTGTCGAGACTGGGTGGTTCGGTCGCCAGACTCAGGGTGATACGCTGTTGCTCGGCATCGACGGCGCTGGCCAGCAATGGCAAAGAATAAAACAGCAGGAAAAAAAGGCTGGCAGCGACAACTAGTTTTCGCATGAGGTTAACAGTGACTTCCTTCGATTATAGTCTCAGCGTTGCTACAATGCGCCCATCGGCAAGCCCACCCAGCGACAGCCAACGCCACTGTATTTTATTAACCGAGCTCTGTTAACCGTGCCCTATCAAGTAAGCGCAGCCCGCATCGAGTGGGGAGACGATAATGTACCAGTATCGTCCGAGTACGGCGATGTCTACTATTCACGGGATCACGGTCTTGAAGAAACCCGCTATGTTTTTCTGGACAACAACCACCTGCGCAGGCGCTGGCAAGACCTTGCGAGGCCACTGTTTTGCGTCGCGGAGACAGGCTTTGGCACCGGTCTGAATTTTCTTGCCTGCTGGCAGCAGTGGCAAGCCTGTGTGCAGGACCGAACCGAGGCCCACACGCTGCAATTTTTGAGCGTGGAAAAACACCCTCTGACCCGAGTGGATCTAGCGCGCGCGCTGGCCAACTGGCCGCAGCTCAAATCACAGGCTGACGCGCTGATCGAAGACTACCCGCCGCTGCTGCGCGGCCATCATCGCCTGTGTTTCAAGGCCGGCATTCACACGGTCATTCTCGACCTGATATTCGACGACGCGGAAGTCGGATTGCGCGCTGCACTGAACACCACCCACCCGACACTTTACGGTCAGGGTGCTGGTGTCGACGCCTGGTTTCTCGACGGTTTTGCGCCTGGCACCAACCCCGGCATGTGGAATGAAGCGCTGTTTGATCTTATTGCGGCGCACAGCCGCCCCGGCACCAGCTTCGCCACGTTCACCGCCGCAGGTTTCGTCAAACGAGCACTCAAACAGCGCGGCTTTGTGGTAGAAAAAGTTCGCGGCTACGGGCGCAAGCGTGAAATGCTGCGCGGCGAAATGCAGCAGCCACCCTCACCAATGATGCTGGGCGCAAAGGCCGATACGGTCGCCTGGCATATTGCCGCTGCGCTGCCTGAGCGCCCGAAAGCGGTCGCGGTAATCGGCGCCGGGCTGGCCGGCAGCCACACCGCGCGCGCGCTGGCCGAGCGCGGTGTGCGGGTGCAGGTTTTCGAGCGCGGCCCGACTATCGCGCCCGAGGCTTCAGGCAACCCTCAGGGCATACTCTTTACCAAACTCTCTCATCGCGACGGCCAGCTCAATCGCTTTGCCCTGACCAGCTTTCTACACGCCCTGCGCAGCTACCGCTCGCTGTCACCCCTGCCCGGCGATAGGTGCGGCGTATTTCAATTATTACCCGCAGAGCAATGGCAGCAACTGCGCAGCACCTTTGCCGATCAGGGTGACTGGTGCCGGTTTCTGTCGCGCGAGCAAGCCAGTGCGATAAGCGGAGCGAAGGTGGCCTCACAGGGCGTGCTCTATCCCACAGCGGGCTGGCTTGAACCGGCAAAGGTCTGCCAGCAACTGCTGGACCACTCGCTGATCACCCTGCACCTGAACCAGCCAATTACGGCGCTTCAGCGCGAACAAAACCAGTGGCTGCTTTCAGGCGAGCAGCAAAGCTATCGGGCAGATGCCGTTGTTATTGCCAGCGGGCAGTCCGCCAGCAACTTTGACTGTGCGAACTATTTGCCGCTGCGCAGTATTCGGGGCCAGTTAAGCTATCTGCCTGCGGACGCCATCGAACCGCCGCTGAAAACCGTAGTCTGCCATGAAGGCTATGTCGCGCCTGCGGTAAACGGCAACATCATACTCGGCGCCAGCTATGAGGTTGATTGCAGCGATACCACCCTGCGCGACAGTGAACATCAGGACAATCTCAGGCGCATACAGGCCGCACTGCCCGAAGCCTTTGGCTCTGTCGATGCGGTGCAAGTCACCGGCGGAAGAGCAGCGCTGCGCTGCGCCAGTCCGGACTACCTGCCTCTGGTGGGCCCTCTGGCTCATCGCGCGGACACACTGGAGCGCTTTGCGGCGCTGGCAAAGAATGCAAAAACGCCAATCCACTCCACCCCCGCCAACGTCCCCGGCCTGTTTGTCAATCTGGCCCACGGCTCGCGGGGGCTCACCTCTACCCCCCTCTGCGCGGAACTGCTGGCCAGCCAGATCTGTGGCGAGCTTGCACCGCTGCCCGCCGATCTGGTGAAGGCCCTGTCACCCAGTCGATTCCTGATACGTGATCTGATTCGGGGGCGAGTCACTCCGCCAGGCTGAGGCCGGCGTCATGAAGAGAAATTAAGCACGGCGACTCGCTTGCTCTGCTTCAATAACGCCAAACAATTGGGGGAAAGCACATGCAGTTGAGCGGCAATACAATACTGATAACCGGCGGCGGCAGTGGTATAGGTCAGGGGCTGGCGGTAGCGCTGGCCGAGCGTGACAATACGGTGATCATATGCGGACGGCGGCAGGCGGCGCTGGATGAAACCGTGGCGCTGAACACGGCCATCCACAGTTATCGCTGTGATCTCAGCAATCCCGATGAGATCGACCATCTGGTGCGACAGCTAAGCTACGACGGACACGCGGTCAATGTGCTGATCAACAACGCCGCAATCCTCAATCACTACCATTTGGGCAAGCCGGAGCGCTTTGATCGGGCTATGGCCGACACCGAAATACGCGCCAACCTGCAGGCGCCGGTGGAGCTCTCAATGGCCTTGCTGCCCCTCCTCCAGCAACAGTCTTCACCCTACATTATCAATGTCGGCTCCCCCGGCGGCATTGTCGCGGTATCCACCTCGCCCCTTTACAGCGCCAGCAAAGCCGGCCTGCACGCCTTTACACAGGTGCTGCGCCTGCATTTAAAAGACCGCGTGCGCGTTGTCGAAGTGTTTCCGCCAACGGTTGAAACGGCAATGACAACAGATATTCACCGCGCCAAAGTAGGAGTGAACAGCTGCGTGCAAGCCATTCTGAAGGGTCTTGAACAGGATCGGGATGAAATCTGGATCGGTGAAGGGAAAATTGTGCGCTGGCTGATGAACCTGCTGCCACCGGGCTGGGTGTTCAAACTGGTCAACAGCCAGCCCTCGATGCACCCGAAATAGGCAGCGATTAAACCCGCGTAATGGCGCGGCGCGCCAGGCTTGCGTATAGTTGCAGCTGCCCGCCGTCAGGCTCGCCGCCCTTCCAGAAAAGAATTTTCGACAATGTCTGAACCCAGAAAGCACCGCTCGCTGTTATTCAAGATTCTGCTTCCCCTTGTTGTCCTCAGCCTGGGGATTGCCGTCTATCAATATCAGGTCAACAACCCGCCGCAGATTCAGAAAAAAGCGCTTGAACCCCACTATCCCACGGTCGAAGTCGTTATCGCCCAGCCTCAGGATACCGAGGTGGAGGTTTACTCGCAGGGAACGGTGCGGCCGCGCAGTGAAACGGTGCTCAAACCGGAAGTGTCCGGCAAGGTTGTCTGGATCTCGCCGCAGCTCGTCAATGGCGGGCTGTTTGCTGCGGGTGAAAAGCTGCTGGAGATTGACGATACCGACTACCGCACGGCGCTGGCCTCGAGCAAAACCGGGCTGGTGCGAGCCGAGGTGGAATTTGACCACGCTAGACGCGAATTAAAACGCATCGAGTCGTTGATTCGCCGAAATCTCGCCAGCGAAACACAGGTCGATCAGGCCCGGCGAAGTTTCCGCCTGGCGGAAGCATCTCTCAACGAAGCCCGCATTCAGCAGGAGCAGGCGAAAATCAATCTGGAGCGCACTATTATCAAGGCCCCCTTCGCCGGCCGTGTGCGCAAGGAGTCCGTAGATTTTGGCCAGTATCTGACCCAGGGCGAAAACATCGCCACGCTCTATGCCACCGACTTTTACGAAGTGCACCTGCCCATCGGCATAGAGCAATTTGTTTATCTGGACATCCCGCCCGGCACCCAGGGCGTGCTGGCGCCGGATAACACCCTGCCGGTCACTATCGCCGGCAATATCGGCGAAAACGAATACTTCTGGAGCGGTGAACTGCAGCGCACCGAAGGCGAAATCGATGCGGCGACGCGACTGGTCTACGGTGTGGTCACCGTTGAGAACATCGTTGAGCCGGGGCACGCTCCACTGCTGGTGGGTATGTTTGTCAAAGCGGCCATTCAGGGCAAGGTCTACCCGGAGGTGATCACCCTGCCCCGAAGTGCACTGCGCGACAACCAGCAGGTTCTGGTAGTCGATGAAGATAATCGGCTGCATTTCCGTCATGTGAAAATACTGCGGGTGCAGGGCGAGGAAATCCTGGTGCAGTCCGGCCTGAAAGCCGGCGAAGCGGTCTGCATCTCGCCGTTGACGGTTGCGGTTGAGGGCATGCGCGTAAACACCAGCCCCGCCGCGGGAGTGTAACGCGTGCACTCTGTGATTCGCTGGTTTGTCTACAACCCGGTTGCCGCCAACCTGATGATGTGGGTGCTGCTGATTGTCGGCGGCCTGACACTGACCTCCACTTACCGGGAAGAGTTTCCCAACCTCGCTACCGATGTGGTTCGCGTCACCGTCCCCTACCTCGGCGCATCTCCGGCTGAAGTGGAAGAATCGGTTTGCGTGCGCGTTGAAGAAGCCATCGAAGGCACGCCCAATATCAAAAAGATTCTGACAACAGCTCAGGAAGGTGCCTGCGTCACCCGGGTTGAAATGGAAATCGGCGTCGACAAGGGCAAGGTGGTCGATGATATTAAAAGCCGGGTAGACGGCATTGACTCATTCCCGACGGACGCGGAAGAACCTCAGGTCAAAGAGGAAGATATCCTTACCCACGTACTCCACATCATGCTTGCCGGTAAGGCCGACGAGCGCAGCCTGAAAGAACTCGCCTACAAAATTCGCGATGATATCGTTGAGTTACCGGGTGTCTCTCAGGCACAGGTTACCTACGTTCGCCCCTATGAAATGTCGATTGAGGTGTCCGAGCACACCCTGCGCCGCTACGGCCTGACACTGGAGAGAGTCGCCGCCGCCATCAGAAACAGCTCGCTGGATCTGCCGGGTGGTGCGGTCAAAACCGAAAGCGGTGAAGTGCTTCTGCGCACCAAAGCCCAGGCCTATAGCCGCCGTGATTTTGAAGAGATCATCGTGCTGACGCGCGAGGACGGCAGCGTCATTACGCTTGGCGATGTTGCCAATGTCGTTGATGGTTTCAAGGATCAGGATCTACGTGTGCGTTTTGACGGCAACCCGGCGGTCATGATTCAGGTCAAACGCATCGGCAAGGAAGATGTTATCGACCTCGCCGAGCGGGTCAAAAGCTATCTGGAACAGGCCGAAGCCGACCTGCCCGAAGGCATTAGCATGACCCTGTGGAAAGACGAATCCCAGGATCTGGTCGACCGACTGGACCTGCTGCGCACCAATGCCGGATCGGGTTTGCTGCTTGTGGTCCTGCTGCTGTCACTGTTTCTCAAACCCAACCTCGCTTTCTGGGTGGCGGTGGGCATTCCTGTGGCGCTGGCGGGCAGCCTGATTATTTTTCCGGTCGCCGATATCGCCATCTCCACCATGTCGATACTCGCCTTTATTCTGGTGTTAGGTATTCTAGTGGACGATGCGGTGGTTGTAGCGGAACGCATATACGCCCATCAGCTCAAGGGGCTTGGCCCCAAAGAGGCGGCTATTGCCGGCACCCAGGAAGTATCCATCCCGGTCATTTTTGGCGTCCTGACCAGCATGGTCGCGTTTATGCCCTTCGTCGTTATTCCGGTCGCGATTGGTGAGTGGTTTGCGGTGCTGGGCATTGTGGTTATTGCCGCTCTGTTTTTCAGCGTCATTGAATCCCAGCTGATTCTGCCCGTGCACCTGTCCCACCGCATTCTGACCAACGGCCGCCGCCAGAACCGCGAATCCTGGTTGCCCAGGCAATTGCAGTCATTGGCGGAGAATGTCTACCAGCCCCTGTTGGCGATTACCCTGCGCTGGCGCTATCTGGCGCTGGCCTCGGGCCTGGCACTGCTGATCGCGGCCTTCGGCCTGGTCGCCAGTGGTCGCCTGTCCCTGCAATTCATTCCCGATGTGGTTGGCGAGCGCCTCTACACCACGCTGACCATGCCGGCAGGCACCGACCAAGCCACCATGCTGGCCAGAGTCCAGCAGATCGAAAAGGCGGCCAACCAACTGCAACGGGAACTGGATGCGAACCTGGCCGAGGGTGAGCCCAGCCGGGTGAAGCATATTCTTTCGTCCATCGGCGCCCCGCTGATCAAGGGGTCCATTGGCGATGGCAGCGCCGTGGGCGGACACTTCGCGGAAGTCGCGCTGGAGACACTCAATCCCGACGACTACGGTCTCGATCCCAATGCCATCGTCGAACGCTGGCGAGAGCTTACCGGTGCGATACCGGGCGCTTTGGAGCTGACCTTTACCGCATCGGCCTTTTCTGTGGGCAAAGCGCTCGATCTGCAATTGCGTGGCGAGTCGACTGAAGACCTGAAGCAAAGCGCAGCCCTGCTCAAAGAGGCGCTGGCGGAACTGCCCGGCGTGCTGGATATCACCGACACCTTTCGCCCGGGCAAACTGGAAATACAGCTCGACCTGAAACCCGAAGCCCGCACGCTGGGCCTCACCACAGCGGCACTGGCCAATCAGGTGCGGGAAGCCTTCTACGGCCTGGAAGTACAGCGCATTCAGCGCGGTCAGGACGACGTGCGGGTGATGGTTCGCTTTCCTGAAAGCGAGCGGCGCTCACTGGGTGATGTTGAAGATATGATGATCCGTACAGAAACCGGCGCCGAGGTGCCCTTCAACAGCGTCGCCCGGGTATCCACTGGGCGCGGCTACTCGACCATTCAACGGGTTGATGGCAAACAGGTCGTGTCGGTACAGGCCAATATCGATCGCGACGTAACCACTCCTGAAGCCATTATTAATCACGCCATCGCCGAGATCATGCCGCGTCTTGGCCAGGCCTACCCATCAGTGGAGTATTCGCTGGCCGGCGAAGCGGAAGAGCGGGCGGGCGCACTGGCCGGGCTGCTGCGCAACATGGTGATCGCTTTGTTCGTGATCTACAGTCTGCTGGCCATTCCGCTGAAGTCCTATTTTCAGCCCTTTGTGATCATGGGCGTTATACCCTTTGGGATGATCGGTTCGCTCGTCGGACATTACTTGCTGGGGCTCGATCTGATTATCTGGTCACTGCTGGGCATCGTGGCCATGGCCGGGGTCGTGGTGAACTCAGGGCTGGTACTGGTCGACTACATCAATCAGCGCCGCAGCGAGGGGATGCCCGTGGAAAAGGCCGCGCTGGAAGCCGGCGTAGTGCGCTTTCGGCCGATTATTCTGACCAGCCTCACTACCTTTGTCGGACTGATCCCCCTGATAACCAACCACAACCTCGCCATCTTCATGTTTGTTCCGCTGGCGGTTTCGCTGGCTTTCGGGGTATTGATTGCATCATTTGTTAACCTGCTGATGGTGCCCGCAAGCTACCTGATTCTGGAGGATATTCTGCGCCTGTTCAGCCGCGACAAGGCTCAGGGGAATGATGAGCTGGAAGCCGAAGAGCTCACAACCTGAAGCCGTACAGCAACAGGCTGAGTCAAAGTGACTAGCTGTTGGCCGCGGTTTTGCCGCGGAATGCGGCGGCCCGGGCCCGATTAACCCACAACGCCATATCGCGGTCATGCCGGAAGACCTCGGCTGGCGCCAGGTAGAAGTCCAGGGTCAGGGATTGATCATTGTGATCGTAGTGGAATCGCTCCAGGCCGCGTCGTTCAAAATCGCCGCGGGTTTTGGCATCGGCCTTCAGAAACAGCCGCTCATTCACGGCAATGGCAAACATCGTATTGTGCTCAAACAACCCGACGCCGCCAAACATACGTCTCAGTTGCACCCGATCTGCACCGGGAATCAACTGCAATACACGGTCGGTAAAACTGACCTGATTCAAGCTGTGCAGCATTTAATACCCCCTACAACGTGCCACCGCTTTTACCGCTCATCAAACCCCATACAGCCCACCCTCACAAGGAAGGAGGTCTCAACCCTGGTGTTAACAGCTCGACATTCTGCCAGTCGCCGGTCCAGCTTCAGGATGGAGTGGCTCTGCGCTAGACTGTACTGTCACTTACCGCCGCAAATGGAGACAGTTTTCTGAGAACTCTCTTACAGCGAATCGCTCTGCTATGGAGTCTGATGCTCAGCAGCATGCTGGCTACTGCGGCGGATTATGAGCTGATCGACAGCTACCCGCACTACAGCCGTGGCTTTACCCAGGGGCTGGTGCTGCACAACAAACAGCTCTACGAAAGCAGCGGCGGCTATGGCAAATCCTTTCTGATCTACGGCGATCTGCGCGGCGGACACCGCCAGCTGGCCTTGCCCGGCAATTATTTCGCCGAAGGTATGACCGTGTTCGGCGACAGGCTCTATGTCTTGACCTGGAAACAAGGGACTGCGCTGGTATTTGATCCGCTGACCCTGACCTTTCAGAAACGCCACCACTACCCCGGCGAGGGCTGGGGGCTGACCCACAACGGTCACGAATTGATTATGAGCGACGGCAGCGCCGAGCTGCGCTTTATCAATCCATCCGACTTCTCCGAACGCCGACGCATTACCGTGCACTATCACAACAAGCCCATGAAGTTCCTCAATGAGCTGGAGTGGCACAACGGACTGATACTGGCCAATCAATGGCAGACCAACCGCATCCTGGTCATCGACGAGGCAAGCGGCGAAGTGCTCAAGATTCTCGACATGACCGGACTCTACCCCCCGGCCATACGAGCACCACACACCGACGTACTCAACGGCATTGCCTACGACAAAGGCAGCGACAGCTGGCTGGTGACCGGTAAATACTGGCCGCGTATTTACCGGGTTCGCCTCGCGTTGCCCTCGCCATCCACTGTTCGCCAGAAGCCCTGATTTCCGCTAAGCTTGGCCCCTTGTTTTTATTCCTCCCAGCGGCTGCCAACCCGCTTTCTTAACAGGAGTTTTTCAGCTTTATGCCACAACCCGCGCACCCGGCTTTTACCCTCCAGCGCCAGCAGACCATCAACGCCCTGAACCTGACCGTTGAGGAATACCGCCACCAGCGCACCGGCGCCATTCACTACCATCTGGCCGCCGACCACCCCGAGAACGTGTTTATGGTCGCGCTGCGCACGGTACCGGAAGATTCAACCGGGGTTGCCCATATACTCGAGCACACCGCCCTGTGCGGCAGCCGCCGCTTCCCGGTTCGCGACCCCTTTTTCATGATGATTCGGCGCTCGCTGAATACCTTTATGAATGCGCTGACCAGCTCCGACTGGACCGCCTACCCCTTTGCCAGCCAGAACCGCAAAGACTTCCAGAATCTGATTGAGGTCTACCTCGACGCCGTGTTTTTCTCCCGGCTGGATCCCCTCGATTTTGCCCAGGAAGGCCATCGTCTGGAATTTACGGAGCCGGATAACCCCGACAGCGAGCTCCAGTTCAAGGGGGTGGTGTTCAATGAAATGAAAGGCGCCATGAGTTCGGTGCCCAGCCAGCTGTGGCAGGCCCTGTGCCACCACCTTTTCCCCTCCGTCACCTACCACTACAACAGTGGCGGCGAACCGGAGAACATCCCCGACCTCACCTACCAGCAGCTCAAGGCCTTTTACGAGACCCATTATCATCCCAGTAACGCCATCTTTATGACCTTTGGCGACATTCCGGCCGCCGAGCACCAGCACAATTTTGAAAATCTTGCATTGAAGGAATTCGAGGCTCTGCCCGAGGAAATCCATGTTCCCGACGAGCAGCGCTACAGCACGCCGCAGCGGGTCAAAGAGCTCTACCCCTTCACCGAACAGGACGCCAGCGACAAAGACAAACGCCATCATCTCGTGGTTGGCTGGCTGCTGGGGCACTCTACCGATCTGGAAGCGGCGCTCGAAGCCCAACTGTTGAACAATGTGCTGCTCGACAACAGCGCGTCGCCACTGCTGCACGCGCTGGAAACCAGTAAGCTCGGCACGGCGCCCTCGCCCCTGTGTGGACTCGAAGACTCCTTGAAGGAAATGGTCTTCGTCTGCGGCCTCGAAGGCTGCCACGCCGATAGCGTCGATGAGGTTGAAGCACTGATTCTGACAACACTGGAAGGCGTAGCGACAGACGGCGTGCCAGTCGAGCAACTTGAAGCCATGCTCAACCAGCTGGAACTGCATCAACGTGAAATTTCCGGCGACAGCTACCCCTACGGCCTGCAATTACTGCTCAATGCGCTGGGCAGCGCCACTCATCGCGGCGACGCTATTGCCCTGCTCGATATGGAACCGGCCATTGCCGCCATCCGGGCGAAAATCAGCGATCCCGTTTACATCAAACGGCTGACCCGCGAGCTGCTGCTCGACAACCCGCACCGGGTCACCCTGCATATGGCGCCCGACACCGAGTTGCCGCTGAAACGGCAGGAAGCCGAGAAAGCCCGCCTGACGGCTATCAAGAACAGCCTGAGCGACAGCGAGCGCGCCGCCATTATTGAGCAGGCCGCAGCGCTGGAGGCCCGCCAGAGAGCGGAGGAAGACGAATCCATTCTGCCCAAGGTTGGGCTGAATGATATTTCAGACGGTTTGCCCGATATTCCGCACGACGACACGACCTGCGCCCAGCTGCCTGCCACCTGGTACAGCCGCGGCACCAACGGGCTGGTGTATCAACAGCTGATCACCGCGCTGCCCCCCTTGCCCGATGACCTTCTGCCTCTGCTGAACAATTACCACACCGCCCTGACTGAAGTGGGCGTGGGCGATGAAAGTTATCTGGAGACTCAGGCACGCCAGGCCGCTGTGTGCGGCTCGATCGCGGCCTTCAACAGCTACCGGGCAGCGGCTGATAATGAACAGCAGTTTATGGGCTACAGCATTCTCAGCAGCAAGGCATTGCAGCGCTTCCACCGCCAGCAGAGCGAGCTGATGTTTGAAACCCAGCAGAGCGCCCGCTTTGACGAGCATGCACGCCTGGGCGAATTGCTGGCACAGCAGCGCGCTCATGCCGAAAACAGCATTACCGGCAACGGCCATATGTTTGCCATGCATGCCGCGTCCAGCGCTATGAGCCCGGTGGCCGCGCTTTCCCACCGCCTCTCGGGTCTGGCGGGGATTCAGGCACTGAAGCAACG
>PAKT01000086.1 GCA_002710725.1 Spongiibacteraceae bacterium
GTCAATATTCAAACCGGCATAGACAAGGCCACCATCGAACCGGATGAGGTAGTGCGCATTTTACAGGCCGATATACTGCCCGCCCTGAAAGCCGATCACCCGAGTATTCGCTACCGCTTTGCCGGCCAGGTAGAAGAACAACAGCAGGATACCCGAGAGCTGAAAAAAAGCGGCGTCATCGTGCTGCTGCTGATTTTTGCTGCGCTGGCCATTCCACTGAAATCCTATGTGCAACCGCTCTACATCATGTCAGCCATACCCTTCGCGGTGGTCGGCGCCATTATCGGCCACTGGCTGACCGGCAATGCTTTCAGCTTTCTGTCGATAGTCGGCGTGCTCGCCCTGGCCGGGGTGGTGGTGAATGACTCGCTGGTACTGGTGGACTTTGTGAATCAGAAAGTTGCCAGCGGCACCGACAAACTGGTCGCCGTGGTTGAAGCCGGACAGGCCCGCTTCCGCGCGGTTATCCTCACCTCGCTGACAACCTTCCTCGGCCTGCTGCCGATCCAGCTGGAAACCTCTATACAGGCACAGTTTATTATCCCGATGGCGGTGTCAGTGGGCTTTGGTATTCTGTTTGCTACCGGTGTGACCCTGTTTCTGGTGCCGATACTGTTTTATATCGCCGACGATTTTGGCCGTTTGTTCAGCGGCAAAAAATCGGAGGCAAGCGCTTCCGCTTAGTACGATACTGCGCCCGCCCTCATCCCAACCTTCTCCCAGAGGGAGAAGGGGTAAAAGCGTCGCCGCGCTCCATCCTTGCACCCACATCGAAACCGAAGAATATAAAAGTAGACAGTCAGTTAAACTAACACAGAGGCGACTCTTGGCACGTAGCGATCACTAACGGCTCTACAGAAATTGGCATGACTCCTCCAGATTCCCATCCCAAAATACGCCAATATAAATGTCAGCTGTTTCAACAAAAACCGCGCGCCCGAAAGTGGATATTCCCTAACACGCATATTACGATGCTGGCTGAAAATAAAAAAAAGAGGAATTAATCGATGTCAGTGCTTCGTTTTGGCTTAAAACGCATGTTGGTCTTAGTTTCTTTGCTTTCAGTTTCCAGCTCAATCGTTGCAGAGCCCGACATTGAAGGCCTTGGCCTGCGTGCGGAAGCGGTGTACTGGTTTGGCGACAAGCATGTAACGCAGGATCGCTGGATGGCCAACTTCGCCGTTGCGAACGGCGCACAATTGATCCGCCACGCCAATCCGATTGTCAACCGGCACCGTTCCCACATTAACGATCTTAATTACGAACCGGCGATTGCGGCTTTTCAAGACAGGTCACCATTCGCTATTCAATTTAACTTCACGTCCCTTGGGGATCGCACAACAATGCTCTGGGGTGTTCCCGTGGCAGCCCGAATATCACCGGTGCGCTCAGCCAACGGTCAAGGCTCTTCATGGGTGGCCAACCCCTGGGTTTGGGTGGGCGCTGTCACCGTGGGTGCGGCGGTAGCTGGTGGGGGCGGGGGTGGCGGCAGCTCCAACAACACCAGCACCAATAGCGGCGAAACTTTGGTTGGGGGCGACGAATGTGACGTCGTACGTGTCAGCCCTTCGGACCCAGCGGTTGTGTCTGGTTGTCAGGTGGCGGGAAATGGCGCTGATGTGCCATAGCGCAATACATTACACCATTCATCGGCGGTCAGGAAAAAGGGGACGGAGTGAACCTGCTACGGTTTAACGGACACTTTTGCGCGGTTTCTGGAGTAGCGATATAGAAATGTGCATAAATATCAGAAAAACAGGTTAACCACTGATATTAATAGGTGGGCCAATGGTTCCGACAAACCGAGCCTGCTCGCTTTGTCGATATGTGCTAGCACACACTTACTCGGCGGGCTTTATATAATAAGCGAATTCACTAAGGAAGGTCTGAATAATTGATGCTCAACACACCAGCACCATCAATTCTGTCAGAGCCCGCCGTTTTGTTGTCGTTTTGCGACTGCAATTCAGTCCTTTTCTGGTCTCAGGCCAGTCAATCTGGCCTGAATCCCATTTTACAGGCGTACTACGCCTGTAAAACCAGCCTGTTTTGTTTCAAAAGCATTTTCTTCGCCATGACCAAGTTCACCAGGGCGCAGGATACAAAGAGATGATGCGCATTCTTCGACAGCCCTTTGTATCGAGCTTTGGTGAAGCCGAACTGGCCTTTCATCACACCAAACACATGCTCGACCTTGGCCCTAACTTTCGATTTACTGCGGTTTTTGAGTCGCTCGCTATCGCTGAGTATGACGTGTCGACTGCCTTTGCGCTGGGTGAAGTCCCTGGCCTTTGGTGCATGATCGGCGATGACATCGCCTTTGCCCGTATAGGCAGAGTCACCCCAAACCCGACGCTCGTCGCCGTGCAACAGATCGCCCAGTACCACCGAGTCGTGGACGTTCGCGGCCGTCGCCACGACATGGTGAATCAGCTTCGTTTTACTATCCACGCCAACGTGGGCCTTCATGCCGAAGTACCACTGATTACCCTTGCGCGTCTGGTGCATCTCCGGATCGCGCTGCTTCTTCTTGTTCTTGGTGGAGCTGGGCGCATTGATAATACTCGCATCAACGATAGTGCCTCGGTTCACTTTCAAACCATTTTCCTGCAGATACTGATTCACCAGATAAAACAACTGGTCGCCCAGATTGTGGCGCTCCATGAGGTGGCGGAATTTGCAGATCGTGGTTTCGTCCGGAACCGGCTCCTCGCCCAAGTCAATGCGGGCAAATGTTCGCATGGCGCGAGAATCGTACAAGGCTTCCTCGGCCGACGGGTCAGACAGGTTGAACCAATGCTGCAGGAAGTAGATACGCAGCATTCGCTCGATGCCAATCGGACGACGACCCGCGCCCTGAGGATTGGGGTAGAAAGGCTCAATAGCCCCAACGAGTCCATCCCAGGGAATGATACTATTCATTTCCTCCAGAAACTGTTCCTTGCGGGTCTTTTTGCGGAATTTCTCAAAGCTGTCGGTCAGGGAATGTTGTTTCATGGTTACAAGACTCACCGTATTGAAGCGATGTCGCATTATCGCTCAAATTACGAATTAATCAGAGATGCCCTAAATAAGAAACAATCCCAAAAGTGTAAACCGAGCTTGCTCCGTATTAAGATGTTCAATTTCAGGATAGTAATGTGCCATACCCTATAGAAAGGAAACTCGTTATAGCAGTATCGTCAAGTGCGCTATTCGACTTAAGCGAGTCTCATGCAGTTTTTGAGGATAAGGGACCGAAGGCGTACAAAGAATTTCAAGAAAAGAACTTGGATAAAACTCTTGATAAGGGTGTTGCATTCCCATTTATCAAGCGGTTCTTAAATATAAATAGTCGTTTTAAGAAGCAAGAGCCGGTGGAAGTCGTTCTTCTCTCACGAAATTCCGCAGCCACGGGTAAGCGGGTATTCCGCTCTATAAATCATTATGGTCTAAATATTTCAAGGGCGGCTTTTCTTGAGGGAAAGTCTCCATATGAGTACATTCCTTCTTTTAATGCATCAATATTTTTGTCACAAAATGAAGGCGACATCCAAAGTGCAATTGACGCAGGTTATCCAGCAGGATTGGTTTTACCAAGCAAGATTGTAAATGATGATGAGAACGATGAGCTGCGAATAGCATTTGACTTCGATGGAGTCATAGCTGACGACGAGGCAGAAAAAATATATCAAGCCGGGCAACTTCCAGAGTTTCATAACTACGAAGTCGCAAACTCTCATATACCGCATCGCCCTGGCCCCTTAGCTGACCTGTTCAAGAAACTGTCATTTCTGCAAAAGCTTGAGGATCGCGAGCTGGAGAGAAATAGAGATTATGAGCGGATTATCAGAACCGCAATTGTTACAGCTAGAAACGCTCCTGCACATGAGCGCGTCATAACGACGCTGGAGAATTGGGGCGTGAGCGCTAACGAAACATTTTTCCTTGGAGGCATGAACAAGGAAAGAATCATCTCAAGGTTAAAGCCCCACATGTTCTTTGATGATCAAAGAAGCCATTTGGAATCAGAAGCAGGCGACATACCTATGGTCCATATTCCATTTGGGGTACGCAATCAGAAATTGAACAACTAAGTGAAACCGGACGCGCTTTCTGGCGCTCCGGTTACTTAGACGTTAGGCATCCGTACTGCCAACTCATGGAGGAAATTGTCTATGGCTCTGTACTTTCTAACCTACGATTTAAGAAAAGCAAAGGACTACAAATCTCTTTACGACGAACTTTCTGATTTCAATGCTGTAAGGATTTTGGAATCCATTTGGTGCTTCAATCGGATAAACACTTCGGCGGGCGGTCTACGGGATTACTTCAAGAAATACATCGACAAGGATGATGGGTTGGTTGTCTCAGAGGTCAGCGATTGGGGGGGCATATAACACGGATGGAATTCCAAACGGAATCAAATGAATTGCAAGTAAAACCGGAGGTTAAGGATGGCTACAACCGTATACTTTGAAGAAACCATTATGTGTCAAGGCGGCAAAGAAACTATGGATGTCGAGTTTGGCCGCTCGTCGTTCTATGAAGAGGATAGCATCTATCTAAGAATAGATGATAAGTCTCTGGTTATGGATCGGGCTACAGCCAAAAAATTTGTTGAAGCCGCAAATAACGTAGGCTTCTATTTTGGATTTGTAGACTAAGCGTTTCCCAAATGCCTAACAAGGCCAATCACCGCGACGTATTCTTCGTTGCGCCTGCGGCTCCACAAAAATACGCTCGTGTTGGCGGAGTTGAGGCTGTAGAAAAACTAATGTTGCGCTTGCAGCGAAAAAATTACCTGTTTCTTGAGATAAGAATAGACTGTTCTTTAGCATCTGTATTACTTTTTCCCAGAAAAATACCCAGATTTCGCGTAGGAGTGCATAGTGGATTAATTTTTTGAACGGCTGGAGTTTTTCTACAATCTCATTATGTTTCAGAGGAAACCCCATTGGATTTTGACATTATCAAAGTGCTCGCTGGCTTTGTCTCCGCTATCGGAGCAGTTGCTGCGTACAAGTTCAATCGAGCTCAAGGTCAAAAGTTTCGTGCTGAGCTCATCGAGAAGTTTGAGCTCGCCCTTGAGAAGGGACAACGACATGCCACTTCAGAACTCTTCCTAATTCTTCACGGCCTAAATATGGAGTTTGAAGAAATCGAGGCTGTATGTGCGCATCGCCATTCCAGGAATGTCATACGTGCTCTGCAGAAAACGCCTGGGATGGTCCGGTTCGAAAACTCCAGGATCGACTATACGCCACTGTTTCAGAAGCGTTGGTTCAGAGAGTCTAATAGATTCATGGGAAAGCTTTTGGCCTATGCGCTCGGCACGGTCACAATCATACTGATCATCGGCATGGCAACACTTGACGGAATCGCTGCATTCGCTGTTCTAGTGATCCTAATCCCAGCTCTAGCGATCTGGTCAGTTCAGGTCCGCGATCTGCGGCACGAACGAATGATCGACGGTTTGATAAGCGAATCTGAAACATAACAATTCGTTGCAACGGACGCCTGACCCCCATTGTTGCCTCCGAGAAAACGGGCGTCTCAAGCGACGCTGAAATCAGCGTGTTAGAACCTTTCTGATATATAAGTGCCAGCATCCACCGCTATTTGAGGGAACGCAGTTTTGATCTTTTTGTCGCTGGTAATGAGCTTGCAATTAAGTGATTTTGCCAGCGAAATAAATTCACAATCATAAGCTGAACAACCTGACTCTTTCGCTAGCGACAGAACGGAAACTGAATCAATGTCAAACTCGTTACTCGCCAATAATTGTTCGGCTTGAGCCTGTATGGAACAAGCGGTTTCAAAATCAATAATTTCTTTGCGAACGTAAAGAGCTAGAACATTGCGAAATTCGCTACGCCACAAAACGGGGGCGGCCCACTCGGGCTCGTTAACGAGCAGCTCCTCAACGTCATCCGTGTATTGGGTAGGCAGGTACAAGTAGGCTATGGTGTTGGTATCCACCACGATCATGGGCGCCCCTCACGTTTAGCATCATCAATTCCGTCAGCGCTTAAGACGTCAGCGGTGGCTCTACTGCGCAACGCTCGTGCAGCATTCAAACGTTCGGCGGGTGACGCTTTGCTTGGCAATAAAACCCTTTCTAAACAAGCAATCAGCTCGCTGTTCACGCTTCTATGGTGGGCCTTTGCGGCCTGTTTTAGGTGTGCGTAAAGGTCATCCGGTATATTCTTAATGGTAATTGCAGCCATACTAATCTCCCCCTCAAGACAATGATTGCATTATGGTTGCCAGATGGTTTTCTGTCAAAATTCTAACAAGGGCAGCACCGCGTAGAGACCCAAGGTAGAGAAACTAATGTTGCGCTTGCAGTGAAAAAATCGACTGCTTCTTGAGATAAAGATAGGCTCTTTTTTTGAAATCTGGATTACTTTTCCCCGAAACATGTGCAGATTTCTCGTAGGAGCGCGTAGTGGATTCAATTCTTTGAACGGCTGGAGTTTTTCTACAGCCTCTTTATGTGTATTACCGCACCTCCGCGAGCTTGAGGTGGTGAACAAAAGGTTTAAAGTCCTTGTCAGAGAACAACAAAGGCAAGCCATACTCAATGCAATAAGTAGCAATAATGACATCTGCTGTTTTACGTATAGTGATACCCTTTTTGCGGAGCTTGCGAAAATTCCCGGCACTTTTTATAGGCATGTCTTTCCCAAGCATATCGAAGATGGTGAGCTCATCCATTATCGACCGGGCAATTCGGTAGTCTTTGTCGTCGCGAAACCCTTGAAGGACTTCGGTCAGAACCAGATCACCGACTCCTACCGCCCTCACCCCAAGGCTTCTATCCAAGATTTCCACCTGAGGTGTATTTTGGCCCAGGAAATAGTCAATCCAGACACTGGAATCGACCAAGATCACGAGGCGCTTCTCATATCATCCAGGTCGCCTTCCCATTTCAGCTTGCCTCTGTATTTTCTGATTTCAGCCTGCTTTTGGAGCCTGACCAAGGTTTTCAGGCCTAGCTCTACGGCGTCTTTTTTTGTCTTCAGCCCCGTGGCTTCAAGGGCGTCTTTCATTAAGTTGTCGTCTATGTCTATATTTGTACGCATGGCCAATTTGCTCCCGACTCGCAGATCTCGATTGTGTACAACTTTTGGCATATATACACATAACAATCAATTGCACGCAGCCCGCTGCGCTGGCGCGTAAATAGGGCGTTGAGGTTGTTTAAGAACGACTGAAATAAGCCCGATTGTGTAGCCTCTGACTGCCCACCAGAACCGGGCATTCCTTACGCCAGACCAAACTGATTTGTCATAGAATGCGCGTCAAATACAGCCAATACATAGACAAACTGCCAGCTCAGAGCAGAGTGATGGCGTCGAAGGTTGTCGCAGTGGGATAGCGGTGTTCAGCCACCGGCGCATTGCCGGGGCGCTCCAGCAAACACACCTGAAAACCGGCCTGCGCTGCGGCGTCCAGCTCTCCTTTCACGTCTGACAGAAACAGCGTATTTTCAGGCGAGGCACTGACTGAGCCAGCGATAGCCTGATAGCTTTCCGCCTCCCGCTTGCCGCCCACGGTGGTGTCAAAATGACCGTCAAACAACGGCAGTAAATTGCCCGCTTCGGAAAACTCGAAAAACAGTTTCTGCGCCAGCACCGAGCCTGAGGAATAAACGTAGAGGCTCAACCCCCACTCCTTCCACTCCCGCAGGCGCGGTGCGACGTCGGGGTAAACATGGGCGCGGTAATCGCCATTGCGGTAGCCCGCCTCCCAGATATAACCCTGCAGGGTTTTTAGTGGCGTTGCCTTGACGTCATTGCGAATCCACTCCAGCAGCTGCTCAATCTGCGCCTCCAGTGTCGGCGATTGCAATCCGGCCTCGCGATTAAGGGCCTGCAGTTGTTCGGCGACTGCGGGCTCCCGTGCATGGGCGCGTACATAGGCCGGCAGATGTTCTGCCGCATAGGGAAACAGCACATCATGGACAAAGGAGATGGAGCTGGTGGTGCCTTCGATGTCGGTCACCACCGCGTTAACGTCTTTGAAATCCGGCATCAGCTATCCAGTCGCGAGAACTGATCGGCAATCTCACTGCCGGTATAGTGAGCAACCCACCCTTCCTGGTTGTTGAAAAACCGAATGGCTACCAGATGCGGCTCCGGCCCCATATCAAACCAGTGCGGGGTATTGGCGGGTACGCTGATCAGATCGCCCTTTTCGCACAGCACTTCATAAACCTTTTCCCCAATGTGCAGTGAGAACAGGCCTTTACCTTCAACAAAGAAACGGACTTCGTCTTCGCTGTGGGTGTGCTCGGACAAAAACTTCTGACGCAGGGCCTCTTTGTCGGGGTTGTCGGCGCGGATGCTGATCACGTCGACCGTCTGATAACCCTCTTCGTTTACCAGCCGGCTGATGTCCTTGTCATAGGCTCCCAGCACCTTGTCCTGGCTGTCACCGGCCGCAATATCGGCACCGGCCTGCCACTGTTCAAAGCGAATACCGGCAAGGCCCAACAAGCGGGCGATATCTTTCGGGCTGCTGCTTTTTTGCAGGGCTACGCCGGGGCGACTGTCGGAATAAATGTGTAACTGGCTCAAAGTCGTGCCTCCTCCTGTAACTCATTAACGGCGCAGGCGTTCCCTATCCAGAGCGCATTGAAACAAAAAATCCAGAGCTTCCAGCTCACGGCAACAGGCGTCGAGGCTATCGCCCCAGCAATAGACGCCGTGCCCCCGTATCGCATAGGCCGGGCAGTCGGGATGCTGATCAAAATAACGATCAACCTCAGTCGCAAGCGCGGCGATATCCTGGGTGTTGTCAAATACCGGGATCCGCAACACCGACTCGTGGGTGGTCACGCCGGCAAAAGCCTTCTGCAACTCATAGCCTTCAAACAGTATTTCACTGTCGGGCCGATGCAGAGTCAACACCGTGGATGCGGGCGTGTGGCAGTGCAGGGCCGCATTCACGTCAGGAAAGCGCGCGTAGAGCTGGGTGTGCAACAGGGTCTCGGCTGAGGGTTTGCCACCATCTGTCGGCTCGCCGTTGAGATCGACCGCGAGAAAATCCTGCTCGTTGAGTCGGCCTTTGTGACGACCGGACGCAGTCACCAGCACACTGCTGTCACTCAGGCGCATGGAGAAATTGCCGCTGGTTGCCGGCACCCAGCCGCGTGCGTGAAGCTCCCGGCCAGTCGCCGCCAGCGCCCTGGCTTTGGCAAGAAAATCGCTGTTCAAGCTTCACCCCTGTTCGGCATCCATCTGCACCTTTCGTCATGGCTGTGAGCGCCGGAGTATACTCGCGCAGAATCGGGTCGCAAGGGTTTTTCAGCGGTTTTCAAGCGCGTCGCTGCGGATAAACTTTTCCGGATAGCGGGGTATCACCTGATCGTAGTCTGCGCGCAGTTTTTTCAGATCAGCTTCCACCTGACCGGTGGGGTAGAAGGGCGCCCAAATGCCCGCACGGCGGCGCCCCGTATCCAGAAAGCAGCGCACAATGGGGACGCCCGCTTCATGAGCAATATGGTAGAAGCCGCGCTTCCACTCCGGTACCGGGCTGCGGGTTCCCTCCGGCGTAATGATCAGCACCATTTCCTCGGCCTGGGCAAACTCGTCGACCATCTGCTGCACAAAATTGTGGCGACTGCTGCGCTCAACCGCAATACCGCCGAGCCATCGCAGCACGCTGCCCACCGGGCCGACGAACACGCTGTGCTTGATCATGAACCTGACCCGGCGCTTGAGCAGGAGCCCCACCGGAAACATCAGCAGAAAATCCCAGTTGCTGGTATGGGGGGCGACGATCAGAACGTATTTTTTCTCACTGGGCGCATCCACGTGGTGGGTCCAGCCACGCCACTTTAACAGCGGTAATGCGATGCGCTCCAGCAGCCGGATTATCCAGGGGTGGTCAAAAATATTGGGGGCGTTTCTCAGGGTATCAGCAGCCTGCATCATTTTTTATGGTCCGCACACCGTCATTCCGCAGAGCGAAAAATCAGCTCTGCGACTGCAATTGGCGGATATCTTCGGCGATTTCACCGAGTTCTTCAAGCAAGTGGCTGCGCTGCCCGGCGGTGAGATTCTGCCCCAGCCAGACCATCAGTTCATTGGCCCGACGCCGGTTATCGTCCAGCCTGCGGCGCTCCCAAGGCTGTAATGCCTGCTCATCCACCAGCATCAGAGCGCGCAAAGGCTCTTGCAGGTCTCGGTTTTTACGCTGGTCGAGCAAGGCTTCAAAAACGGCGTGCCGTTCAAGCCGCTGACTGTGCCAGAGGGTATAGACATCCGGCGCGGTGCTGGCCCAGGCCTCTACCCGCTCGCGCTGGGCGGGAGTCACCTCTCCCGTCCACTGGGCAAGCGTATCCAGCACCCGCTCGCGCCGACGCTCAATCAACTCTTCTTCGGGAATGACCACCCACTTGCGGTAGAACTCGTCGTTTTTCTCAGACAGGGAGTCCAGCAGCTGAGCGGCCTGTTTATCGCTCAAGGAGGGAATTTCCTGCGCCAACGACTGTAGCGACTTATCCAGCAAGCGCAGCCAGACCTGCTCCAGCTCGGTACTGAGCTGCTGATAATTCGCATCGGTCACGCCGGTTTTCAGGGTGGCCTGAAGTTGCAGGATCAAGGCGTGATAGCGCGGCAACTCCTGACGCCGGTGCCAGTCATGCAGCTGATCGACGTGGGTCTCCAGCCGAGCCTGCTGATCGGCGGACAGATCCACCAGCTTTTCAATCTGCCAGCGAACAAACCAGTCCGCGCGATTGTAGGCGAACTGGGTGCTGCTGCAGGCACCGAGGAACAGCACCAGAATCAAACATGCGCCGCGCAACACCCTGCCCTCATTGAATTCAAGAAAAGTAAGGAGCAGCCTAACGGATTGGCGAGACGCCGACCAGAATCATTCCAGGTCCAGCAGACTGACCGCCTGCTCAACCACCGCCGCCGCGCCCTTCGGCCCCATCACAATGGTGTAGTGATTCACATCGGGCACCGGCTGCCAGCACATTGCCGGGTAACGGGCCTGCAGCTCATCCAGCCAGTCGTCGGCATACAGAGGCTCATCGTCCATTATGCCGCGCGGAGCCTGCAGGAAATTGAGCGGCACCGTGAGTCTTTCCAGCGAGCGCGGAATCACATCGCTCATCAGCTGGCTTTCAGTGTCGAGAATAATGGCCTCTTTGTTGATCGGCGCATGCAAATCGCCGGGCTCGCCGACCAGATCAGAGGGCATGTAATCACAAAAGGCCTGCCAGTCTTCGTCTCGCGCAAAGGCCGGATGCTGGCGCCAGTAATCGCGGTAGTCGTCCATTGAGCCAAACCGCATACTCAGGCGCTGCATGGACGGGCCGATGATCTGCTCAATCAGCTGCTCCGGCGTCACCCCCGGCGGCACCTCATCAAACAGAGGCAGGCCACCATCGACCAGCAAGACCTGCTTGATCCGTGTCGGGTAATTGGCCTGGGTAGCCGTGGTTATAAAACCGCCCATCGAGTGCCCGATCATCAGGTCTGCCGCTTCCAACGACAGCGCATCGAGCACCGCGACCATGTCTTCGGCGTGGGCGAGCATACCCCAGGGCCCGGTGATATCAGCGCTGCGAGCGCGGCCGCGATGATCCGGCACGATGACGCGGCAGCGGCCCGCCAGGGCCTCTGCCACCAATTTGAATGATTGGCGATTCGAGGTAATGCCGTGGGAGCACAAAACCACGGGGCCGCTGTCGCCCCAGACACCGACGCTTAACACGCCCCCCTTCACCTCGACTTCGATTTCCCGATACGAAGACATAGCTCCCTCTGGTTTTATCATTATTCTGTTCCGATCAAAAAAACCTAACGATCGTTCGTTGACAAAGCAAAAACTATCTCTAAAATGCAAAAATATCAACCATAAAAATACTAACGATCGTTCTTATATTATGCCTATGCACATCACTTCCGCCGATAACGTACGCCGCCTGGCCAGCGCTACAACTGCTCTGCCAGCCGACGTGACCCCGACCGGACCCAAGGCCGGCATACTCAACGTGGCCCTGCGGCTGTTTGCCGAACAGGGTTACGCGGGCGCCTCAATCCGCGACATCGCGCAGGCCTGTGGCCTCAAGCCCGCCTCGCTGTATGCCCACTATGCCTCCAAGGAGCAGTTGCTGGCCCAGCTCATCAATATTGGTCACGAAGAACACTTCAAGATGGTGCAGGAGGCGGTGATCGATGCGCAGCCGGAACCACTGGAGCAGCTCAAAGCCTATGTGTCCGGTCATGTTCGCTTCCATGCCGAATTTCCCATGCTGGCGACGCTGGTAAACCACGAATTGCATGCACTGTCCGCCGAGGAAGTGACCACCGCGCTCAAACTCCGGGAACAGTCTACGGATCTGCTGATGCACATCCTCAAGCGCGGCCAGGCCCTCGGCGCATTTGCCAAAGATTACGATCACTGGCTGGCCGGCGCCGCTATTGGTGCGATGGGCATCCGGGTCGCCAACTGGTATTCAGAGCATCACGAGAAGTCGATCGACGAAATCATCCGCACGTACCAGACTTTTGCCTGCCGCCTGGTAGGTCAGGGCGAGTAACACGCCCTTTTACACTCGCCCAGAGAGCTATAACAACAGGAGAACACGGGCATGAAAAAGCACTATAAAGCCATAACAGCGGCTACAGTCCTCAGCCTGCTTGGCACACCCAGCTATGGGCAGGAAGCAGCTGCCAAACGCACACGCGTTATAGAAGAAATTATCGTATCTGCACAAAAGCGCGACGAAGCGGTGCAGGACGTTCCTATTTCCATGTCGGTGATGGATGCTGACTTTATGGTGGAGCAGGGTGTTACCGACCTGCGCGAAGCCCTGCTCTACGTGCCCAACGTAGCCGTCGAACAGGCGGGCTTTTTTGCCGCCCCCCGCGCCCGCGGCTTTACCTTTAACAACAATAACAAAGCCTTTGAACCGCCGCTGGGGCTGGCGATCGACGGCGTCCCCTACACCCGGATTCCCTACTTTCTGGCGGCCACCTTCGACCTGAAACGCATCGAAGTGTTGCGCGGCCCCCAGGGAACCACCTTCGGCAAAAACACAACGGCCGGCCTGATCCACATGCTCACGGCAGACCCCAGTGACACCTTCACCGGCAACTTCAGTGCGCAGACCGGCGACTTCGAGCGGGAACGCTACGAAGCCAGTTTTGGCGGCCCACTGATCTCCGATGTGGTGAATTTCCGGCTGGCTGCCTTTACCGATATCCGCGATGGCTTCGTCGAAAACACAACCGACGATGTGAATCCGAAAGCCCAGGAAAATTTTCGCGGCCACGATCGCGACGGTTACCGTATCAAGCTGGACTTCCCCGATATATGGGGTGCCCAGTTGAAACTGGGTTGGGAAGATGTTGATCTCGAAGACCTCGGCACCGGCTTTGAAATTATTCGCGCCTCGGAAGAAGTTCGCGAATTCCTGCGCGCCTATGACCCCAACACGGATTTTGAACAAGGCAACTTTAAAGCCTCCCTCGACGACCAGGATGGCCGCCAGGTCAATATCAAAACCTTCAATATGCAGCTCAACTATGACATCGCAGATTGGGGTCTGGTATTTGTCGGCGGGCACTCGGTACTGGAGCAGACCCTTAGCCTCGACACAGACTTCACACCCGCGCCGGCCACCCTCGGTCTGGGGGGCGACAGATCGCCAACCAAAACCGCTGAATTTCGCGTGATTTCGCCTACTCTGGATGGTTTGTTTGGGCTCGACAGCCTGTTTGGTGCGGATCTGGGCAGCAGCGATTTTGTTGCCGGGGTTTTCTATCAGGATCGCGAAATCAACGACAGTTTTTTTCGTTTTATCTTTGATCTGCCCTCCTACCTCGGGCTGATTGCTGCCGCAAGTTCCAGCGATTCGGCACTGGCCTTCTCCCTGCTGCCCAACCTCGGCGAAGACCAACTGGTTGAGGATTTCACCCAGACCTTTGAACAGGAAGCAGAATCGCTGGCTGCCTTCGCCGAGTTCAAATGGCGCTTCGTGCCGGACTGGACCTTGCAGGTGGGGATGCGCAACGGCGAAGAGAAAAAGACTGGCGAATGGAAACAGTTCTACAACCAGCCACAACCTGCGGTAGTTCTGCCACAGGCGGGTATTGAGGAGTTCGAAGCCAAGCGGGTGCAGGAAGACAATCAGTTCCAGCACAAGGTTTCGATCAACTGGCAGCCCACCGATAACATCAGCCTGTTTCTGCACCGCGCTGAAGGGGTCAAGGGGGGCGGCTTCAATGCCTTTGCCTTCCGCGGCGTTGAAGACGAACTGGTGTTCTTCCCGGAATTTACTACCGAGTGGAGTTTTAATGCCAAGACCAGCTGGTTCGACAACACCCTCAACGCCAACCTGTCTATTTTCCGGATGGACGTTGATGACTTTCAGGTGCTGAGCCGTGCACCGGAGCGCACCACCATCGGCATCGGCGTGACCCTGGTTAAAAACGCTGCTGAGGCGCGTTCGCAGGGTGTGGAAGGCGATATTCACTGGCTGGTCAACGATTGGTTCAGCCTGATCGGCACCATTGGTTACAACGAAACCGAATATCTTAAATTTACCGACAACGAGTGTCCGCCGGATCGCACTGACGACCCGAACTGCGGCGACGCCAGCGGCAAGTCCTTCCCCTTTGCGCCGGAGTGGAACAATACGTTGACCGGCCTGGTGCGACTCCCCGTGTTTGACACCGGCCTGGAGCTGACCGCCAGTGCGACCATCGAACAGTTTTCCGAGCAGCTGCTTGACGTCGACCTGGATGAGCGCAAGCTGCAAGAGGGCTTTGAACGCTACAAGGCCAGCCTGGGTATCGCCCACCCGACTCAGGGCTGGAGCCTGAAGGTCATCGGCGAAAACCTGACTGACGAGAAGACCGGCATCCGTCAGGGTGATCTGTTCTCGGGTGTCTTTGTCGAAATTGCTGAACAACCTCGCACGGTATACGCGCAGTTTGACTGGCGCTTCTGAGCGCGGGAGGTTCCCGTATGAATGCTGTAAATCTATCAAGGGCCCTGCGCTACCTGACGGTAGCGCTGGCCGCCCTGCTGCTGGCCGGCTGTAACGACTCCAGCAGCTCGACCAGCTCAAGTGCTGCCGGCAGCGCCAGCTTTAGTCAGCTCCGTTTCGCCGAAAGCGGTCTGCCGGAGCGGGACTACTATCTGTATGTGCCCAGCTCCCTGCCGGCCAATGCGCCGCTGGTGGTGTATCTGCACGGCTGCAACCAGACCGCAACCCAGGCCGCCATTGGTACCCGCTGGAACGAGCTGGCCGAACAGCAGGGTTTTGTGGTGGTCTACCCGGAACAGAAGAACCCTAACAACGAAGAGGACCCTGCCAAACAGACCAACGGTCACCTCAGCGACGGCAACGGCATCAACTGCTGGAACTGGTTCAGGCCGGAACACCAGTCTCGCGACAGCGGCGAGCCGGCCACGATTGCCGGTATCACTCGCGCTGTCCTGAATCGCAGCGATCTCAATCTCGACGAAGACAGGGTTTTTCTGGGCGGCATGTCCGCCGGCGGCATTATGGCCAGCACCATGGGCGCCACCTACCCCGACCTCTATGCCGCCATAGCCGTGGTCGCCGGTTGCGGCTACCCGGCCTGTGGCGATGCCACTGGTACGTCCGCCTATCAGGCCATGGCCGCTCAGGCGCGGCGTCTGCCTGTCATCCTGTTTCACGGCACCGCCGATGAGATTGCGCCCATCGCCATGGGGGAAGATGCCCTGCAGCAGTGGCTGGGCAGCAACGACTGGATCGACAACGACCAGCTCGACAACTCCGTAGCACGAACACCGGCAGAAACCGTCCACGTAGGCTTTGATGAAAGCCTTTTCGCCGGCGTCGGCAGTGAAGGCGACACCTGTGTGCGCAATCAGAATTCACCCTGCCTGGGCGGACTGTTCGGCTTTGAAAGCTACCCGACAACGGTGGAGCGTTACACGGATGCCCGCGGCTGCCCACTGATCGATTTCTGGATCATTCACGGGCTCACCCACAACTACCCCGGCGGCAATCCCGAAGGCAATTTTGTCGACCCCATCGGGCCGGACATCACGCGCGCCAGCTACAACTTTTTTCTGGCAAATCCCAAAGGCAGCGTCTTTGAACGCGGCGCTATTAACTGCGCTGCAGACTAAACCACTCGAATAAAAGCGATAGAGAGAGTCCCATGTTGCAGTCCACCATGATGACCCAAGCCTTGACCCTGAACAGCCTGCTCGATCGCTGCGGTTCTGTTTTTGCGGCGGTAGAGGTCATTTCCAACACGCCCTCCAGGCAACTCCACCACACCACCTACGGCGACATCGCCCGCCGCGCCCGGCAGTTAGGCAGCGCCCTGCAGAAAGCCGGTGTCAAACCCGGCGACCGGATTGCCACCCTGATGTGGAACCACTACGCCCACCTTGAATGCTACTTCGGTGTACCGGCCATCGGCGCGGTGCTGCACACGCTAAACCTGCGACTGCACCCCGACGATATTGCCTACATCGCCAATCACGCCGAAGACCGGATTCTGATTCTCGATGACATCCTGCTGCCGCTCTACCGACAGTTCGCCGACAAGGCCAGATTTGAGCGGGTGATCGTTCTGAATTACGGTGGTGAAGCCCACGAATTCGAAGACTATGAGAGCTTTCTTGCCAGCGGCGACGCGGCGTTCCAGCCGGTCAGCATCGACGAAAACTGGGCCTGTGGCATGTGTTACACCTCTGGCACCACCGGCAAGCCCAAGGGCGTGCTCTACGGCCACCGCTCATCGGTTCTGCACGCCATGGGGTTTGCCCTGCCCGATGCGGGCAACCTTTCTTTTCGCGACACAGTGAGCCCGGTAGTCCCCATGTTTCACGCCAAAGCCTGGGGCCTGCCCTACGCCGCGGCCATGGTCGGCGCCCGGCTGGTGCTGCCCGGCCCCCACCTCGACGCCGAAAGCCTGCTCGATCTCTACACGGAAACCGGTGTCAATTTCACCGCCGGCGTGCCGACTATCTGGATGCGGGTTTACGAATCCCTCACCAAAGAACCCAGCCGCTGGAAACTGAAGGACAATCTGCGCCTGTTTGTCGGTGGCTCGGCAACGCCGTCATCGCTGATCGAGAATTTCCGCAGCCTCGGCATGACCCTGCAAACCGTCTGGGGCATGACCGAAACCTCACCCATCGCCAGTGTCACCAGCCTGCGGCCGGAAATCGATGAGCTCGATGACAACGAACAGAAACGCTACCGCGCCCGTGCGGGCATTCCCCTGCCACTGGTGGAACTGCGGGTGCGCTGCGAGGACGGAACAATCGCCGACTGGGACGGTGAAACCGTCGGCGAACTGCAAGCCCGTGGCCCTTGGATCACCGGCAGCTACTACAATCGCCCCGACGCCGCTGACAGTTTCACCGAGGACGGCTGGTTCTGCACCGGCGATGTCGCCACGCTAACGCCGCTGGGCTACGTACAGATTTCCGACCGCACCAAGGATCTGATCAAGTCAGGTGGGGAGTGGATCAGTTCTGTGGATCTGGAGAATGAATTGATGGCCCACCCGGATGTTGCCGAGGCGGTGGTGATTGCCGTCAGCCACCCCAAATGGATGGAGCGCCCGCTGGCCGTTGTGGTTCGCAAACCGGGCACAGAGGTCAGCAGTGACCAGCTGAAAGATCACCTGAAGGGAAAATTTGCCAACTGGTGGATTCCCAACGACGTGGCCTTTGTCGAGGAAATCCCGAAAACCTCTACCGGCAAATTCATGAAGCTGAAACTGCGCGAGCAGTTCGCCGACTGGGAGTGGAGCGCTTAAGCTCCGCGATCAGCGCACAGGAAACTGGCAGTAGAAAATGGCCCCGCCCTTCGGGTTGGGCCGGTAGCCGATCGAGCCGCCGTGGGCCTGCACGATAGACTGACAGATCGACAGCCCCACGCCCATACCGCCCTCCTTGGTAGTCACAAAAGGTGAAAACAGTTTTTCTTCCATCTCCGCACTGAGACCGCAACCGCGATCTTCCACCGCAAAACCGACATCGTCAGCTTCCCTGTAGGTGCGCACCAGAACACCGCCGAAATCCTCGGGCGCACCGCGCATGGCTTCCATCGCATTGCGTATCAGATTCAGACCGATCTGCTGTACTTGCACATCGTCGGCGAGCGTCCCGGGCAAGTCGGACGTCGGTTGAAAATCGATAGCGACACCGTTGATGCGCGAATCCACTTCCGCCAGCATCACCACTTCCTGCATTACGGTATTGAGGTCGAGTGGAATCCGACCTTCCGTTGTGGGTTTGCGGATATAACTGCGCAGGCGCTGTATGACGTCAGACGCGCGTTGCGACTGAACCACAATCTTGTCGAGTATTTCGATCAGCTTGGTTTTATCGGGTTTCTCCTGTTCGAGAAAGCGCTGCGCAACACGGGCGTAATTGCTGACCGCCGTCAGTGGCTGATTGACTTCATGGGCAATCCCCGCCGCCATTTCACCGCCGGTGCTGAGCCGTTCCATATGGGCCAGATGCTGGCGCTGGCTATGCAGCTCTTCGCGTGCCGCTTCAAGTGCGTGCTGATTATTCAGCCAGTCAGTTATATCGCGCAGCACTACCACGCGCCGCTCGCCCTCCAGCGCCGCGCAATACATCGCTACCGTCAAATCCCGGCCATCGGTAGTGCGCAGCTTGACCTCGTCCAGAGATAAGCGTTCTCCCTCCGCAAGGGCTTTTTCAATCCGCGGCTGCAGAGACTGAAAATCAAACACTGTAAACAGGTCTTCACCAATACACTGCTGATGGGCTCGCCCGGCCAGACTTTCAGCCTGCGGATTGGCGCTGCTGATACGCCCTTGTCGATCAAGCCCAAAGATAGCTTCGGTCACTGCGCGCAGAATCTGAAAATTTTCATCTTCCAGTTCAGCGTTGCGACGGGCGAGCTCCATCTCGAGCCGGTGTATGCGCAGCTGGGTGCGAACCCGCGCGCGCACTTCCTCGGCCTGAAAGGGCTTGGAAATGTAATCTACCGCTCCCAGTGAAAACCCTTCAACCTTGGCATCAGTATCGGTCAGTGCCGACAGGAAAATAACCGGTATCCCGCGTGTTTCAGGGTTGGCTTTCAGACGGCGACACACCTCAAACCCGTCCATCCCCGGCATCATGATGTCGAGCAAAAGTAGCGAGGGTAAGGCTTTCTCGGCGATGGACAGCGCCTGCTCGCCGTCACGGGCAGCCAGCAGGGTATAACCGGAATTTTCCAGGGTTTTATAGAGCACCTGCAGGTTCGTGGGATTGTCATCCACGAGCAGAACCTGTTCGGCACGTCGCCCCGATGCAGCTTCGTTCATATTAATCATCAGCCACCTGCAGCAGTTGCTTCAAGCCCTGAAAATCAAAGTTCTGCAAAAGGCTTTGCGCATACTTAGCATAGCTGGCGTACTCACCAGAAGTGCGGGATTCGCAAAACTCACTCATTGCGGCAATATCACCCAGTGCCAGCAGTTCCAGCAAGGCCTTGCGATCCTCCTCCGGGAAGGCTGGACCTTCGTAAGCTGACCCGGAATCTGCCGCGCCATTGCCGGAACTGACGTCCACATCGGCGAAAGAAGCCCCCCTGACCGAACTCCCATGCGAGCCGCCCAGCACTAGCTGATCAGAAACATCCGACCCGACATGCCTGGCAATGACGCGCATTAGCTCCTCGTACTGCACCGGCTTGGAAACATAATCGTTGCAACCGTAGTCGAAGGCCTTCGACTGAGTATCCAGCTCGGCGCTGGCCGTTACCATAATCACGACGATATTCTCGTAGTCGGGGTTCCGGCGTATTTCCCGCACACAATCAAGGCCATCCATCCCCGGCATTTTGTAATCCAGCAGGACCAGATCAACCTCTTCCTGCTGCAGAATATTCATGACCTCCGAGCCGTCGGCCGCCAGATGAACTGCATCGACCACAGATTCGAGCATGCCCTTCATAACAGCGCGATTATCTGTATTGTCGTCGGCCACCACAACACGCAATGCGCTCAGATCCGCCAGCGCCTGATCGCTAACATCCTGACCGGCACCTTTGCGGCGATCGTGCTGAATCAGGCCCTGTTCGTCCAGCGGTATGTCAAAGGCGAAAGTGGCTCCCTTGCCCAGAGTACTGCTTACCGTTAACTCTCCGCCCATCGCTTCACACAGGCGTCGACAGATCGCCAGACCCAAACCGGTACCCTTGCCATCGTGTTCGTTCACTCGCCGGAAGGGCTCAAAAATCCCCTTGATCTTGTCGTCAGGAATCCCGACGCCAGTGTCAATGACGCTGAACAGCAGTACCTTGCGCTCTTCATCAAAGTCCACTTCCAGGGTGACTTTACCCTCCTCGGTAAACTTGACCGCATTGCCGAGCAGGTTCACCAGAATCTGCCGGAGTTTCACTTCGTCAGTGCGGATCAGATCAGGCACCGAACCGGATACCTTGTGTTCGTAACCGAGATTCTTGGCCTGGGCGCGTTGCCGGAGAATATCGCCAACGCTGGCGAGAATGTCGCGCAGGTTTGCGGTATGCATGGAGATGCTTACCGTGCCACTTTCAACCTTGGCGAGGTCGAGTACATCATTGATCAACGTCAGCAGATGCTGGCCGCAATTTTCGATGGCATCCAGATAGCCCTGCGACTCCGGCGGCAACTTTTTCTGTCGCTGCAGCAGTTGCACGTAACCCAGCACGCCATTGAGCGGCGTGCGCAATTCGTGGCTGGCGCTGGACAGGAACTGGCTCTTGGCGTGGTTGGCATCTTCGGCGGTAATACGGGCCTGAACCAGTTCCTCTTCCATTCGTTTGCGTTCAGTAATATCGCTCATGATACCCAGCGCGCGTTGGGGTTCACCGCTGTCCGACACGTCGACAATATCGCCCCGGCTAAGAATCCAGCGATAAACACCGGCATTGTCGCGAACCCGGAATTCAACACTGACGTTGTCATCCGGCGACTCACTGCTACCCACCATCCGGCCAAGCACATCGACATCTTCGGGGTGACACATCATACCAAAGCGTTTCAGACTGATGCTGTCCGGCGGGTTCGGGTAGCCCAGCTGGCGATAGAAACCTTCACCGATGGCAATGCGGTCGTTTTCAATATCCAGATCCCACAGGTGGCTTTGCGAGGCCTGCAGTGCCAGCTGGAAGCGATGTTCGCTCAGCTTGAGCGCGTATTCGGTTTCACTGCGGGTCTGAACCATGTAATTGGCGTGATGCGCCAGTTCTTCAAACTCCGCAAAAGGCAGCTCCTTCACATCGATACGGGTTGAGCTCTCACTGGCCTTGGCGAAGAACTCCTGAAAGCGATGAAAGCCCTGTGCATTGAGCCTCGCCAAACGCCGCGCCACCAGCGTGGCGACAAACATCAATGCCAGGGCGACTGAGGAGATAAACAGGGTATGGTTTATTACCCGTTCCTGCAGCGCCTGCCGTTCGGACTCCATTAAGGCGTAATATTCGTCCAGAAAAAAACCGGCGCCCACCACCCAGTTCCACTCCGGATAGAGCTGCACATAACTCACTGCCGGGGAACGCTGCTGCCCTCCGGGGCGCTGCCATTCCAGCTCCACCAGACGCCCCTCGTTCGCCCCCTCCGCTTGTATGACCTCAACCACAGTATCCATACCCGGCTGTAATTTGCCCAGCATGTCGGGGTTGTATGGGTTCACCAGCTGCTTGCCCGAGTCATCCGTGACAAACAGCACGGAGCTGTCGACATCGAAGGGAACTGCGGCCAGCCGGTCTATGACTTCCTGCTTGACCCGCTCGATCTCGTCGCGCAGATAAACGCTGGCGCCGATATACAGGTCCAGTGGTTTGTAATAGTAGACAAAACTGACATTGCGGTGGACCTGCTCGCTGCCCTGATCGCTGAAACGAAACTCGAGAATGCCCTGATTTTTTGTGCGGGTGGCGACTTTGATCTGATCGGCAAATTGACGCAGCATAGCGCTGTCGCGCAGGCGCTCGCGCGATTGCGGGTGCAGTGGCGACAGCAGCGCACTGCCATTGCCCTGCAAGGCAAAAAAGAAACCCTTCTGCTCGCGAAACCGTAACGGCTCAATCGCGCTGCGCACCCGCGCCAGCATCTGCTGTCTGGAGTCGGTCGTCGCAAACTGCTTGTGCACATTGGCCATGAGGGCCAGCGCTACGGCCACTTCCTGACGCAACTCCTGATACAGCGAGCGGTTCAGCTGCGACTGCCGGTAGTCGATATAGTCCAGCGCCTTGGCAACTTCCCGCTTGAGCAGCTCGGTGCGGGAATCAACAAAGGTCTTGCGCAGGTTGTCAGACTGCGCCGTAAATTCTTCGTACTCGGTTGCTATCCAGACAGCACCGTTAATGGCAACAGGTACGGCAGCCAGAGCGATCAGACTCACGAGGTAGATTTGTATCAGGCTTCTCTTTTTTCGCATCTTGCTCCCGTGCGACGATGCTGACCGGCAACGGTCTATGCTACCGCTGGAGCGGATTTGACGCCAGCATGCAAAAAAACGCGCAATTGGTTGCTTTACCTGCTATTTTTATGACCTACAATGCCAAATATAAGAGCTAAACAGCGGAGTGTTCCATGGACGCAGGCGAAGCAACTGTCTTCATTGTAGAAGATGATGAAGCGGTGCGTGATTCCCTTAAAATGATGCTTGAGTCGCTCGGCCACAAGGTAGCAGCCTTTGAACGCGCCGACGCCTTCCTTGAAGCCTACGATCCCGAGTGTCCAGGCTGCATCGTACTCGATATCCGTATGCCCGGCATGAACGGCATGGAGTTACAGCGCAAGCTTAACGCCATGACCTCCATTCTCCCGATCATTTTTGTCACCGGCCACGGCGATGTACCCATGGCGGTAGAGGCCATGCAACAGGGCGCTGTGGACTTTGTGCAAAAGCCCTACCGGGAACAGGAACTGCTCGACAAGATCCAGAAGGCCATTGCTCAGGACGCGGAAAATCGTCAGGAGCTGCGGGAAGTGCAGGTGATTCGCGGCCGCTACGACGAGCTCACGCCTCGCGAGAGCGAAGTGATGGCAATGATGGTGGACGGCAAGGCCAACAAGGTTATCGCCATCGATCTGGATATCAGCCAGCGCACGGTTGAGATTCACCGGGCCCGTGTCATGGAGAAGATGAACGCGCGATCGCTGGCGCAGCTGGTACGCATGTCCATGGCGCTCAAGAACGACGCCTGATCCAGCTTCCACTACTCGGCGCGGGTTATCGCTTCATCCAGTAAAGCGACAACCCGCACCAGCTCTGTCCCCGGATTTGCCATCGCCTCTTCCACCACCGGCTTGATCTCGCACTTGGCAGGCATGTTAGTTTCCGCTGCGATGATTGCGCGTATGCGCGGAATAAACACAAACTGCAACCACTCCTCCAGCGCCAGGGTATCCACGCAGAAGGGCTGAGTGCTGGCCAAAGCTTCCGGCGCCGGCTGTTCGCTGGCCCACAAGCCGCTGTTGCGCATAGCCGCCTCCAGATCGATCAGCAGCGAGCTTATTTCCGCGTAGCCGCTCACGATTCAAACACTCGCCTGAAGGGCGGCAGCGAATCGAGCATTTTCTGACCGTAACGGCGGGTCAA
>PAKT01000087.1 GCA_002710725.1 Spongiibacteraceae bacterium
GGAGGCACTCCGCCAATGACAACCTCAGCCCTGTGGCATTTGAGGAAAAGGCTGCTTTAGCAGCTTAGTTATGGTGTCTACTTTTTGTGGGGCGGACCATCTTCGTATAGAGCGTCTGGTCAGGGGCATTTAACGCTGAAACCAAGGTGAAATTACTGCCATTGAAGGCAACGTCAAAAGTATGGTCGGGGCATTGGCCTTTCTTTCGAGAGGTAACAGTAACGTCATTAAGTTTTTCACCTTGTTCGGAAATTATCAGTACGGCCAATTCCGAATAGTCAACCGTTCGCGGCGGTTCCTCAACTCTCTGCGGTTTGCAGTAAAAGAGAAAGTACTTCTCGCCGTCGAACAGGAGCTTGGGTTTTTGCGGGAAATCACCTGTGTTATGAATATCCAGTGCAGCCAGGTCAATACCGATGGCGGCTGTTTGCGTCATGTGCCGGGCGATTTCCCTGTATTTGGGGAATATATAGGGCTCAGCGAGGTATACAAATACATAAGCGGTATTGTTGCGGAAGACTTCAGTGGCGAGGAATCTTAAAACTATATCTGAGTCAGGTACTTTGGCATCAAAAATCACCTCTATGCCTGAGAGCCCGGATACGGTTACTTCCCGTTCTTCTATGATGGTTATATCTTGCAAGTCGCCGTCGGATTCGAAGTCCTTCAGAGATACCTGGAAGACAAAAAAAGCTTCGAGCACTTCATCGTACTCATCTTCATAGCTTGTTTTGTATCCTCCAATGTATTCCGGGGTTGTATCCGAGTGATAGCGCCAGTGTCTCGGGTGAAGAAACTGAACCAGTTGCTCGTCTCTGGCGAAGGATTCATAGTCGACCGCGCTGGCCGCTAGCGGAGGCGCTTCAACTCTAGGCGGTTTTTGGTTGGTCGGGTCGCGCGCCTCGCTCTCATCTCCGCCGCAGGATGCAACAATTAAAGTAGCAAGCAATGTATTAATGATTTTATGCATGTTTGAAATATTTTTCTTCTAGTTAAAAGCACATGATTATAGTTGTTATTGGTTTCGGCTTTCTGTTTGGTAGTACTTGCGCACGACAGGGGTATTTATTTGCCGTGCTCCCAGTCGTTGCTTTACGCAGCTTCTACGCGCTTGAGCCCCGCTTAGTACTAAAGGGTCAATGCTTTGGGGCCAGAGTCGAATTGTGATTAAGAATCATGAGCCCGTTGGCTCTGCCCGCATTGAACCACTTTCTGATCCTCGGCAAATCAAGCACTCTGACCCCATTGATTCCATTGATCCTTTCTGATCCTCGGCAAATCAAGCACTCTGACCCCATTGATTCTGTCACTCGGCCTCACAAGCGACTAGACTAAAGGTATTCTAAGATGGAGCGCAACAATGGACGAGACCCTGGAAGTCATGCAGGCAGCGGCCCAGAGCTGGCTCGAGCAGTGGCTGCCTGCAATAATCGCCTTCGCGCTTCTGGTCATTATCTGGTTTGTTATACGCAAGGTCTTCAGTGCCCAGAAAGACCACGGCGCGGATATCCGCTATCGGGAGCAAGGTACGCGGCTGATTTTCCGTCTCTGCGGCGTCATTCTGCTTATTGCCACCCTCCCCATGAACAACGAGCTCCGCGGCCAGTTGTTTTCCCTTGTTGGTCTGCTGGCCAGTGCTGCCATCGCCCTGTCCTCCACCTCGGTGATGGGCAATCTGATGGCCGGCTTTATGCTGCGCACAGTGGACAGTTTCCAGGCCGGAGACTACGTGGAATTTCGCGGGGAACTCGGCCGGGTCTCCCAACGTGGCCTGCTGCATGTGGAGATCCAGAACGAAACCAGCGAGCTGGTCACGGTTCCCAATCTGTTACTGGTGCAAGAACCCTATAACGTCGTGCGCTCCTCCGGCACCGTCATCTCCGCCGACGTTTCCCTAGGCTACGATATCGATCGCCGGGATGTGGAGGAGGCCCTGTTGGCCGCGATTGCCGCCGCCGAGCTGGACAACGGTTTTGTCCAGATTCGAGAGCTCGGTGACTTCTCCATCACCTACCGCGCCAGCGGCTGGCTAGAGGAAGCCGGCATGCTGGTCAGCGCCCGATCCAAACTGCGCGGCCGCATGCTCGATGCGCTGCACGATGCCGAAATCGAAATCGTCTCACCGAGTTTTATGAACCAACGTCGCGTCGAGGGCGATACCAAAGTCATACCGGTCAAGGGCCGCTTCCGCCGGGAGAAACACAGCGACGGTCATGCCGAGGAAGTGTTGTTCAGCAAAGCGGAATTGGCCAGCGCGGTCGAAAAGATCGAACGCAAGATGAAACAGCTCAAAGACAAACTCAATACCGATTCCGAGTCGCATGAAGATATCGACCGGGATGCGGTCAAGGCGGAACTGGCGCAATTAACCGAAGAACTGGAACAGGCCAGAATCGCCAACAAGGAAGAAGACAAGCGCGACGAGAACGAGGCAAAACAGGAAGAGCTTGATCAGAAAGCACGAGAATCAGAGAAGAAAGACGAGAAAGCCAAGGAAACGGTGCGCTAGGCAGGCCAGTTATGGTCTGTTTCAGCTGCGTCAGGCGCGCAGTGCAGTCTAGTTGAAAGGTAAGGAAATAGAGATCAATTTTTAATCCCTCCGTCCCCTTTATATGCTGAACCCATAGAGTACTGAATTTCAGTTTACGGTTGGGGTTTTTGGCTGCCATTCCTGTAGGCGGCTGGTAACGTGATTTCTACGAGCCTTGTTGAGCTTTAGCTCCGCTTCATATTTCAGGTTCTTAATTTCTTCTACGCCGTATTGGTGGGCGAGTGATAGCCAGAAGTAGGCTTCTTCGTAGTCGCCAACGCCCAACTGGGGATCGGCATAGGCCTGTCCGAGAATAGTGAATGCCGGAATAAAGCCCATCTCGGCAGAGGAGTGGAGCCACCTCATCGCCTCGCCGACATTGATTGGACTGTCAGGGTTTGTGTTTGGCTCCAGCCCCATTAGGTACAAATTGCCTACAGCGAATGCGCCGGATGGCGAACCAAGCTTGGCAGCCCTCATGGCGAGTTCATAAGCCCTTTCTGTGTCGCGTTCTACGCCATCACCCACGATATGTAGGTGGCTTAGGCTTACCATTGCGCCGGTATCGTTGAGTTCTGCAGCCTGCGTGAATAGCTCAACACCCCGAGCCTTGTCTTGCGATACTCCCGAGCCGGTGAAATATTTCGACCCTAAATGTCCGATGGCCATAGGGTGGCCCTGATTGGCAGCAGCTTCGCAGTATCTAAGCGAAATTTTTTGATTGAGTTTCACCACCAGCCCCTGATCATAAAAACTGCACATCATGTATTGCGAGCCCGCGTGTCCGGCGTCTGCAAGATTTTTAAGCTTCGGGAACGCTTCTTCAAACTGACCGTTTTGGAGTAGAGTCTGAATCTCCGCTAGTGGGTCATCGGCGTGTGCGAGCGTGGATATCCATAGTGTTGTCACGAGCGACAGTCCGACCTGTCGTAGAGTCTTGTACATCAACTGAGTCCTTCAGTATGTTTTTATGATGGTGGCTTGCTGGCGTCGGGGACGCTACATGCAAGTCTGAAAATAAATCTGTCCCCTTTTATTGTTCTGACCCCGTTGATTTTGGCAAATCAAGCACTCTGACCCCATTGATTTCTCTGACCCCATTGATTTCCAATATTTAGCTTAGCATGATGATACAGTTCCCCTCACTCGCTACCGAGAGGAATTTGCGGCATGAGCCCACCCTTCGCAGAGTTCAAGAACCATGTCGTCGCGATCTAGCTGTCTTAATCTCTCAATGTCAGGATGATCTTTAGCAAGCTCAATTAGCTTTTCGTATGGTGTTTCGGAGTAGCAATTAACTAGCCACTCATAGAAATCAAAAATGTCTTGGCATTTCGCGTGCCGATTTTGAGGTTCGCCGAAATAGGCGTCACCGTAGAGCCTGTAGTCCGCAAGTTCAGCATCAGACAATTCTGCGGTCAATATCATTCCCTTGCCTGTATCCCTCGTTGTGATTGCGACGTAAGCTTTTTTTTCGTCCTCGTTTACTGTCGACGATGTCACAGTGCCGACAACACCATCTTGGTTGTCTGCATCATCGGAAAAATAGGTTTCACCGACACGTATGCGCTGGTTTTTACTGAAAGTTTCAGATGCTGGTCGGCCATCTAGAGTGTCCGGTATCCGGGGGTAGTCTTTTAAAGACTCCATGATATTGTAGCCGTCGATATGTTTTTGCTTCTGTCTGTACCAATGTGTCAGTCTGACTGGCCCTGGCTTCGCAAAGTCGGGCAATCCGAGCCCGTACGCTAGTGCCTCTCCACTTGGAGATGATGAGTGCTGCTCTCTGTGGTACGACATGTTTGTAATAAACACATACGCTTCTTGTCCGACTTGTAGGTTGCGCTCTCGATCTTTTAGTCGACGTGATGCTTGGTTGACCCAGCTTGGCTCTTTAAGCCCCTCGGAAGGCTCAGTATTAAGATCAATGAAGACGATTCGTTCATCAGGGGCTGGTTTTTTAAGGGCTTCGCTTAAGTGTTTGGAAAGTCGCGATGTCGGGTCGCGTGAAGCAGAGCCGTCCTGCTTGGTTTTACCGAGTATGCCAGGGACGCTTCTCATCTTTGCTTCTATCCAATAACGTTTCCTCGTAGTTTTAGACCGGGCAGCGAACTCGCAGTGCTTGGTTGATCGGTCAGCTTCGTCCTCGAGCACAAGTTCAAAGCCTGCTCTTATGAGGCAATTTGCAACGATTAACTCATAATAGGCGCCTTGGAACTGCTTGATATCCTTAAGGCGGGCGACGAGGCGGGCCTGGAGTTCTACATTGTGATCAAGGAGATATAGATTATAAGCAAGACCTAGATAGCAATATATTGCGCCTGTCATCCAGCCGGTATAAACCTCCCCGGCTTTTTTCGCTTGCGAAGCCTGTTGGCGACAAACGAGGTCGTACCATTGGATTATTGGGTGGCGGTATTCAACTGGTTTTGATAATTCTGCGTTGCCCCAATCGCTACCTAAAGTCTTTTTGATGTAGTCCAGTAAGAAGTCATTGAATGTCTTCCATTGTTTTGACCAGTGAATCTTACTGCCGGCCGCGACTATTGTGTAATCGCCCAAGTTGGCCGAGATGATAGGGCGTCCGAGCCCTTGTTGCGCCACCCGGATCGCTTCATCTGAGATATGACGCTGATGCAAATTTGCGACGTTGGTCATGGCGCGTGCCTGCTGGGAGTCATTCTCTGCAGTCTTTGTCGGGCTCCCGCAGCATTTCTTGTATTTAATGTCGCTGCCGCAAGGACATTTTGCATTTCTCGGGATTTTTGCCATAACGCATCATTTGGTCGTGTGCCTTATCCGTAGATTAGTTATCAAGACGAGCATGAGCGGTTGCTAACTGGTACCGCCCTGCCTGACAAGAAGGGCGGTAGTTTCTCTATTGCAAAAGTAGCGCTTCTAATTAAAAATCCCGTTTAACATCAGGAGAAGCTTGAGGCTGGACTCAAAACCCCGTATTTCGAGCGTTTCCACCCCCACAAAAACCTAGAAACTGGACTCTCGAAAATTGACCTACATGATGTGCCTGTATTGCTGCTACAGCAGCAGATATAGTGTGCCTTCGCAAGATTGCAAGCCGATTATTGAGTGTCACGACAATAATCAGGGTGAATCGTCTATTCCGGAGTCCGTATAGACAAGGGGTTGCTGGAAATAGTCTCCCAGGAGCTCGCGTTTATGATTAAGCGCTTCTAGTCCGGTTTCTGCGAGACAAAGTCTAAGCTGCCCTAAGCCAAAGCATCTTCGTAGGCCTGACGGATCAGGCGCGCAAGCCAGTCGAAATCGGTCGTTTCCCGCAAATCACAATAAATACCTTTTAGGTCGGCATTAGCAATAAAGCTCCAGTCACTGGTGTCCGAGCAGTAAACACGCGCATCTTCATCGAGCTCATCGAAATCCAGCGCCAGTATCACAGCAAGCTTATTTTTGCGTGGTATTGCCTGAATAAAAGGCTCTAGGGTATAGAAAGTCAGGTTCTTTTTATTGATTATTACGGAGACCCCCTGATCAAGGTTTAATACTCGTTCTTCCAGCTGCTGATAAAGCTTCTTGATGGGGGCTCGTAGGCCACCTACATCATCAACTGTTAGCCCTTCAGCTTGGCGCCTCTTATCCTCTAGCTCTGCTTCTCTTAGTACTTGGCTATCAACCTCCAACTTAGGCCACAGTTTAAGCGCTATTTTTGCCAGTCTCTGAGAGCGCTTAAGCATTGACGATTCATTCCATTCACTGCAGTCACGCATATCTCTATTCAACCTAAGCGGGCTATCATCAAAACCGCCTTTGATCGCCTTTTTTCTAGCAAATGGTTTGTCCTGGTATTCGGAGTTATAGCCAGTTAAGGTCAAGTTGCCTAAACGGTGTAACCATGTTTGTTGAATTTCGTGCCAGTTAGTCCCCAACATAGTTCTCCAGTCCTTATGCAGTTCAGGATTCTGTGGCATTACATGTTCAATGGTAAACTTCGAGGTATCGATTTGCTCCTTGCTGTCATTCTCTAATCGATCAAGGACAAAACGACAACTACGAGAATCATAGAGATCACGGTGAATCAGCGCTTGAGTAAATTCAGTATCATTGGGGAAGCGACTGTTTTTGCTGAAGCGAGCTAAAGCAACTTTAAGACTCAGTAGTGGATCGTCGTCACGAATTTTATGAGTTAATGCGGCAAATGTATTGCCCAATGACCGAGTTTGCATATCACAGATGGAGCGGCGAAGTACGTAGCTACCCAGTAGTTTTACCCCTTCAATAAAGTCATCCTTGCTAAGTTTTGCTTCTTCATAAAGCTCGTAGAAACGCATTACAACAGGCGTAGCTACCTCAACCAGTGGGCGGAGGTCGGCAAAGGCCTTCTTCAGCTCATTATCTTTTTCCTGTGAAAGTGAAAATGCGCAATAGTAATGAGCATAGCGGCAGAGATAAGCCAGCACGTCTTCTATTGATTGCTGTTCAAGCGCTGCTTGGATCCACACTTTAAAACTAGGGTAGACATCGCGGGATTTCAGCAGCGTGTTTGATTGCAACTGTATCGTAATAAAATCCTGAGCAAAGCGATCAAATTTGTCGCCGTAAGCTCGACCAAAATTTTTCTCCATCGGATACCACTGTTCTTCGTATAGCAATGATTGTTGCGTATGTTCTTGACGCATCAGTACATAGTTACGAATCAGGTCAGCTTGGCTGAGGTCGACGCCGGTTGAATTCAGACTTTCGAAAATAGCCTGAGGGTCGTCGGAGCCTGCTTTCAACACTACCTCAACAACCTTAAGTTTCTGAAGGCCTTGATACACAGTATCAATGATTTCGGAATCCGCTAGCGCCTCAAAAAAGTAGTCGTAGTTGTTTTTGACATTAGATGTGGCTCCATTATTGTTAAGATTTTTTCCATCGACTAAGTCAAATAAATTTTGCTTATCGCCCTTCGTCAACACCAGCTTGTAGCGCCCATCGCCGCCGCCATAAGCATTAGCTAAAAAGTAATCTCGAATTCCTTCGAGCGGGGTGGCGGCAATTACGTCATGTTTTAATGATTTGGCCTTGCAAAGCAAGGCCGTCATCAGAATGCTTATAGTTGTTAAGCGCTGTTGTCCATCAATCACCTGCCACTGTGGGATGCTGGCTGTAGTTTGCTGGCTAGGAATCAATACTATCGAGCCAACGAAGTGGCTCTGTATATAGTGACTTCCGCCAGCATGGACAATATCGCTCAAAAGCTGATCGCAGTTAGATTGCGTCCAGCTATACGTCCGCTGAAATATCGGAATTAAAAACTGCTTTGGCCCCTGCATTAGTTGAGTAAGAAATACGTCTCGTGCTTGCATCTATAGTTTCCTTATTTTCGAGCATCAGACTATTCGCTGAGCAATCGGTATGCGCGCAATCAGCATCTGTAGTATGGCTGCTGCCATAGTAAAAAATCATTAAAAACTCTAGAATCTCTAAAGCAATGCGGAAGTACATAATAGCTAGCTATTTCAGCTAGCTTCACGCAGCTACATAGGAATAGCGTACAATTTATTCTGCAGGTTTACTGCTCCGCATTGTTACGAAAGTAGTCATCGTTGAGTTCACCTAAAAAGTTATTTGACCTGAAGTCAAAATCACAGCACGCCTCTGTCGAGGTGTAATGGTTGTCCGCTTATTTCCGGGCGATGACTGCTAAATTATATTGATAGTAACTCAGGGGCGAGGTCAGTCAGACACCGGCCCACAGCCAGAGCTGCTCTGCAACGTAATCCTGAGGAAGACGTTCGTGTTCTAGGCGCCAGTTAGTTCCCTCTGCGTCGCGAAGCCCGACGAAGAGGGCTTGTTCTTCCTTTGTCAGGTGGTAAGGTGTGAGTTCCTTCGGAGTGGGTTCCCGCACCGCCAGATGCTTGTACCGATCAAATGTTGTCTGATCCATCATCAGCGATGTCAAAGCGGGGCAGTGCTCGCGTGCCAGACTTAAAATATCGAGCCCCCAGGTGTCGATGTCGCCCCAGTAGCCTACAGGCGTGGACTGTAGCCAATCAGCTTTCATCCAGGCGACGTTTTTGCCAGTTGCTGTTACAGCCAGCGTTCCGGGCAGGTGAGGCAGGCTAAGCGCCGAATCCAGGTTCTCTACCACCAACAGTCTATCTACCGGTAGGACGCCGGACATCACTTGTTCGGCTGGTAGCTGTAGCAGCTCATGTCCGCCCATAAGCTCTGTAAGGGTTGGGCATAGCGTCCGGAGAGTCAGCCAGTTTCTGGGGCGACTCTTGCAACCCAGCCAACCGAGCAGGCCACCCAGAGCAATTACGCGATTGTCGTACAGGAAATTAAGAATGGCTTCGATCAGAGATTGGTAGGTTTCTATGAACTTAGTATCCACACCTTCTATCGGTATCCCCCGAAGGTAATACCCGTGCCCCATACCATGTGAAAGCTGGGGGAGTAAGGCTGCCATTATGTGTGCATCGCCCTCGCTCATTCGATCGAAGGTGTTGAGGTGCTTCGACAATACTGGATATAGCTCGCGGTTCTCTGCGACGATAGGTTTCATGATTTTTTCCCAGTGCCGGCTCTCTTCGCGAGCTTCCGGCCCCAGGCAGTCAATGAGAGAATCGATCGAAGGAATTTCCAGTGTCTTGGGTACCGTCACCTCTCCTAGATCGCGATAGGAACGTTGCTCCCAGGTTACACACGTCGAATGGGGGAAGTGCCGCCATGCCTCAATGAATTCCCGCAGCCTTGCCATTTGCGCTAAACCCTGTTTACCAGACGGTGGCTTCAGGCCCACACGAATTGGTAATGGGCGGTCGCCGGTCATGCGCTGGCTTAGACGGCTGCGATTGTCCCATTCCCTTTGGCGAAGTTGGCCGAGTACCCGATCCGGAAGCAATCCCCAGTCATTCGACTCCATTTAGGTGCTCCGTATGAATCAGATTTTCGGCCTCGCGACGCTGTTTGATCTGGGCCCGTAGGGTTTTCCTATCGGTCTCAAGGCGTTCCCAATTGGTCTGAATAAGCTTGGTGCTGTGTGTGTCCTTATTTCGTTCGCAGATGATTATGGAATCGACTGCTTTACTGAGCATATTGATACTCTTGTAAGGGGTGATCATATTGGCATGTAGGTGCAGCTCCTTGAAAACATTTAGTACGCGGGATCCAAGAGTCTCCGCGGTTTTAGAGAATGCTTCGTCGAGAAATACCGTGCAGTAGATAGGTTTGCTACTGCCGTCCGGCGTTAGTACGTAGGCAAGGCTTGCCGCAATAATTACACCGGCAAAAGACTCTCGTTCTCCACCGGACTTGCCACTGGATGAGTCCATGTAGTCGATAACATCGCGTGTTTTCTTGTCGACGACTTCCGCATCAAAACGATGACGATAGCGGGAGTCTAGTACTCGGGAACAGTGCAGAGAATCTTTGCAGTACTCTTCGAGATCAGTCATCAAGTCCGCGAGACGAGTGTATAGCTCTTCGTCGCCGTCGCCGAATGATTCGCTTAGTACGCGACGCATTTTCTTATCGAAGGCATCAACATGAGGAAACTTTTCCGCCCAACACCTCAACTGCAAAATTGTGCCGGGGGAAAATTCCGTGCGGGCCATGACGTCGTTGATCATCTCGATGCGATCTTTTGTCTCCGCAATTTCAGCGTCCATGCGATGCTTAACGCTGGCAAGTGCGTTGGTCGTTTCGTCGTTCATGCGTTTACGGAATTTGTCGACCAGCTTGGGTAGGCCCTCCTCGTCTAGCTCTCGGTAGTGGCCTATATAGTCAATAATGCTATTTGAGTCTGTCCCCCATTCAGCAGCGAGCGGCTCCCATCGCTCGTTCGATCGGAACTGGGTAATAATAGTGTTGGCACTTTTTTCCTGCGCGGTTTTGGATTCATTGGTCGATTGGATGGCATTTAGGATCTCTTTGCTCTTCTCGCCTTCGCTGTGCGCGAGTTCTTCCAAGTTAACCTCGCCCACGCGATGATGTAGTCGCGTTCGAACATCATCGGTTATCCCTAGCTTGGCCTTTTCACGGCATTCCGCCATTGCGTTGCTCGCCTCATCTATCCGGCCTTCAACTTGACCACTCTGTTGGTCGAGTGCGCGGCGTTCTTCATCAAGCTTCTTCTTTGCCAACTTCGCATCATCCAAATTGCGCCTGGCTTTGTCGAGATCACTGCCTTCGGCGCGCAGCGCCTCGTACTCCTGGAAGATTGCGTTGTAACTAGACTGGTAGTAGGTCACATTGATCTCGTTCCAAGATAGTCGCTGCAGACTGTTCCAGCCTGCCTCGCGCGCTATGATTTGGCTCATCTCTAAACGGCGAGCTTCGAGTGATGAGGTGGCTTTGGAAACTTGGCTAACAAGCTCATCGCGCTCGGAGATGAGATCGTTCAGCCGTGCCTTGTTGGAAAAACCTAGCGCCCAGCGGCTGCGGTCGTCGATGCGGTAAGCGTCCTTCTTCTCAAAGCGATGATGCTCTTTTTGGATCATGCCCTGTTTAGTCATCGAAAAAGGCGTGCGGTTCATATCCCCGGTTGAGTCGACACACTCGAGATCGAACTTAGCGAAGTGGTGTTTCGCTAGTTCGCGGTACGCATGATCGCGCCACTCGAGTTTTCGCAAAAAGCCGTTGTCCTTAAAGCGCGGTTGTTTGCGTGATAGCCCCGCTAGGTCACTGGCAACGTGCAGCCTTACATTCATACCGGTGTGGTGGTCGTTGACCCACTTGTTTACCTGAGCATAAGTATTCTCAGGCACGATTAGCGTGAGGCGGTTCATGCCGAGGGCTCGTTCGATGGCTCCTTGCCATTCTCGGTGTTCCGGCTGAACTGCAGCCAGTTCGCCGAAAAAGAGGTATTCATCGCGGTCACCTCTGACTGACTCGACGATGGCGTTACGCAACCGCTGATAATCGGGCGGGATGTTTGAGTCAGGGTTGGCCTCGATCTCAAGGATCTGTGTGTTAACGTCCTGTAGGTTATCCTCGATCGATTTCTGTTCGCCGCGAGCGTCGGCAAAGTCCATTTCGGACTTACGTCGTTGATCTTCTATGGATTCCAGAAGCTCTTTGGCTTTAGCCTTGTTCTGCTGGAAGACTCGCTCGTCGAGACGGTCGTCCATGTCGAGCTGTTTCGCGAGTCGCTGATATTCTGAGGCATTTTGGGTAACGCGATTAAACTCCCGCTTGGCGTTGTCTTTCTCTACCCCCAAGGCTGTCAACCTGTCACCGCCAGACTCGATGTACTCTCGGTTCAAGCGTTCAATGCGGTCTTCGGACAGTTCGATCTCGTCGCGTACATGCGAAAGATGGGACTGCAGCTGTTCCATCTGTTTTTCGAGGGTGTTGAGACGCAGTTGCCAGCTGATGGCGCCGAGCTCGCCGAAATAGGCAGGGAGGTGTTCGAGCTCTTCATACAAGTGTGCCATATTTTGAGTCGCCGCCTCTATCGCTTCCTTTATAGGGGGCAATCGTGATAGGTGATGGTGGCGTGCTCGGGTATCGACCAACTCGTCATGCAAAGCTTTCAGATTCGCAAACCCCTCCAGAGCGTTCCGGGCCTTATCTCTGACGTCGCTAGGCTCAAGGACGAACTCCCGGACAAGGTTCGTGAGGTTGGTGACCTCCTTTAGGCCTAGGGCACGGCTTAGAAGGGCAGGCGCCTTCTTGTTCTCCATGCTGAAGAGCTTGCGATAGTATTCCTGGTAGTTGCGAAAATTGTTGTCAAAAAATTCAATCCCTGAATCCTGGCGAAGCCAACTTTTCACGCCAGCTGCACCGTCTTTGCGAAAATACGACAAAACCTCCTGCAGCGCGACGTTGCGCCGCGCGATGAAATACAAGCGATGGACGTCCGAGATCGCGCCAGTGTTCGCCTTGACCCAAAATAGAACGCATAGTGTGATTTCTGCCCCGTCATCGGAGCGGTGGAGGCCTCGAACGCCGGTGACGACGTCATCGTTACGCTTGTTTTTTGATTTGCTGCTTGTGCCATCGCGCTCACTGCCAAACGCTCCACGCATGTACGTGAGCAACGTGCGGTCTTTCTGACCGCTCTCGCTGGCAGCTGCTGAGTTATAGTGCGCCCGACCTGCGGGGTTCATCAATGCAGTCCAGGCGTCGACAAGCGTAGACTTACCTGCGCCGCTGTCGCCGGTGATGAGCAAACCATTGCGGCTCACTGGTGTCGTGGTTACGTTGTCGAACGACCCCCAGTTGTAGACCGTTAGTTCCGCAAGTCGGATTTGGCCCATGGGGAATAGTGTGTCCGGCGTATAAGCCTCACTCATCACTATTTTCCTCTGCCATGTCGCTACCGTATGTCTGGGCTATTCGGTGGAATTCTGCCAGCATGTTTTCTAGGTAGCCTGGCTCAACGATGTAGCGGATCAACGGCGAGATTTCATACGATTCGTCGGCACCTACCCCCATTATTAGCCGTTTCTCCTTCAATCGTTTGATCGCGCCGTTAAGGTTGCGCTCTTCCGACTTCTCGCTATTGGAGGGCGGTAGGAAAGTTTTCAGGTCGTTGTCGATCTCGTTGAACGTGACCCACACTCTAGCGTCCCCGGCCACATCGCGCTCTTGATAGTGGCGACGTAGTACAAGCAGGACTAGGGTGTCGTAGAGTTTCATAGTGCGTTTTGCAAGCAGTGAGGTAGTGTCTTGGTCACCGCCTTCGTCTTCCTCTTCGGGTGAGGCGTCGCTTTTGTCGCGGATGAAGGCAACGCCAGCGCGCTCATCTAGAAGCATGTCAAGGTTGACTTCGGTCAACCAAGAGCGGATAGCTGCTGCTTCATTCACGATCACAGAAAATACCTTTCCGTAGTTCCTAGCCAGAATCGAACCTTGGCGCATCAAGTGCACCAGCGCTGACCGGCCAGCGGATGTGAGCATGCCGCTCGCTTCGCTTTCTAACTCGTTCGGCTCGGGAATAAAAGCCTCATCGGCGAGACCGTCTAAGTCGGTGCTGGTGTTACCTGTTGCGGGCCCTAGCATCTCGTCAAAAAAGCTTATGGTTTGGTCGTCGGTTTTGTCGTCATCGGTAGTCATGTGAAAATCCTTTTTACATAGCGAGGGCGTCGATGTCTTCGGGAAAGAGATCCGCGCTGAGGATGAGTGTAGGAATAGTTGCGCGTATACGGCTTCCGTCTCTGTCTACAAATTCTACTCGGTCATATTCTCCGTCCGGCATGGTGGCATGTACGGCTCGGGCGACGCGAATATGGGCAATGAGCTCCTCATGGCCGCTTTCGATCGGGCGTCGAGAAATGAGCTGTGAAATAGTCATCGGGCCTTGCTCTACTAAGATGTCATGCACTTCGTGAGCAACGGCATGAACATCGACCGCGTCGAGCATCGCCAGCGCGCTGTTACTCAGGGTGCTTGACGGAGTGTTCTCTTCGAAACTATCGAGAATGATTGCATCCTCCGGGTCGTAGAGTCGGATGGAGGCGGGCGAATGTACCTTTAGCGAGCCGGAAGGCAATGATAGCCGTGTCGGGGTTTTCGGACTGACACCTAGTTCTTTTAGGTGAAGAGCTTGCTTGGCTAGGTGCTTCAGAAGGTCGTCGACCACTTTTCGTTCTTTTGCCGTATTGCTCTCAATATAGACGCGCAAGCTTTCCTCGGTGCGACGGCGGTGAGTAATTACGCGGTCACTCTCGGCAGCTAGTATGTCGACTAGTTTGGCGAGAAAGCGGCGCTGCTTGCTGGTTAGTCGCTCGGCGACGTGGCGGGTAAGAATTTCTCGCAATCGTTCACGGAGCTCGCCGGAGCGAGTATCGTCGCGCAGCAGCTGATAAAAACCATCGAATGCTTGCCCGGGCGCTGACATTGCGAGAATGGACTCCTTTTCAAGTAGCAGTGAAAGGGTGTCGCCACGATTCTGATCGCTGTCGTACATGCTCGTCCGAATTTGCTGGTCGATCCGGCGGATATTATCCTCAACGAGACTGAAGTCACCTGTTAATTGGTTGCCGAGGTCGTAAATCGCCATTAAACGCTGGAACTGTTCGTCCTCACTCAGATGGTTGACATGGCCGCTCCTCAGATCGTCGATCTGTCGCTTGAGTGCGCCCATTTGCGCCTCAAGGTGAATGATGCGCGCTTCGGGGCTCGGGTTGAGGTCGATGGCTGTGTTTCTCACTGCGTCCTGAAAAATCATGAGGCGCGAGGCACTAGCGCCGGCGGTACGACCTTCCAGCCCCTGAGCAAAGCGAATAGCTACCTCAGCCGCATCTGTCTTAGCTAGCGTAGTCTCCTCTCCACGCCGATCGCGCATCCAGCCAGCCTGTACCCATTGATTTAGGTAAGTAGGGGCGCTGGTGTCTGTTTCCCAGAGGCCGGTGTCTCTTGCCATGGTTAAGTTCGCTTCCAATGCAACTCGTGCCTGCTCGTATGGTACCTCTGACTCATCGGCGAAGAGATCGACTAGAAAGGCTATGATCATCGAAGAGTTATTGGCCCTAAGCAAGCTCCATGCTGCATGTTCATGCTGCAAACGGTTAAATTTGTAGATATTTCCTCGAAAGCTCATGCGCAACCTCATTGAAGAATCTCAGGCTAAGCGAGAATCAATTTATTGACAATACGGATCTAAGTTTGGTGCTAAATTGTAATTTTCGATTACTAAACGCATTTTTGAATAGAGGGTTACTCGGGTCTATTGTAAAGTCCCCAATCTTGACATTAAAGCTCTGGTTGAAATCATTGATTTCTACGCTGGAGTAGTAAGGAACCACGCGGGTTACACACAACACGCATGCAGTATGCTTCATAGTCAAACGGCCAATGGGTGCGGCTATTGATTCAGAAAACTCTTGTTATCGGTTTCTCTGTAATCCCCCCATTTTTAACTAGAGATTAGACTTCTACAGATAAGGTGTAATCATATTTTACGTTCAGCACCCGATACCGTCGCCCATTACCTGGCTGGTCTGATACAAAGCCCATTGACCAGCCGATACTCGCGCCCAAGGGCGCCACAAGCGGCATACGTGGCCGCCTCAGTTTCAGTTGCCTCGACCTATTGGGTGGTGCTCACGTTCGTAGGCTTCTAATAGCTCACCTAGTTTATCAAGGCGGTCACCTTCTGGTGTCCCCTTCTCGGCTGACATTAGGCTTTCAGCCTCTTTAAGTGCTAGTTCATATTCTTCTTTTGAATGAATTGATATTACTTTCACAGGATCACCTAACTTGAAGAAGGCCACGCGATGTAGGCTCTGCTGAGGAATCGGCTGAATTCTACTGCTATGGATTGAATATGCCGCACAATATCTACTAAGCCGACCAACGTTTTCATTTGATGTTTAGGGGCGCTTCAATAAGTTCGCTATTGGCAGTACGGAGCCAATGCCTCTTGCGTCCAGGTTTCCGCCGCGCAGCGGAATGTTCATAGTTCGCTATTCGTCTGGCCACCACGCCGCAAGTATCGGTTCGTTGGGGTGTTCAATATCGACCAATGTGAACCCACCCTCGTCGCGACCTGTTCTGGCTCTGACGTATGCGCCGGTTTCGATGTAGTAGCGGTTGCCAACTTTCATAGGCTCCTTAAACCATGGGATCGAGTGACCGTGGAAAATCGCTAATACGTCTGGGACGAAGAATTTGAGATCATCGCGGGATTTGACCGGACGGAGATCGAGAAACCGATCCCAGGTGGCCATCCAGAGGGTGTTATCGTCTATACTTTCTGTTCCGATGGCCTCGATGAAAGAACTCCATGTTGGATAGCCATGTGGTAGTTCCGCGTGCACAAGACCGACGATGCCTCGGCTCGTTTCTATAGTTATGGCGAGCGGCAGTCGACTAAACTCTGCTACCAAGTCTGCATAGACTTCCGGGGCGCAGCTCGCTGCCCAGTCGTCCTTTGTGGAGACAATCATATCTAGAATCCAGAAATTCGAAATATGTTCACGCTCAGCTTCAAGTGCATGGGAAAGATCGTGATTACCGATTACTGAATGGAACCAGGGTTTCCGGAGCCATTCGAGCGCTGCAGGGGAGTTTGGGCCCCTGTCGACTAAGTCGCCCAGCGCAAACAGACGATCGAATTGAGGATCGAAGTTGATTTCCTCTAAAGCTGTTTGGAGAATTGAAAAGTATCCGTGAATATCACCGACGACGATGTCGCGTCCCACGTCGTTCTTTGGGAACGATTGGTGCTTAGCGAATCGTCCTGCTTGAATATCACTCGCTATCATTGTCTTCAGATGCACTTTCTTTACGGTTATGGATGTAAACCACCTGCGCCAGCTCTTCTCGCCAGTCGCGGCTAGCGTCCTCATAGGAGGCAACTAGTTCGTCAATATAGTCGTCGCCTCCGTCGTAGTTGATAGATAGCAGGCCCCGCTTGTCTTTGATGTCGCGAAATACGGGGCAATCACTACCCGTTGCTTGTGTATACGTCTCGACGTCTAGAAGGAGCTGATAGATCGGTGGAAGCCATCCGTCCGGCACGTACAGGCCGCAATAGTGTGTGTGATACGATTCTGCGCAGTCCCAGGTTAGGATGAATGGGAAGCGCCGATACAGCTTCTCAATCCTCACTTCCCAACTCTCAATCTGTTTGATAGTCATAATCGTTCCGTCGCGCCTATATAGATGATGGGATTTCTATAACGTAGCCATTCGTGACATTGATTATTTTTTGCATTCTGGAAATCATCTTCAGTCCCAATTCCGGGAGAATAAAAAAGCCTAATTAAAACTATGATATACGTCATAAAGGCTGCCTCTTGGCCGGTGGGTGTGGCTGGGCTGAAAGAGCTACACATTAGCAACGCTAGGCCCTGCTGGAGCCTTGGACTCTTCAATCAAAGTCTGTTTAAGCCGCGTAATATCAGAAAGTCGGAAAAGCTGAGGAGACCGGATATAGTTGTCGTCGTCTGGTGGAATCGGCGTGATTCTCGATGCCTTCTTCCAGTTGCCGATTTGATGGCGAGTCGTGGAAAGATAGGTAGCTGCAGCTTGCGCATCCAGATAGTTTCTGTAGTGACTAAGGAGTGTGTTTGCATCTTTTTCTGGAACGAGCGATTTGCTTCCGACTTTGATGGGCTCGGCTTTGAGAAGATAGAGGTATCTTGAGATCAGCTTTTTTCTGTTGGTATTTAGCTGCTTCGAGAGATCATTGATGTCGACAGCTTTATTGAGGAAATCCTTCGTGGTCTCCACAGAATCACGTCGATAGTAGTATCGGCGCTGAGACCCCCTGACGCGAGGTACGCCTTTCACCAGCAGGTCGTGTCTGGTAATGCGATGAAGCTGTGCGAGAGGAATATCAAGTTCAGCGGCAACTTCCTGGCCGGTGGCCCATGTTTCAGAATCAAATCGTGAGGTGCTCTTCGGCTTGCGCCCGCTGTTCGTCGCATAGTTCGTGATTTTTAGGGCGCCTTTAAGGTCGGCATCATTAATGTCAGACCGTCTAAAGATTGAGACCGGTGAATTTCCTTCAAATGGGCCTGCAACTGGAATTACGCCAAGCTCTCGGAGCCGATCGGACAATCGCATGGGCTGGTATTGAGTCTCCCTCGCTAGCTCGCCGATTAGGGCGTATTTCTTATGAAAATCCTCAACGTCGTTTTCGGCAAAGAGATATCGGTTGTTACAGGATCTCTGATGTGTGGCAGGTAAGAGGCCAGCATCTCTGGCACCACGGACGGCCTCTTCATAGCTATCTAGTTGAGCGACAACCGAGGACAGCGTCATGTAGCCCTTCGGAGCGTCATTGTTCGACTTCATGTCGTTTACTACCCTAATCTGGCTTAGGGGGCGTGTATCGTCGTATGAATGTAAGGTGATTCCGCCGGTTAGCACGCGTTCGATAAGAGCGTCGATCGTAAGTTTCTGGGAAGCGCTCAGGTCGGCTAGAGAGACTGAGTGACAGGTGGTTTTGTCTGTCTCGGGTAACAGAGGCTCAAAAAAGCGTGCAAGAGTCTGGTAGGTAAAGGAGGCGCTAGGGCGTCCTACCCGGCTGGTCAGATTGAAGAATCGGCTCTCAATCGCTGCCGCTGTTTGGGGTTTCAGACCAAGGGTATACCTGAATTCCGTTTGATCTAGTCGGAAATCGATAGGTGTGGAGACGCCTTTCACACCGTTTTTGGGTCTATGTAAGCTAGAAAGCAGTCTCGGCGCGTAAAGCTTCACGATTTCTGAAGCGGCGCAGGCAAATGGCGCGCTCAATGCCCTCAGGCTGATATGTGTAAGCTGTTGAGCAGCAATGCTGATGTGCTCGGCGAGGGGCTCTGGTTGCCCGTTGATATAGTCGATGTACGGGCTGAGTTCGATGTTGTTAGCTGCAAACCGGCGTGTGATAGAACGGAGCTCTTTGTACGCGTTTAGTGAGTCGAAATCACCGCCGTGCAGTAGTTTTTCAACGTAGTGAGCCTCCTCGATTTCTGCTTCACTTGCTTTAATAGAGCGAATAGGCTCACCGCATCGACAGTGAGTCAGATGATACCTATTGACTGAATAAGGACGGGAGCACGCCGAACATTCCTTGGACAGTTTCAGCGAATGTTTTGTGCAAGCGGGCATGATACTGAAATCGTGAGACTCAGGCACAAATCCGGCCTCTGCGCATCTATAGCATACGCCTAAAGTGTTATAGTTGATCCACTGCTTGTACTGACGGCTTTCAGCAACTTGTTGGTAAGTTGCAGACTGCTTTAAGTCACTGAGCGGCCAGATGGCTGCGAGAGAGCACTTGTTGGCACGTAAAAGGGCCAACAACTCTGTTGATGGGTTGCACTTGCTCCCAAGTCGGCTTAAAAGCTCCCCTGGTGACAGAAAGACGCCCTCCGCTTGCCTGATTAGAAGGCAGCTCAAGCTCTCACCGGGTCGGTGCTTCGCAATGAAGTTAAGATGCATAGCCGACAGCCTTATCGATCCACTTTGTAAGCTGAGAGCGGGTCATGGCGAATGGATTAGCCTTCATTAAGGCATTGTCGCTAGGCGCTAGGAGAAAAGCGTCAGAGAAGTGCGACAGATCGATACTACGTTGGCCTGAGATCAATGCGTCGAGTAGCGCTTCACTCATGTAGAAGCGCATCGTATCGATTACGCCGCCGCTGGCGATAAAAAGACGCTGAGAAAACTCCAGTAGATCAACTTTACGACTAAGTGATACCCCGGTTTTATCCGGCATGACCGCTAGAAGGGACTTCACGACAGCAAAAGTTTCTGATTGCTCCGTCGCGGGGAATGAAAATGGCTCTAGCGTAACCGTCGTAGGAGCTCTTCTCCCCAGCTGGCCGCATCCTTTGATAATCTTTGGTGTCGTTAGGTCGCCTACAAATACGAAGAACTGATCGCAGTCGTTGATTAGACCTTTTAGAGAATTCTGAATTAGCGGCATGTGATCAACGTTCTTTCTTGAGCTCAGGTGCTGGATTTCATCGAGAATGATGATCTTCACCTCACATTTTGTAAGGGCAGAAAGTAGATCTGCGGTTAAGGTGTCCTCGTCCTTGCTGGTATTAGGGGCGTATCCCAGTGCTCGCAGTAGCCCCGCAATGATTCGTTTAACAGTAACCTGCCCGGGTAGCTGGAAGTAAAGCGTATGGACAATCAGCTGGTCTCCCTGCTCGGTTGATCTCATGTACGGTTTATTCAATTGCACATATCGGCCGCATAGTGAGCTCTTGCCTACGCCAGGAAAGCCTGAAACAATCATTCCTTTCTTTTCGCTTTTTTCGGCGTAAGGATCGTAGTCAGGGTTCTGCTTCTCTTGCTGAAAATTGGTTGCGTAGGCGCTCATGATATTGAGTCGCTTAAATACAAACTCCCGCTTAGGGTGTTTGACACGGCATTTGTCGAATTCGCTTACTGCTGCGGTTGCTTGAGATAAATCCATACTAACGACTCCTTTTTAGTCTTCGATTCCGTAGTCAAATGAAGTCCCGTCCACCGATGGCTGTGTCCGTAGTGGGCTCTCTTTACTTGATTGAGTGCTGCTAAGTGCTGTTGACATGTTTTCGAGCTGTTTGGCTGCTGCGTTTGCAGAACGGGCACGTTTTCGTTTGGTAGTGCCGTGACCTGACTTCGCAGCCTGGATTAGATCCAGTGCGATATCAGCACGCATATCCTCAGCAATAGCCGGATTGCCTGACGCTTGCTCACGCTTTTGGAGCGTATCCCGGTATCCGTTCCAGAACTCTAGGGAAAGTCCGGCTTGAAGATTCTTATCAACTGGTTCCAGTTTGTGGATGTCGTCGCTATCATCTGGATTAATCACCCAGACATTAGTCAGGTCAGAATTGTTCACGCATACTGTGACATATTGACCATTGAAATTTTCAGGTAAGGCGGCTCCTCTCCACTCGAGTTCGTCAATTTGGACTCGCCCGTGACTCACTTTCCTGGTTACATATCGGGTGCCCAGCGCAATACAGGTATCCCTGTCATATACCCTAGGCGGTCGTTTTTCTGCGGCATCCTGCCATTTCGTCTTTGGGGACAAAATTTCAGAAGAATGGGGAGTATGGTGGTACTCGTTAATTGCTAAGTCGATCTTTTCTCTGAGTTCTTGGATTGTATAGGTCGCATTGTCTTCGCTATCATAGTAGCCACGAACAAAAATATTTTCCTTCGTAGTTCCCTTTAACCCATGAAGTAGTTTTGAATTTAGCGTGCCCCAAAAGCGCTCAATAATTGATTTGCAGTTCGGCGAGTAGGGAGGGCTAAAACAAAAGATGATTCCAGTTCGGTCTTGGATGTGTTTAAGCGTTAGGTTGTCAAATTCTTTGCCGTTATCAACGACGACCATAACAGGAACGCACGAAAAGGAGGCCATATCGTTCTCTGACATCATATTTGTCATGGCTTTCGCCAATTTTTCAGAGCCGCGTTGTAAGTAAGATACTTCGTAACCAACGACTGCTTTTGTATAGCAGTCGATGAATAGCAGTAGCAAAGGCCTGTATGTGATATCAAGAAGTGCGTCGTAAACCAGGCAGTCGATATAGTTTGTGTCGCCTTCTACTCGGCTGCCGATGTATTTGGGGTACGTTGTTTTACCGCCGTAATTATAGTGTTTGATGGTGTAGGATTCGCCTTTCTTTCCCCTATCTACATCCATGGGATTACGAGCATTCAGGCGATTCCGTAGTGTCGTCGTCGACGGGACTCGCAGGAGTTCCTGGTTTGGCGTTCTGTTCCTGTTTGCCTCCTTGATAAAGCGTTTCACCACTGCTTTTAATGTATCTACTGAAATTTTTTCCGGTGATAGAAGCATGTCGATGCATTCTTCAACGATTCTCGAGACAGTAGGATGAAGCCTATCTTTGCGAGGCTTACTGCGGTGATCTTTATAGGCAAGTGCTGCAAGATATCCGTTGTTTTCTCGAACAATGGCGATCCAGTTGTACACTGACGAGATGCTTGGCATCTTTTCGATATGCTTTAGCTGCTTGTTTAGGATGCGGCGGGTTCGCCGATTAAAAATCTTATAAATTGTCCGCGATACTAATGCCCGTGTTTTCGCGGTGTCATATTCAAGTAGTTCCTTGATGTATTCACAGCGCCTCTTCCAATCCCATTTCTCCTTGTCGTTTAGAGATGCAAGTCTTACAGCATGCCTTGTTTCTTCGCTTACTGCTTGGGTGTGCGTAATGGCTGCAGATTTTGTCCAAGCAACTAGTTCATCGGCGTGCAGCGTAATATCGTTTCCGCCAAGATGAGGGCGCAGTCGTGCTTCATGTGTTTGGGCATTGACAGATGTCAGGACGTATTCTTCCCCGCGAATTCGGAAAAGGTCGCCAATATGGAAACCATCCGGTACCGGTGAGCGCGCCGCTAGGTTCAGCATTCTTCATAGCCTGCCGGCGTAAGAGAGACATCGAAACCGTCGCAAATGGGCAGTCGATACTTGCTTGTTACCAGTCCGTCAAAGATTGCGACAGCTAATCCTGCTTCGCAGACGAAAGGTGACACCGATTTCAAGGCTTTCATTTTGGCCGAGCCTCCGAGGTACTTGAGGCTTAGTAGGAACTCCCGCTTGGCAGTCTCGATGACTTTTTTCTGAGTGATTGCGGTGCTTGTTTGGCCATACAGGCTCGCGAGGGTGTCGAATTTAGGTTGCGCATTGAGTTCGTCGCTTGTAAGTACTTCGAACCTTACGGACGTTTTGCTCAGTGCTTTCCGAATAGATTTCAGTCTAGCCTGTACGTCTTTGTCCTCTAGGCTGTTGGACTTTTTGACCTCATACAGTGTGAATGAGCCGTCCTCCATTTTTGCGAGAAAGTCGCTGGTATACGAAATGGTTAATTCGCCGTCGTTAAACCGAATCGTAAATGGCTGATGCTTATACCAGACAATCGCACTGTTTGACTCAAGCCAGTAAAACGCGCCCAGTTCATAGTCACCCTCCAGCGTGATCCGTGAAAGGGCCGGCATATTCTTTTTGTTCTTGCGTGATGTGACCTCATGTTTTTTGGGGCCGCCGCGTCGGCTGACGATTTTCCGAACTGGCGGGAATAGATGTGCCTCAAGGACGGCGATTGCGATATCGCGAAGCAGGTAGACACCGACTTTTCCGGTTGGTGGTTTTTTTCTAGGCACAAAGTGGCCCTCCCGGTGCTGGGTGACATCGTAAGTAGTGGGTTGGGTAGAGCGGCATGGCGACTGCCGCTAAGGCAGGGCTGCCTATTTAATTGCTATGAGTGAATTCATTTGGCTGCTCCGGTTCCAATCAGCAAAGGGGCTCTCGGCAAGCCGTAAATATGAGTACGGCTCATGATGTCATATATACTAGCGTCGAGTTATGGTCTTGTCAATAGAAAAAGTGCAGTATGGGGTATGATGAAAATAATCAGGATCGGTATTGCATAATAATAAACAGAATAATAATGTCCCCTGAGCAATGCACGTTGATTGTGCGCCGTAGGGGTAATTTGAGTGCAGGTAGTGAGAGTGGCAGAAGTGTGCGAGGGGCGGGGATGGCCCGGGCACCCCACGCGTGGCCGTATTGACGAGTCGCCAGATGGGATACCGATGGTGCAGCTCCGGGATGCTGACATGCATGGAGGCGTTCGCTGGGGGTCTGTTATTCGCGCGGCCGTTGAGCGCAAGCGTACGGAGCGCTGGCTGGATGAAGGCGACATACTTTTTGCGGCACGCGGCGCGCGCTTAAACGCGACGGTCGTACGAAACGTGCCAGGGCGGGTGCTTTGCTCGCCTCATTTCTTTCATTTGCGTGTTCGGCCATCTATGGCAACCCCTGACTTTGTCGCTTGGCAGATGAACCAGGGGCCTTTTCAGGCTCGCATTGAGCGTGCCGCTGAGGGGGCGACATCCTCAACCTTGAGGATCGCGGATTTTCGGGAGATTGAGTTAGCGCTTCCTTCGCTGGAAGAGCAGGCAGCTTACGCCTCGCTGTATAAGGCGCAGTTGGAAGAACGTCAGGTGTTGGAAAGTCTGATCAATAACCGAGAAAAAGAAATGAAGGGCTTGGCCGTCCAGTTAATGAGAAGTGCCCATTTGCTGAGTGGTGTGGCCCGCTAGCTAGTACGGACTAATAGAAATTAAGTGTTTAAGCATTGCTTATATAGGTGAATACGAAAAATGAGCGACAAAATCAGTCAAGACAGCATCAATAAAGCCTTATGGAATGCCTGCGATACCTTTCGCGGTACCGTGAGCGCAGATACCTATAAAGACTTCATTCTCACCATGCTGTTTCTCAAATACATCTCGGATGTCTGGCAGGATCACTACGACGGCTATAAGGCCGAATACGGTGATGAGCCGGAGCTCATTGAAGAGATGATGAAGAATGAGCGCTTTGTGCTGCCGAAAGAAGCCAGCTTTTACGCGCTGTGGGAGCACCGCCATGAGCCGGGTAACGGAGAGCGCATCGACCAGGCGCTGCATGCTATTGAAGAGGCAAACGGCACCAAGCTGAAGGATGCCGGGAAAAGCGTGTTTCAGGATATTTCCTTTAACACCGACAAGCTGGGTGAAGAAAAGCAGAAAAACACCATTCTTCGTCACCTCTTGGAAGATTTCGCCAAGCCGGATCTGAGCCTCAAGCCAAGCCGCGTCGGCACGCTGGACGTCATCGGTAATGCTTACGAATATCTGATCAAAAACTTTGCGGCCAGCGGTGGCCAAAAAGCGGGTGAATTCTATACGCCGCCAGAGGTCTCGGATTTGATTTCCGAACTGCTCAACCCGCAGCCGGGCGATACTATTTGCGATCCGGCTTGTGGATCGGGCTCTCTGTTAATGAAGTGCGGCCGAAAAGTGGTCGCCAATCACAACAGCAAGCAGTACGCCCTTTATGGGCAGGAAGCGATTGGTTCAACCTGGTCGCTGGCCAAGATGAATATGTTCCTCCATGGAGAAGACAACCATAAGATCGAATGGGGTGACACCATTCGCAACCCCAAGCTGCTCGATAAGAATGGCGACTTAATGTTGTTCGATATCGTCACCGCTAATCCGCCGTTTAGCTTGGATAAGTGGGGTCATGATGAAGCTGAGCACGATAAATTCAGTCGATTCCGCCGTGGCATCCCACCAAAAACCAAAGGTGATTACGCCTTTATCCTCCACATGATCGAAACCCTCAAGCCCAAGACCGGGCGCATGGGCGTTGTAGTGCCGCACGGAGTGCTATTCCGTGGCGCCAGTGAAGGAAAAATCCGTAAGCAATTGATTGATGAAAACCTGCTGGATACGGTGATTGGCCTTCCAGAAAAGCTCTTTTATGGTACTGGTATTCCGGCGGCAATTTTGATTTTCAAAACACAGAAATCTGACGACACGGTGTTGTTTATTGATGCCAGTCGGGAGTTCAAGGCAGGAAAGAATCAGAATCTCCTCTCGGCTGAAAACATTCAAAAGATAGTAGGCAGCTACAGTGGGCGATCAGAAATTCCGAAATATTCGCATATCGCGAATTTCGAGGAGATAAAAGAAAACGACTACAACCTCAATATTCCGCGCTACGTCGATACGTTTGAAGAAGAGGAAGAGATTGACCTGATGGCTGTGCGTGCTGAGCGCGAGCAGTTGAAGGCTCAGCTGGCTAAACTCGAAAGCGAAATGGCTAACTATTTGGAGGAGCTGGGTTATGGTGCCTGAGGGGTGGATACCATCGCAAATCGGTGATATCGCCAAATTCTCATCAGGCGGCACGCCTAGTAAGAAAAATGCCGATTACTGGGGTGGAGATGAACCTTGGATCTCTGGTAAAGATCTTAAAACTCATTATCTGGCGAGTAGCATTGATAGCCTGACTGATGAAGGGTTTAAGCGAGCTAAGAAGGCGCCTAAAGGTTCTTCCTTAATTCTTGTGAGGGGGATGACTCTTTTGAAGGATTTTCCCGTCGGTTATGCGACGAGGGAAGTGGCCTTTAATCAGGACTTGAAGGCTTTGGTACCAGAAGAAAGTGTCGATGGATTGTTCCTTTCCTTTTTGTTGGTGGCAGAAAAGCACAAAATCCTCCAGCTTGTAAGCACGGCAGGCCACGGAACAGGTAGATTGGATACTCAATCTATTCAGGAATATCCTGTTAATCTTCCTCCTCTCTCAGAACAAAAGAAAATCGCACAAATCCTATCTGCCTGGGATAAAGCAATTACCACAACAGAACATTTACTCGCTAATAGCCAGCAACAGAAAAAAGCACTAATGCAGCAGCTGCTCACAGGTAAAAAGCGTCTTTTGGATAAAAATGGAGTTAAGTTCGATGTGGAATGGAAGTCATTAAGGCTTTCCGATTTTTTCCAACGAATGACTGAAAAAAACAATGGGAAAAGTGACAATGTTTTAACCATGTCGGGGCAGAATGGATTGATAAGGCAAGAAGATTTCTTCAAGAAGACTGTCGCGTCTGAAACCCTAGATGGATATTTCCTACTGAAGAAGGGGCAATTTGCATACAACAAAAGTTATTCAAATGGTTACCCTATGGGGGCAATTAAACGGCTCAATCGATATGCGGATGGAGTGGTAACCACCCTTTATATCTGCTTTGAAATATCTGATAGCGATAATTATGAATCTGGCTACTGGGAGCATTACTTTGAATCGGGGTTGCTGAATAAAGGGTTATCTAAAATTGCACATGAGGGAGGGCGCGCACACGGTTTGCTCAACGTAAAGCCTTCGGATTTCTTCTCATTAAAAGTTGCTGTTCCATGTTTAAATGAGCAACGGAAAATCGCAGCAGTTCTGTTCACTGCAGATCAGGAAGTTGCCTCACTACGGCAAAAGCTTGATGCGCTAAAGTTGGAGAAAAGAGCTCTGATGCAGCAACTTTTAACAGGAAAGCGGCGAGTAAAGGTGGCTTAGTATGTCTGTGTCAGAGATGTTTAAAAATTTTCTGGATAACCTGAAGGTTGACACTGCTGAACAGATTGCGCTGAGGTATGGTGAAATTACCAGAAGCCTTAATCAGCAGTTTCGGGAGACGGGCTCTACAACGGCAAATTCATTACAGGTTGGATCATACGGAAGATATACAGGTGTAAAGGGTATATCTGATCTCGATATGCTCTACATCATGCCTACTGGAAAATGGGATTACTACAAAGATGGTAAGCAGTTTAAGCTATTGACAGACATAAAGGATGCTATAAAGGCAAGATATCCAAAGACAGCTGTACGTGCAGACCGCCTTGTTGTAACTGTCTCTTATTCAAATTTCCATGTGGAAGTTCAGCCGGTTTTTGAATCTACGGATGAGGACGGGAATAGCTACTTTCAATATCCTGATACTTACGATGGAGGAAAATGGAAGGTTACCAAGCCTCGCCAGGAGATGCAGGCGATTAAGGCTCTCAATGAGCAGAAGAATAAAAATTTACGGCTACTCTGCAAAATGGCTAGGGCTTGGAAGAATAGAAGTGGTGTTGCAATGGGTGGATTGTTAATAGACACACTAGCCTACAACTTCTTGAATTCGACCGAAGCGTATGACACGAAAAGCTACCAGTACTTTGGTGAAATGAGTCGAGACTTCTTCGAATATCTGGCGAATGAGCCGGACAAAGATCACTACAAGGCTCCGGGAAGTAACCAGAATGTCAATGTTAAAAAGAAATTTCAGAAGAAGGCAAAGAAAGCATATGAAGCTTGTTTGAAGGCCATTGAAGCCGGTTCTGACGCGGGCGCTTATACGAGATGGAAAAAAATCTATGGGCGTCACTTTCCCGGTGCGCCAATTGTGTTTGCCGAAGCTAAGTCTGAACAAGCATGGCGTGACACTGAAGAGTTTATCGAGGACTTCTATCCTGTTGATATACGTAGCAGTGTCACCATTGACTGTTCGGTCTATCAATCACAGGGTTTGCCGAAGAGCTTGCTTACTATGCTCGCAAAGGGATTCGGCATTAGCAATAACCGACAACTCATTTTTGAAATCAAAGAACATGATGTAGCTGGCTCGTTCAGAGTTAAGTGGAAGGTTTTGAATCGTGGGCCAGTAGCCAGGAAAAGAGACTGTATTCGAGGGCAAATCGAGCCTTTCAACTATGGTGAAAATTCGCGGAAGGAATCAGCAAGCTTTAAAGGTGATCACATAGTGGAATGTTACATTTTGCAAAATGATGTAGTGATAGCGCGAGATTCAATAAAAGTACCAATTTTATGAGGAAATTATGAACAGGACGGATCTGCTTAGGGCTATAGCCGAGAAGGGCTACGACGTTGGATTTGGCGCGAAGAAACATTTTGCTACCTACGACATCATCGACAAGGCGCCAGGTCTAATAGGTTTCTTATCAATGGCGTATGGCGTTCTTTCGCTGGTTGTGGCGAATCCGTCCGCGGAGATTACTTCAGCCGTTTTGATTGTATTGGGGATTATGGGGCTTTACATAAGCTTTCATGATCACAAAAAGACAGAGTATGAAAGTGCCGGGCGAACTCTGACGGAATTGTGCAATGAGCTCAAAGCGCTTTATTTTGTTGTAAAAAGTAAGGAAGACGAAAAAGTAGAGCAAAAGTTAGTTGATAGACTCTCGGAAATAGAAAGTCGATATTATTCAAAATGTATTAGTTCTCAGATTTTATTTAGTAATTGGTATGCTCATTATAAGTTTTACTGGGAGCACCAAATTGGTTGGATTAACGAGCAGTTGAACTTCAGCTTCTTTCGGGACAAAGTGCCTCTTTCCTTGTGGGGAGCACTTATTATTGTAGTGATTACTTTTGTTTGTCGTTTGCTCGGCGACGTGACGTGGGTCTGCGATGCTCTTCCCAAGTAGGAGCATAGCTGACCTATATAACGAAATATAGATACAGGTTTCTTCTATGACACGAAATGCTCCGAGATTTCAGGAGGAATTTAGCTCGAAAATTCCAGCCATGGCGCTGTTGCAGAGCCTTGGCTGGTCGTTCCTCAATCCTGAGCAAGCCCTTGCAGCTCGCGATGGAAAGCAGGATGAGGTTGTCCTGCGAGATATTCTTAGGTCTGAACTGACAAAGCGCACTTTCACTTACACTGGAGACGCTTGCCGATTATCTGAAAAATCTATCGATAATCTCATTGCGGAAGTTTGCAGCCCGGCCCTAAATGAGGGCCTATTGGCGGCTAATGAAAAAATCTATAACCATCTTCTATATGGTATTTCTGTCACTGAATTTGTAGATGGCAAAAAGGCTAGTCCGACCATAGCTTTGATCGATTGGGACAATATCGAAAATAACAGCTTCGATTTTACGGAAGAATTTTCTGTTACGCGCTCTGGTGGTATTGAAAGTCGGCGTCCAGATATTGTTTGTTTTGTGAATGGCATTCCATTGGTGGTAATCGAAGCCAAGCGTCCAAACGGGAATGCGAAGAAAGGCCCTGCCATTGATGAGGGTATTTCGCAGAGTTTGCGTAATCAGCGTCATGACGAAATACCGCATTTGTTCGCATACAGTCAGCTGTTGCTGTCCATTAATGGGGTTGATGGTCGCTACGGAACCTGTGGCACTCCCGCTAAATTTTGGGCGAGCTGGCGCGAAGAAGATGTTTCTGATGCGGAAATGCACGCCATCAAAAACAACCCACTGACTAATGAGAAAAAGGTAGAGCTATTTGGGCATAGACTGCCCACCGATCTGGATTGGTATAACAGTCTTGTGGCGGGTGGTGATTTAGCGGTGACGGGCCAGGATCAGCTATTGATCAGCCTTTTGAGTCCATCTCGCCTGTTAGAGATGACTCGCTTCTTCACGCTGTTTGATAAAAAGGTAGGAAAAATTGTTGCCCGATATCAACAGGTATTTGGCATCAAGCGACTTATTGAAAGAATTAACACCAAGCGCCCAGATGGCGGCCGTGAAGGTGGTGTGATCTGGCATACCACAGGGTCTGGGAAGTCTTTCACCATGGTTTTCCTGAGTAAGGCCTTGATTCTCCATGAGACATTGAAGCAGTGTCGCATAGTTGTCGTCACCGACCGGGTGGATCTTGAAACGCAGCTGAGTAAAACCTTTGTCTCTGGCGGAGAGCTGGCGGGGAAGAAAGACAAGGCAACGGCAATGGCGACCTCCGGTAAGCGTCTGGCTGAACAAATAGGACGTGGAACCGAGCGGATTATTTTCTCTCTGATACAGAAATTTAATACCGCAACAAAATTACCCGAATGTGTGAATAAAGGCTCAGACCTCATTGTCCTGATTGATGAAGGCCACCGTAGTCAGGGTGGGGAAAGCCATATTCGTATGAAGCAGGCATTACCTAATGCATCATTTGTAGCTTTTACCGGCACGCCTCTTCTCAAGGACGACAAAACAACAAACAAATTCGGCCCAATTGTGCATGCGTACACTATGCAGCGAGCTGTGGAAGATAAGGCGGTAACTCCCTTATTGTATGAGGAGCGGATCCCTGACCTGGATGTCAACGAGCGGGCAATTGATAGCTGGTTTGAACGTATTACGGAAGGACTTTCGGATGATCAAAAGGCCGACCTAAAGCGAAAATTCGCCAAAAAAGGCCAAGTTTATGGTTCGGATGACAGAATTCGGTTGATTGCGTTAGATATTGCCAATCACTTCATTAAGAATATTGATGAAGGCCTTAAAGGTCAGCTCGCTTGTGATAGCAAGGCATCAGCTATTAAATACAAGAAATACCTGGACGAGGCGGGTTTGTTCGAATCTGCGGTGGTGATGAGCCCGCCAGATACTCGTGAGGGGAATACTGCTATTGATGAGGAAGCGACGCCAGAAGTAACTCAGTGGTGGAAGGATAACGTAGGTAGCCAAGATGATCAGGCCTATACAAAACATCTAGTTGACCGATTTGATAAAGATGATTCGCTCAAGGTATTGATTGTGGTCGATAAGCTACTGACTGGCTTTGATGAGCCAAAGAATACCGTACTCTACATTGATAAACCCCTGAAAGAGCATAATCTCATTCAGGCTATCGCCAGGGTGAATCGGCTACATCCCAAGAAGAAATTTGGCCTATTGATCGACTATCGGGGAATTCTGGCTGAGCTCGATACCACTATCCAGAAATACCAAGATCTGGCTTCTCGTACTCAGGGAGGCTACGACATCAATGATATTGCTGGCTTGTACAGTCAGATGAGCACTGAGTACAAGCGTTTGCCACAACTCTATAAGCAGCTGTGGGCCATTTTTGATGGTGTAAAGAATAAGGCTGATATAGAGCAACTACGGCAAGTCCTGGTGCCTAAGATCGAGGATCGCAACGGCGAGCTAGTGGATGTACATCTTAAAGTAAGAGATGACTTCTACGAGGCTCTGACAGCCTTCGCAAGCTGTCTGAAAGTCGCCCTTCAATCAGCAACGTTCTTTGAGGACAGGAGCTTTAGTGAAGATGACCGCCGTCATTATAAGGAAGCAGTTAAACAGTTCTCTAGCCTGCGGCAACTGGTTCAGCAAGATGCTGGCGAGCGTATCGATTACGACGAGTACGCCGAACAGGTAAAAAAGCTTCTTGATAAGCATGTTGTTGGGGTGGAAGTTCAAGAGCCCGGTGGAGTCTATGAAGTAGGCAAAATGGGTCAGAAGCAGCCTGAAGACTGGAATGAAGAAAAAACCCGAAATGAAACCGATATCATCAAAACTAGGGTAACCCGCAAGATTGAACAAGAGCTTCGTGATGACCCCTATGCACAGGAAGCATTTTCGAAGCTATTGCGTGAAGCAATAGCCGAGGCTGAGAAGCTATTTGATCACCCTTTGAAGCAGTACATGCTGTTCCACGAGTTTGAGCAGAAAGTCCAAGACAGAACACTCGACGATATACCAGATGTATTTTTGGGTAATCGACATGCTCAGGCGTATTTTGGTGTATTCAAGAAGATTTTGCCTGAAGCCTTTGTGGCGATAGAGCAGCAGCTTCAGGATAAGTGGGTTCAACTCGCTTTTGAGGTCGACAAATCGGTTGAGGCATCTGTGGCTGAGAACTCCATAAATCCTCAGAACATTGAGGCCGATATTCGGAAGAAACTGCTTCCTATGATGTTCAAAGAATGTAAGGCAATAGGAGCAGGTATGGATCAGGCGAAGAAGATTGTCGAAATGATAGTCCAAATTACTCGTGTCGGATTAAGCGGAATTTAGCGAAATGGGGGTTCCGATTCAAGCCTCTGGGGAGCGAATGAGCTTCTACTACGGCGATGATAAAATAAGTTTTGAGCGAGTACCTCGGGCTCCTGGTTCAAAAAAGGTTCTGATTAAAGTACACCCCGATTGCCGAGTAATGGTATCTGCTCCTGAAGAGGCTGCTCATGACGACGTCCTTAGAGCGGTTAAAAAAAAGAGTCGCTGGTTATACAAGCAGCTCGGGGATTTTCGGAAACAGCTGCAGCATGTTACGCCTCGTAAATATGTCAGTGGCGAGAGTCATTACTACTTGGGGAAGCAATATCAGCTCAAGGTGAATGTCAATAAACATCAGATGCAGGGTGTAAAGCTGCTTCGCGGAAAGCTTGATGTTTCCGTCAGGCAAAAGAACTCCAATAGAGTGCGAGATCTTGTTAACGACTGGTATAAATCGCGTGCAAAAGAAGTATTCGAGAGGCGCCTCGATATATTGCTTAACTATGCGCTATGGGTAGAGGCTAGTCCTCCGCTGCGTGTCCGGACGATGGAAAAGCAATGGGGTAGTTGTTCGCCGAGCGGTAGGCTCACCTTAAACGTGAATTTGGTTAAGGCTCCTTGCGAGTGCATTGATTACGTCATTCTGCATGAGCTTTGCCATATAGCAGAACATAATCACAGCGAGAGGTTTTATCGTTTGATAGGCCAGGTAATGCCCAATTGGGCTAAGGCGAAAGATAAGCTTGATAGAATGGTGGGAAAGATCCTAACCTATTGAAATATATTAAAAATAGTCACCTTTGGCTTTCTGGTGTGGGTTGCGGTGGCGGTGGCTATTGATCGCTTCAGGTGAAAATATGAAGAAATTACGCTACAGTATCAAGGCGTTCATTTGTCTTATCTTTTCCCTTGAGGTTTGGATTAGGTGAAGAGTGGGCTTGTAAGTGACATCACGTTTTTGATTGGGTGGGTATATGTCGAACCAGAAAAAGGGAAAAAACCAAGTACAGCATGAGCGGGCTGTGTTTAAGGTTTCTGGTGCAGGTGTGTTCTCGGTTAACGCCAAAGACGTTGTGACGAGCAAGAAGGGGCAGTCCCAGCTTAAGGCTCTTCGAAAAATCCGGGCAAAATACAAGTTGCCTGAGACGGCATAAAGTAAGAAAGTCACAGAGGAATGGATGCCTCGCTAACCACGTCCTTGCTATTGCTCTCTCTTACAGGGGGTTATAGTTTCTCCATAGTATGGAAAGCTTCACTGTTTCGCTCTGTGCGAGAACAGGGGCATCGCTTGTATTTTAGAGCCGCCTTTTATACCGCTGTTTGTTTCGTTTGTGCGCTCTTTCTTAACTTTAATTTTTCCCTTTATAGCAAGGACTTTGCTGGCAGCCAGGATGGTTTTTGGGTTGCGATATCGAGCTTTGCTTCTTCAGAAATAGGCAGTGGGAAGTTGCCGATATTACTTGTGGAATCTTTTGTTATCGGCGTATTTTTGCCCCACATATTAAATCTAATTGTGAATATTTTAGATGAAGTCTGTAAAAAAATTGCGCGTGTACCGAAGGCATCGCTGTTTTTAATTAAGCCGGCAATCCAGCACAATGATTTCGAGTGTTTAATATGCAATGCCTTTGAGTTGGAGGTTCCGATATTGCTAACACTGAAATCTCGCAAGATATACGTCGGTTGGGTCATGGATGGGCCAAACCCTAGTGTTGAGCGTAGATATATGAAAATACTGCCACTAATAAGCGGAGTTCGTGGCGAAAGTTTTCAAAGATTAAACTTCACAACATTTTACTCGGATGTGTACAACCAGCTTATAGAGGACGGTAAGGGAGAAGAAGGTTTTCAGGAGTTCGAGGTTGTTATTCCCCTGGATCAGGTTGCGAACGCTCATCTGTTTGATTTAAACACTTACCAGAGGTTTTCTGAATAGCAATAGTTTGTGCTGGTTGGTCTGTAAAATTAATCGTTATTTTTAACAATACCGCCCCCGCGCAAGGTAGGCGTCTTAAAGCGTACAAGCAATGAGAGTGGGTTGGAAATCTCAGGGCCTTGGGTTGCGGTGAATTCGCCTTTAAATTTCAGAATTCACGTATCTAATCGAGGGTATTGTTTAGTTGTTGCCACCATCCTTTTGAGTGAATGATGCGGTCTTTGTTGTATTGATTGTTCAGGATCTCTGCTTTTGTAAGCATCGAAAATTCTTCCCAATCATCACCAAATACATATGTCGCATTGCCTGACTCGACACTCTCCAATAAAACAATCGTCTTCTCTTTGAAGACATAGGCAATATAGGAGCGAAATCCGCCATTCCCCACAAATACTTCATCCGGCTGGTAGTTCATGACAGCTTCCTGCCGCTGGAGAATGATATTGGAATATCTGGAGTGCTTCTCCTTCACCAGCGTCTTAACATGGTTTTTTACGTGTTCCCACGGGTGCTCTCCTGGAGGAAGGAATTTCCAGTTCAGGCGTTTCACCGTAGTGGGAGAAAAAGTTGAAAGGTCTTCCTTTCTAATTTCACATTCTTCGAAAATCGCCAGAAATAAATTAACTGCATGCCTTAGCATTTCATGGGCAGTCTTGCCAATTTCAAATGCCTCAGAAATCACTAAAGGCTTGTTGTCGGTAGTTATCCAGGTAATTTCCAGCGCTGGGGGAGGTATAAACTTTTGTTGGTAACAGTCTTTGTATATATCGCGTGCTTCGGTGACTGTTTTAGTTGAGCCATGCCCATCCCACTGTTCCCATGACCACTCGATAGTTGTGATGTATCGGCTTTCTTTGGGTTTTTCCTTTAGTGGAATACGTTTTCCTTCGGAATTAAATTGAGTGGTTGGATTGATCGCGTTGGGGAGTATAGTGTCGCCATGTGCTGCCGATTTTGAGAACCCTGCTTTATGTGCTCTATCTAATTTGTCTGCGTCGATCTCAACCGCAAGCCTGACTTTTTGCCCTTCTTTGAACGCTTTGATGTATTTAGCAATCGAGCGAACTGATTTTTGAGCAATAATCATATTTAGACTCAGTGCTTTTTATCCTTTGGGGGGAAGGGGTCGTTACCATAGCTGTCACTGTCCCTTATGCGGCCGTCTCGGCGATGTATCACCACTTCGGTTTTTTCTCGCTGGGCCTGACTTCGTGCACGGTCAATGGCGCCTTTTTTAGTGTTGTGAAGCGAGCCAGCGCGACTGGCGCCTTCTTTAACCGTCGCCCAGCCACCGTCTTTGTGGGGCACAACATGCACATCACGCTTTTTTGCCATTCGACTTCTCCTTGCCTGAATAGATTCCTTCGTCCCTGACTGGAATCACACTATGCTTGCGACCCATAGAATTGCCGGGGCCGATTGCTAATCGGCCCTGACCTTTATATGGAATCTGATCTCTATGTGTTGGCCAGTCTATCCTCTACCTTTTCAGTCCAGTCACTAAGTTTGCAGTCCAGCCTCAAAGTGTTTCTGATGTTTAAAATTTACTCCCAGCTAAGCGCTCCACCTGTCTGATACTCGATTACGCGCGTTTCAAAGAAGTTCTTCTCCTTGCGCAAATCCATAATCTCGCTCATCCAGGGGAAGGGGTTCTGCGCACCGGGGAACTGCTCTTTCAAACCAATCTGCACCAAACGGCGGTTGGCAATAAAGTGCAGGTACTGCTCCATCATGCCGGCGTTCATACCCAGTACACCGCGCGGCATGGAGTCGCGGGCGTATTCGATTTCGAGCTGGGTGCCTTCCACGATCATCTGGGCCACTTCCTGCTGGAACTGGGGTGTCCACAGGTGGGGGTTTTCCAGTTTGATCTGGTTGATCAGGTCGATGCCGAAGTTCAGGTGCATGGACTCGTCGCGCAGGATGTACTGGAACTGCTCGGCGACGCCGGTCATTTTGTTGCGGCGGCCCATGCTGAGGATCTGGGTAAAGCCGCAGTAGAAGAAGATGCCTTCAGTGACGCAGTAGAAGCCGATCAGGTTGCGCAGCAGTTCCTGATCTTTGTCCGGGGTGCCGGTCTGGAAGGTGGGGTCAGACAGCGAGCTGGTGTGCTTGAGGCTCCAAGCCGCCTTCTTGGCGATGGAGGGCAGCTCGCGGTACATGTTGAAGACTTCGCCTTCGTCCATGCCCAGTGACTCTACACAGTACTGGTAGGCGTGGGTGTGGATGGCTTCTTCAAAGGACTGGCGCAGCAGGTACTGGCGGCACTCGGGGTTGGTGATATGGCGGTATACGGCCAGCACCAGGTTGTTGGCAACCAGTGAGTCGGCGGTTGAGAAATAACCCAGTGAGCGCATGACGATGCGGCGCTCGTCTTCGGTCAGGCCTTCCGGATTTTTCCACATGGAAATATCCGCCGACATATTCACTTCCTGGGGCATCCAGTGGTTGGCGCAGCCATCCAGGTATTTCTGCCAGGCCCAGTCGTATTTGAAGGGTACGAGCTGGTTTACGTCGGCGCGGCAGTTGATCACGCGCTTGTCGTCGACTTCGATACGGGCGGCGCCCATTTCGAGTTCTTCGAGGCCAGTGGCCACGTCGAGTTCTGCCAGGGCGCGTTCGGCGCGGGCCTGAAGCGACTCGTCGGCGATGACTTCATCGCCGATTGCTTCGGCGGGGGCTGCTGCGGCTGGCGTTGCGGGAGTTGTGTCCGCGTAGGCCGTGACCGGTTCCTGTACGGCGTGCTTGGGTGCAGCCGGTGCAGGCTCAGCTTGTGCCGCAGGCGCCTCGTTCTGAGAGGGCGGCGTTTGAGGTTTGGCCTTGATGGCGTCCAGTGCTTCGTCGGTGTTGTATTCGTCCCAGCTTAACATCGAATGTCCTTCGCTCTTTGCTGTGTTGGTTTGCTGCATGGATACCCACCTTTGTTGTTATGACAGTGAACGGGTACTGCGCGTTCCGGTTGAGTTTTTTGGGGTGAGGGGCGTTGCTTGCGCGTTTCCCCTCACCCTAACCCTCTCCCCAGGGAGAGGGGACTTGCCCTCACCCTGGATTGAAGGTGTGTACTTTACTGACAAGCCTCGCAATCCGGGTCGTCCAGTGAGCAGGCGGCTGGTACCGGTGCGGCGCTGGGCGCTGCTTCGGGGGCCTGCGACGACACCTTGTTCATGGTGCCGCGATCAACGGTGGACTTCTCGGTGGTGGACGCTGCCAGGGCACGGAGGTAGTAGGTGGTTTTTAGACCACGGAACCAGGCCATGCGGTAGGTGATGTCCAGTTTCTTGCCAGAGGCGCCAGCGATGTAGAGGTTCAGGGACTGGGCCTGATCGATCCACTTCTGACGGCGCGAGGCGGCATCAACCAGCCAGCGCGGCTCTACCTCAAAGGCGGTGGCGTACATGTCTTTCAGATCCTGTGGGATGCGATCGATCTTCTGTACTGAGCCTTCGTAGTATTTCAGGTCGTTGACCATGACGCTGTCCCACAGGCCGCGCGCTTTCAGGTCGCGCACCAGATAGGGGTTCACTACCGTGAACTCGCCGGACAGGTTCGATTTCACGTACAGGTTCTGGTACGTGGGCTCGATGGACTGGGATACGCCAGTGATGTTGGCAATGGTCGCCGTGGGGGCAATGGCCATCACGTTGGAGTTGCGCATGCCGTCCTGTGCCACTTTGTTGCGCAGGCTTTTCCAGTCCAGAGTTTCGGTGCGATCCACTTCAATAAACTGGGCGCCGCGCTCGTCGATCAGTTTGCTCAGTGAGTCGATCGGCAGAATGCCCTGGCTCCACAGTGAACCTTCGTAGCTTTCATAGCGGCCGCGCTCGGCTGCCAGATCGCTGGAGGCTTTGATGGCGTAGTAGCTCACCGCTTCCATGGAGCGGTCGGCAAAGTTCACCGCGCTGTCAGAGGCGTAGGCAATGTGCTGTCGGTAGAGTGCATCCTGGAAGCCCATGATGCCCAGACCCACCGGGCGGTGCTTGAAGTTGGAGTTCTGCGCCTGGGGCACCGAGTAGTAGTTAATGTCGATCACGTTGTCGAGCATGCGCACGGCGGTGTTGATCGTCTTCTCGAGCTTGGCGTGATCGAGGCCGTTTTCGTCCACGTGCTGGGCCAGGTTGACCGAGCCCAGGTTACATACCGCGATCTCTTCCTTGTTGGTGTTAAGAGTGATCTCGGTGCACAGGTTGGACGAGTGAACCACACCGGCATGCTGCTGCGGGCTGCGCAGGTTGCAGGGATCTTTAAAGGTGATCCACGGGTGGCCGGTTTCAAACAGCATGCTCAGCATCTTGCGCCACAGGTCGGCCGCCTTCACGGTTTTGTGGTGCTTCAGCTCGCCGCGCTCGGCCATGGCTTCGTATTCTTCGTAGCGCTTCTCAAAGGCGGCGCCGTACAGGTCGTGCAGGTCGGGGCAGTCGCTGGGCGAGAACAGGGTCCACTTGCCGTCGGTGAAGACGCGCTTCATGAAGAGGTCAGGCACCCAGTTGGCGCTGTTCATGTCGTGGGTGCGGCGACGGTCGTCACCGGTGTTCTTGCGCAGCTCGAGGAATTCCTCGATGTCCATGTGCCAGGTTTCCAGGTAGGCGCAGACCGCGCCCTTGCGCTTGCCGCCCTGGTTAACGGCCACGGCGGTGTCGTTAACCACTTTCAGGAAGGGCACAACACCCTGTGATTTACCGTTGGTGCCTTTGATGTAGGAGCCCAGTGCGCGCACGGGAGTCCAGTCGTTGCCGAGACCGCCGGCAAACTTGGACAGCATGGCGTTGTCCTGAATGGCGCCGTAGATGCCGTGCAGGTCGTCGGGCACGGTAGTCAGGTAGCAGCTGGACAATTGCGGGCGCAGGGTGCCGGCATTGAACAGGGTCGGGGTGGAGCTCATGTAATCAAAAGAGCTCAGCAGTTCATAGAACTCGATGGCGCGGGCGTTCTTGTCGTCTTCGCGAATCGCCAGGCCCATGGCCACGCGCATAAAGAAGATCTGCGGCAGTTCAATGCGCACGTCGTTGCTGTGGATAAAGTAGCGGTCGTACAGGGTCTGCAGGCCGAGGTAGTTAAACTGGTTGTCGTTCTCGGGCTTGATGGCCTGACCGAGGCGGGCCAGATCAAAGTCGCGCAGCTCCGGTGAGATCAGTTCCAGCTCGATGCCTTTTTCCACGTAAGCGGCCAGCGCTTTGGGGTAGTACTCGACCATGTCGTGCTGGGTGGCGCTATCGGCAATGCCGAGGAAGTTCAGGGCTTCGGCGCGCAGCTTGTCCAGCAGCAGGCGGGCGGTCACGTAGCTGTAGTTGTGTTCTTTCTCAACCAGCGAGCGAGCGGCAATCACCAGCGAGGTGTTCACCTCGTGCTGGGCTACGCCGTCGTACAGGCCTTTCAGTACTTCGTCCAGAACCGTTTTGCTATCGACATCGGCCAGACCTTCGCAGGCTTCCTGCACGATGAATTCCAGGCGGCCAAGATCCAGCGGCGTCACTGAGCCGTCTTCCTGAGTCACGCGAATCGAGGGGTGGGCTTTTTCAGCAGGCTGGGCCTTTTTGCGCTCTTCAGCGCGGGCGGCGCGATAGAGAACGTAGTCGCGGGCAACCTTGTGCTCGCCGCTGCGCATCAGGGCCAGCTCGACCTGATCCTGCACGTCTTCAATATGGATGGTGCCGCCGGAGGGCATGCGACGCTTGAAGGTGGCAGTCACCTGATCGGTCAGCTTGGCCACGGTTTCGTGAATGCGGGTAGAGCCTGCGGCATTGCCGCCTTCTACGGCCAGAAAGGCTTTGGTAATCGCGACCGAAATCTTGTCGTCGGTATAGGGCACCACGGTGCCGTTGCGCTTGATAACGCGCAGCTGACCGGGGGCGGTGGCCTGGATTTCGGTTTTGGAGGGTGAGTTCGGGGCTTGAGTGGCGCTGCTTTGCTGGCTTTCTACGTGGGTTTGCATGGTCTCTCCGGACATTCGTGCTATCTATATATGGTGTCTGGGCGTGTTGTTGAATACAGCATCTGGAATGCTCAATACACGGTGCCGCTTACCGCTGTATCTGATTTTATGCCTGCGTCGATCTTCGAAGAAATATTACGTATCTTGCTCAGTTTCGTTGCGAAATGGCCAGATCTTGTTTTTTTAACTTCGAGTTCGATAGAGCGCGCCAAGGCGTCACTGCAGTCAAGGACACAAGATAGTGTTGTTTTGGGCTGTTCGCAAGCACTAAATGTTGGGGATTGAGTGTTAACAAGGTGTGGATAAGTTGTGGCATGGGTGGGTACTAACCCGAGGGTGCCCGGCATAGCCGCTTTTCAGTGAAACGGCGCTAATATGACCCCGGTTTTGGCCCTAAGACGATGTTTTCATAAGGGCGGCGAGTTTTATGCTTTGTGATAATGTTCCGCTTCGTCCTGCTGGCGGAAGGCAATCAGATGTTCCACGTCGGCTTCGATGGCAATACTGTCGCCGATTTGAAAATCCCGGTGGCTGGGGAGCAGGGCTTCGACCTTGCTGCCGGTGGGCAGGGCCAGTCGGTAGAGGGTGGCACCACCGTTGAAGACCTTCTTCTCGATGGTCGCTTCAATCCCTTCAAAGTCGCTGAGCACAATATCGTCCGGGCGCAGCAGGACCTCGACCGGGGAGTTTTCCGGCCAGGGGTAGGCGCGGTTGCCGTGCAGGTCGCCCAGCTCGGTCTGGATGCTGTTGTGCCCGCTGACCACGCCGGGCAGAAAACTGCCGCGACCGATAAACTCGGCCACCAGTCGGTTGGCCGGTTCGTGGTAGAGATTGAAGGGGGTGTCCCACTGCTGCAGGGCGCCGTGATAGAGCAGGCCGATATGGTCGCTGAAGGCGAAGGCTTCTTCCTGGTCGTGGGTGACCAGAATGGCGCTGATACCGTAGTCCTTGAGAATGTCGCGCACTTCCAGGCTCAGGCTCTTGCGCAGTTCGGCGTCGAGGTTGGAAAAGGGCTCGTCGAGCAGCAGCAGTTTCGGCGCCGGTGCCAGCGCCCGGGCCAGCGCCACGCGCTGCTGCTGGCCGCCTGAAAGTTCGTGGGGGTAACGCTCTTCCACGCCATTGAGGCGCACCAGTTCCAGCAGTTGCTGCACAATACGATTCTGTTCGCCGCCGGTTTTTTTGCGCAGGCCGAAGCAGATGTTCTGTTTTACTGTGAGGTGGGGAAAGAGGGCGTAGTCCTGAAACACCATGCCCACCTTGCGCAGTTCCGGGTCGAGCGAAAAGCCGGGCTGGCTGAGCAGGCTGTCGCCGAGCAGAATCTCGCCGCGCCGCACCGGCTGGAAACCGGCGATGGCGCGCAGGGCGGTGGTTTTGCCGCAGCCACTGGGGCCGAGCAGGGTGCAGATATCGCCTTCATTCACATGAAAGCTGATGTCGTCGATAACCGGCTCGCCGTCGTAGTGGCACTGGATGTTTTTGACTTGGAGCATCGGGTTTCCGTAGCTTCTGGTTTTGGGTTCCCCTCACCCTGTCCCTCTCCCGGGGGGAGAGGGGACCCTCCATTGTGGCTCCGTGGGCTCCCTCTCCCTCTGGGAGAGGGTTGGGGTGAGGGTGGTCGTTAGCTCGCAGCTTCCAGCAACAAAAACTCCATCAAAGCCTTCTGCGCATGCAATCGGTTCTCTGCCTCATCCCAGATCACAGTGTCGGGGTTGTCCATCAGCCCCGCAGAAATCTCTTCACCGCGATGGGCCGGCAGGCAGTGCATGTACAGGGCGTCGCTTTTGGCGACGGTCAGGAGCTCTTCGTTGACCTGAAAACCGGTAAACTGGCGGCGGCGCTGGGCCTTTTCCTTTTCCTGGCCCATGGAGGCCCAGACGTCGGTGACCAGCAGGTCGGCGTCGCGGGCGGCTTTGGAGGGCAGGGTGGTGATTTTGACGCGGTCGCCGGCCTGTTGCACCAGATCCCTGCGCGGTTCAAAGCCTCGCGGCACGGCGATGGCCAGCTCAAAATCAAACTGGATGGCGGCGTTGATATAGCTTTGACACATGTTGTTGCCGTCGCCGATCCAGGCCACTTTTTTGCCCTGAATGCTGCCGCGATGCTCGACGTAGGTTTGAATGTCGGCCAGCAGCTGGCAGGGGTGAAAGTCGTCGGTGAGAGCGTTGATCACCGGCACCGCGGAGTGCTCGGCGAAGCGTTCGATAATGTCGTGACCGAAGGTGCGCATCATGATGATGTCAACCATGGACGACATGACCCGGGCGCTGTCTTCGATCGGTTCGCCGCGCCCGAGCTGGGTGTGTTCAGGGGCGAGAAACATGGCGTGGCCCCCCATCTGGGCCATGCCGGCCTCGAAGGAGATGCGGGTGCGGGTGGAGGATTTCTCAAACAGCATGCCGAGCACGTAGTTATTAAAGCGCGGCACCGCAGTGCGCGCCTTGTGTTCGGCTTTCATTTCAATTGCGCGTTGTATCAACTGCTGCAATTCGCTGGGTGAGCAATCCATTAAGCTCAAAAAATGCCTGACGGCCATCGTTGCTTACTTCTATGTTGGTTGTAGCTCAGGCGGCGTTGCGCTGTGCGACCCAGTTTTCGATCAGGGGGCACAGGTTGTCGATCAGCTGCTGAACTTCCTGTTGGTTAATAATAAGCGGCGGCAGCAGGCGCACCACTTTGTCGGAGGTGACATTGATCAGCAGGCCCGCGTCCAGGCCCTGTTGTACCAGCTCGCCACAGGCGCCGGCCAGTTCGATGCCGATCATCAGGCCCTGGCCGCGAATGGCGACCACGCCGCTGAGTTTGCCGAGTCGTTCTTTCAGGCCGTCGAGCAGTTGCTGGCCGCGCTGGGCGCTGTTGTCGATCAGTTTGTCGTTCTGCAGCGTGTCGACCACGGCCAGCCCGGCCGCACAGGCCAGCGGATTACCGCCAAAGGTGGTGCCGTGGTTGCCGGGTTTGAACAGCTCGGCTGCTTCGCCGCGTGCCAGGCAGGCGCCGATGGGAATGCCGCCGCCGAGACCTTTGGCGGTAACCACCACGTCGGGCATCACACTGCTGTGCTGATACGCGAAGTATTTGCCGGTTCTGCCGTTGCCGGTCTGGACTTCGTCGAGCATCAGCAGCCACTGGTTTTTGTCGCACAGCGCACGCAGTTGATCGAGGAAGCCCTCGGGCAGCAGGTTAATGCCGCCCTCGCCCTGAATGGGCTCCAGCAGTACGGCGCACACGTCGTGATTGTTCTTGGCAATGTTTTCCAGTGCCTTGATGTCGCCAAAGGGCGCGCGGGTGAAGCCGTTCACCAGCGGTTCAAAACCGGCCTGCACCTTGCGGCTGCCCGAGGCGGTCAGGGTGGCCAGGGTGCGACCGTGAAAGGCGCCTTCCATCACCACCACGGTGGGGCGGGCGATATCGCGCTTGTGACCGTACAGACGCGCCAGTTTCAGGGCGGCTTCGTTGCCTTCGGCGCCGGAGTTACAGAAAAAGACGTTATCCATGCCGGACAGCGCACACAGGGCGTCGGCCAGTGCCTGCTGGTTTTTCACGCCATACAGATTGGAGCTGTGTAGCAGTTCGCCGGCCTGTTCCTGAATGCGATGCGTCAGTTTCGGGTGGGCGTGGCCCAGGGCATTGACCCCGATGCCGCTGATGGCATCCAGGTAGCGTTTGTCCTGCTCGTCCACGAGCCAGACTCCCTCGCCGTGAGAAAAACTCACCGGCAACCGATTGTAGGTCGACATCACCGTATTGGGCATGGCAATCCCCAGTTCCTTGATCATTCCAGATTGGAAAAAAGCGGCTAAAACGCAAAAGGGCAGCCAACGCTGCCCACCGAACGGATCATCATATAACCAATATCCTGGGCTGGCAATGCCCAGTCAGCCAGCGGCGCAATTCCCGCTGTGGCGCGGCTGGCGGGGCTTTCGAATGAGCTTGCTCAGGGCTTAGCGGCCAAACAGATTCTGCAGTTTATCCCGAGCCTTTTCTTTCAGCTTTTCTCTGCCGCGGTCAATCTCCTCGCTGGCCTTCTCTTTGGCTTCGGCTTTGGCCTTGTCGGCGAGGACCTCGCGGAAGCGGGCCGTGTCGAATTTGCAGGGCAGGCCTTTTTCGCCGGTCAGTGAACCCTTGCATTTAACCGGAATGATCAGGCCTTTGAGCTTTTCGTTTACCCGGCAGGAGGGGTTCTCGTGAATGTCACCGAGTATGCGCAGGCCGGCGCGGTAATCCAGATCCATGCTGGCAATGTCGATGGCGCCCTTGCCTTCCAGCGCCATGCCCTTGAGCTGGGCGGTAAGGGCGCTGTTATTGATCGCGTTGCCATTGATCGTGACCGCGCCGCTCAGGTCTTCGAAGTCGGTGACTTTTGGCCAGGTGCTGGTGTCGATGCTTTCCTTGTGCATCAGGGCGATGCCCTCGCAGGCGTAGGCGCTCATGCTGGTGCCTTCAAATTTACCCTGCTTGATGGCGAAGTTGGCCTGGCCTTTGGCGTTGTTGCGCAACGTTGAGACGCGGTTGCCGGTGGTGTTGAGGTCGAGGTCGATATTGGCCAGCCCGGAAAACTGCTGCATCTCCGCCAGCTGGGTGAGCAGGGGCAGGGTCTTCACATCGCTAACCTTGGCTTGCACCTGCCAGCGCGGGGTCTGGTTGCGGGCGTCGATGCTGGCGTTTGCCTTGAAACTGCCTTCATATAACTGACCGCTCAGCGGGTTGACTGTGACCAGCCCGTCGGTGGCAGTGGCGTTCACTGCCAGCTGACGGATGGGGATGGCGTTGATGATCAGCTCGCCGATATTCAGGCCGGTGTCCAGCTGCAGGCTGCGCAGGGTTTCCAGTGGCAGCAGATCGGTTTCCGGTGCTGCTTGAGTGTTGGCCGCCTGGCTTTCCTCGGCGGGAGTCTCTTCGGCTGGGGCGAGATAGCGGTCGGCGTTTATCGCATCCAGATTGAGCCGGGTAAAGAGTGCGCCGTTATCAAGGGTGTAGCGCACTTCACCGCTGAGCTTGCTGTCGTCGAGGGTGGCTTTCAGCGGTTTGAGCTCTATCTGGCCGGGTGCGCCGCCGAGGGTGGCGTCGAATGACAGTTTGCGCAGTGTATTCGGGTCCTGCATGGGCGGCAGGCTCTGGCCTAGCTGCGAGAGCAATTCGCGCGGTGAGAATTCTGCAACAGCAAGGGTACCGGCGAGCTGCGGTTGGCTGTCGAACTGGCTTATGACAAGGTCGGTGTTGAGCTGCACTTTATTCAGTGCCAGTTTCAGTGCCGATAAGCTGATACGGCTGTTGTTCAGATCGGCGTCGATATTGCCGTCGAGGGCTATATCGACGCTCTTCTGATTGGTGGCGTCGCCCTGCAGGGTAATCTGACTGCTGAGCTGGTCCAGCAAAATGCGTTTGAACTGTTCGCCGAGGGTGAGCCTGGCGTTGAGCTTGGTGCGAATATCCAGCGCCGGCTCGGTGGTGGCCAGATGAAATTGCAGGTCGAGAGGAAAGGCCTGCTGGGGTTTGATGTTGGAGGCCTGCAGACCGAACTCGTCCAATGTCACGGTCTGGCCGGTGTTTTCATCGCGGTAGTGCACTCGGGTATTGCGAATATCCACTTCACTGATATTAAACAGCAGGGCGCCGCTGTCTTGCTGGGCGGGCTCCTCTTTCGGGGCTGTTTTGGGGCTTGGCTCGGCCTGCTCGGGCATGATTCGCTCCCAGTTGCCGCGGCCTTCCTTATCCAGAATCAGATTCAAGTCCAGCCCGGCCAGTTCGAAACGATGCACCGAAGGCTGCATCTGGATCAATGAGCGCAAACTGACCCGGGCGATAAGCTGCTCCAGCTCGAGAAAAGGCTGGTCGTCCAGTCGAGCTTTTACGGCGTTCAGTTCCAGCCCCAGCGGAATGAAGGACCAGCCGATATCACCGCCCAGCTGCAGATCCAGCCGGGTATGGGTTTCGGCGGCTTCTTCTATTTGAGGTTTGAAATCGTTGGGGTCGAACAGGAACAGGATGCCTGCAACAGCAACGCCGCCAAGAAGCACGAGGCCGGCAAGGGCGATAAGCAGATAGCGCAGCACAGCGGGCATGAAAAACCTCCGGATCAACAATGTCGCCCCAATATAACAAATGCGCGGCGGGGCGCAGAGGAGGGAATGTGGTTATATCCACAAGTGGTGGCTATCGCTAAAAATACTCCAAGTGGACGTATTGCCCCCACCTCCCGGGCTCTAGCATGGGGACCATGACAGTACGCCAGTGAGGACAGCGTTATGAGTGGATCAGAAAAGCATCGCGACCTGCGGTTTGTGGTAATTGGCGCCGGTATGGCGGGCATCCTGAGTGGCATCAAGCTTAAGGAGGCCGGTCATCGCAATGTGACGATCTATGAAAAGGCCGATCGCATTGGCGGCACCTGGCGTGAAAACACCTACCCGGGGCTCACCTGCGATGTGCCTTCTCACTCCTATACCTATTCCTTCGAGCCGAACCCGGACTGGAGTCGCTACCTGCCGCCTGGCGCCGAGATTCAGGACTATTTCGAGCGCACCACGCGCAAGTACGGTATCGACAAGCTGATTCGCTGTAACGAGGAAATTACGTCCTGCGAATACCGTCACGGTCGCTGGCACATTGAAACGCGAAACGGCACGCGCGATGAAGCGGATGTGGTGATCGCGGCCACGGGCGTGCTGCACGTGCCGCGCTACCCGGATATCGACGGCATCGACGATTTTGAGGGCGCGATCTTCCACACCTCGCGCTGGGATCACAGCGTGCCGCTGGACGACCGCCGCATTGGCGTCATCGGCACCGGCTCAACCGGCGTGCAGATCGTGTCGGCCCTGTCCACACGCGTGAAAAAGCTGGTGCACTTTCAGCGCACTCCCCAGTGGATCATGCCGGTGGAGAATCCGGAATTCACCGAGGAGCAGAAGGAAGCCTTCCGCAACGATCCGGAGCTGCTCAAGTACATGCAGAATGAGCCGCAGTATCTGGCCAATGTAGAGCGCTTCACCAATGCGATTGTGGAGCCCGATTCACCGGCGATGGAAGAGATTGAAACCATTGTGCGCGACTATCTGGAAAGCAGTGTGCGCGATCCGGAGCTGCGCGAAAAACTGCGACCGTCCTACCGGGCGGCCTGCAAACGGCTGATTTTCTCGCCGGACTTCTACGAGGCGGTGCAGCGCCCGGCAGTTGAGGTCGAGCTGGGCAGCATTGATCGCATCGAAGCCAAGGGCGTGCGGATGAAAGACGGGACTCTGCACGAGCTCGATGTGATTGCGCTGGCGACCGGCTTCAAAGCCGATCAGTTTATGCGACCGATGAATGTGGTCGGGCGCAATGGGGTGGAATTGAATGAAGTCTGGGGCGATACGCCCAGAGCCTACCTGTCGATTTCGATTCCGGATTTTCCGAACCTGTTTATGCTGAACGGTCCCAACGGGCCGGTGGGCAACTTCTCGCTGATCGATATTGCCGAGCATCAATGGCATTACGTGTCGCAATTGATAGCCAGGCTGCAGCGCGGTGAGTGCGCGGAAATCTGCGCTACCCGTGAAGCGCTTGAACAGTTTGACAGGGACCGCATTGCGGCAGCGAAGAAAACCATTTTTGGTTCCGGTTGCCAGAGCTGGTATCTGGATGCCAGGGGGGTGCCGGCTACCTGGCCCTGGACCCAGCAGCGTTTTTATCAGGCGATGGCAGAACCGGACTATACAGCCTATGAGCTGGTGCCCCGGCCCGGCTCGTTGGTAGAGAGCGCGCGCGAGGAAGAGGCGCTGTAGTCGTCAGGCAATACAACCGGCACTGCCTCTCTCAAGCGGCCTGTGTCCCGATGTCGAGATACCAGCGGCGGTGTATCTCCAAAATCGGATCGAGATTGTTGAGAAAAACCTCAACCAGATGCGGGTCAAACTGTTTGCCCGCCTGATGGCGAATATAGTCGATGACTTCGTCCATGGGCCACGCGCTTTTATAGACGCGGTCCGTGCTGAGTGCATCGAAGACGTCAGCGATCGCCGTTATTCGCCCCAGCAGCGGAATATCCTCGCCTGCAAGCTGCTCGGGATAACCGGTGCCATCCCAGCGTTCGTGGTGGGTGGCGACTACGGTTGCGGCGCTGTTCAATAACTCTCCGCTTTGCTTGCCGATAATGGAAATGCCGCGTATGACATGGGTTTCCATTTCGGCGCGTTCTGCCGGCGTGAACTTGCCGGGCTTGTTGAGAATATCGTCGGGAATGCCAATTTTTCCGATGTCGTGCAGGGCTGCCGAGAGACCGAGTATCTCCTTGAATTTATCGTCAAAACCCAGCGCGTGGCCCATAACAGATGCGTATTCGGATACCCGTCGGACGTGGTTGCACAGCTCAACCGAGCGCTCCTCAACGGCGGCACTGAGCAGCATCACCAGTTTGTGCTGGCTCTCCAGCACTTCCTGATGCAGCATTTGATTGTCGAAGGCAATGCCGACATTGCGACAGAAAAGTTCCACCAGTTGGCGATCTGCGACGGAGAATTCATTGTCGCTGCTCAGGTAGACGATTTGATGGTGGCCGTTGACCGTGGAGAAGCGCGCCGTAAAAAAGCCATCGCCAAAATGGGGCCCTTCGACCTTTAAGGCATTGCGTATACGTTGCACGACGTATTTCGGCAGGACTTGTTCAATGGGCTGGTCTTCCTTTAGCTCAGCGTCGCCGGCGCCAACCGTGATGGTCAGGTCGTTAGGGGTCTCTGTACTGCTTCTGGCTGCAAGCGCTTTCACCAACAGCGCATCGTTGCCGGCATACAGCAGCGCTTTGAGCTGCTCCAGCACGCCGCGGGCGAAAATCTTCATAGAGCGCGATTCGAATATATTCGCCGACGCATCAATAATTTTCGCTAGACCCTCTCGGTTCTGTTTAAGGGCCATAAGCTCGCGGTAGTGGCCCAGGCTGGTATGCATCAGGGTATGCATTTTCTTCGAGGTGAGCTCGGTTTTTTCCTTGTAGTCGTTTATGTCATAACGGGTGACAACTTCCAATTCGGGTGCCTGTCCCGGTTGCCCCGTGCGCAGGATAAGACGCACGTCACTGTTGCCGAGTTCTTCGCGGATTTTCTGGACCGCTTGCAGGCCGGCGTGTTCATCTTCCATCACCACGTCCATCAAGACCATGGCGATATCGGGTTGCTGTCGCATGATCTCGACCGATTCCCTTCCCGAGTAGGCGTGTATCATTTTGATTTCGCGGTTGTGTACACGCATGCCGCCAAGCGTGAGCCGGGTGACGCGGTGGATTTCTTCCTCATCGTCGACAATCAGGATTTTCCAGGGCGTGGATTCAGGTTGCGGAATCCCGGGTAAATCGCCCTCATCGGCGAGAATAAGTTCGTCATTGTCTTCAGACATCAGTCCGTACCTTCTTCACTGGTTTCGTCGCAGATGCATTCCCGTTATCGACGGGGAGTTTTTCGGGCAATGTTATAAAAAATACTGTGCCTGCTGCGGGTTTGCTGTCGACCGTTATTTTTCCGCACAGAATCTGGTTAACCAGGTTATAGACAATATGCAGGCCCAGGCCACTGCCGCCCTGATCACATCGCGTAGTAAAAAAAGGCTCGAATATCCTGCCGACGTTGCCTTCTGGGATGCCTTTGCCGTTGTCGCGGAAGGTGAGATGAACTTCATCTTCTTGCATTGAGAACCCTATCTCAATGACGCCGCGATCCGTTTCGTCAAAGGCATGAACCAGGCTGTTCATGATCAGGTTGGTTATAACCTGTGATAGTGAACCGGGAATGGTTTCGAAGTAGACCGTTTCGGTGCTTTTGATATCGACCCGGTGCGACGTTTTTTTCAGCCTTGGGCGGAGACTGAGCAACAGTTCATCGAGGTACTCGGCGAGGTTTATCGTGCGACGCTTGTCGCTGGTTTGATCTACGGCGACTTTCTTGAAGCTCTGGATCAGGTCGGCGGCGCGACGGATGTTGGTCAGCAGAATATCGGCCGATTCGCTGCAGGCTTTTAGAAAACGCTCAAGGTCCGATTTTCTGAGGTTATCGGTGTCCAGGCCATGCTTCACATCGCGAACCTGTTCCTGCAGATAGGAGGCGGCCGATACCCCGATGCCCAGGGGTGTATTCACTTCGTGGGCAATACCTGCCACCAGCCCGCCCAGGGTGGCGAGCCGTTCACTCTGCATGAGCTGATCCTGGGTTTCGCGTACTCTTTGCAGTGCCTGCTCCGTTTCTTTTACCTGTTGCTGGAGTTTTTCCTCGGCCTTTTGGCGCTCGGTAATATCCCGAATAATACCGGTGTATTTGCGTTCGCCGGCGATGGTCATTTCACTGACGGCGAGCTCGATCGGAAAGGTGCTGCCGTCCTTGCGCTGGGCTACGACGACACGTCCAATGCCGATAACCTTGCGCTCGCCGGTTTCACGATAGTTTTGCAGGTAACCATCGTGCTGGCCGCGATAGGGTTCGGGCATCAGCATGCGGATATTCCGGCCTTGCAATTCGTCAATGCGGTATCCCAGCAACTTTTCAGTCGCGGGGTTGGCGGTTTCGATGATGCCCATGGCGTCGATAACAATCACGCTGTCGACCGCGGTTTCTACGATGGCCCGGATGCGGGCTGTCTGATCCTGAATCGCCGCCTGCTGCCGCTTGCGTTCGCTGATATCGATGATCGATGCGATAACGTAGACACCGTTATCGGTAGTGACCGGGTTCAGGCCGACTTCCAGTGGGATATTGGAGCCGTCGCTGTGTTGACCGTAGAGATCGCGACCGGCTCCCATGGCGCGGGTCCCGGGGGATTGCATGAAAGCAGCCCGCAGGTTGGGGTGATTGTCGCGCACGTTTTCCGGCAGCAGTATGTCGACCGATTTATCCAGTAAAAACCCTCTCGGGTACCCAAAGAGCGTTTCGGTGCGCGCGTTGACGTAGGCAATAACCCCATGCCGGTCGACCATAAGCATGGCTTGGGGGGCGGCTTCCACCATCAGCCGGAAAACCTCGTCCTGCCGGGTGTGGGCGTGAAGCGATGTCACAGGCATTCGATCAGACAATGAGATGGACGCCTCCCTGGTTCAGCGCAGCGGCGTGGCGCAACAACGCCAATTTTGATGAATGATTAACCCGCGACGAGAGGAATGTAATCCGTACAAGCTCGTATAGTGCGCGTGATTGCCTGGAAGGCTAAGGTGGGAGGGTTGAGGTAGAAAGGCGCAGGGGAACTACCCCTGCGCTCTGGACTGTGGGGGGCTTGGTGTCTAGAAGTCGCCCATATCCGACATGCGGCCTGACTTGGGCTTGTCCTCGACTCGGTCGGCAATCATTGCTTCGGTAGTGAGGATCAGACCGGCAATCGAGCCTGCGTTTTGCAGCGCTGTGCGGGTGACCTTGGTGGGGTCGATAATGCCCTGCTCGATCATGTCGACATACTCGCCGTTCTGGGCATTATAGCCCCAGGACATGCTCGCATTGCTGCGCACTTTGTCCAGTACAACGCTGCCGTCGACACCGGCGTTGGCGACGATCTGGCGGAAGGGTTCTTCCATTGCCCGCAGCGCAATCTTGATGCCGGTATCCTGATCGGCGTTGGCGCCTTTCAATGCATCCTTGCGCAGCTGGTCGGCCACACGGATCAGGCTGATGCCGCCACCGGGGACGATGCCTTCTTCAACCGCTGCACGCGTGGCGTGGAAGGCGTCATCGACCAGATCTTTCTTCTCCTTCATTTCCACTTCGGTAGCCGCGCCGACCTTGATGACCGCAACACCGCCGGCCAGTTTGGCGACACGTTCCTGCAGTTTCTCCTTGTCGTAATCGGAGGTGGACTTCTCAATCTCCGCACGAATCTGGGAAACCCGGGCTGCGATGTCGGTTTTCTTGCCGGCGCCGTCAACGATGGTGGTGTTTTCCTTGTTGATCACAATGCGCTTGGCAGTGCCCATCTGGTCGAGATCGGCGGTGTCGAGACCCAGTCCCACTTCTTCAGAGATCACAGTCGCGCCGGTCAGTACGGCGATATCCTGCAGCATGGCCTTGCGGCGATCACCAAAGCCGGGAGCTTTGACAGCGGCGGTTTTGAGGATGCCACGCAGGTTGTTGACCACCAGCGTTGCCAGTGCTTCGCCCTCGATGTCTTCGGCAATCAGCAGCAGCGA
>PAKT01000088.1 GCA_002710725.1 Spongiibacteraceae bacterium
GAGCCTGGGACTCAAAACACCCGAAGAAGTGCACAAAAAAGCCGCGTCCTATACGGAAGCGGCTCCTTGAAACCTGACAACCTATGTCAGGACGGGACAGGCAGTTTTTATGGACAGTCACACGTTAACATGGCACTTTCGAACGTTCACAGTCTGACCGGACATCCATGAAAACCCGCGATCGTATTCTGCAAACCAGCCTCGAACTGTTCAACCTTGAAGGCGAACCCAACGTCACGACGGTGGATATTGCCAACGAGCTGGATATCAGCCCCGGCAACCTCTACTACCACTTCAAGGGCAAGGAGGACATCATTGGTGACCTCTACGACCGCTTTCACAACGAACTCAGCGATATTCTGAGCGCCCCCATCAGCCAGATACTGAAACCCGATGACGCCTGGTTCTACCTCTACATCGTGTTCGAGGAAACCTACAAGCAACGCTATTTCTATCGCAACCTGAACGACATCCTGCAGCGCTACCCCGCCATTGAAAAACGCTTTCGCCGCCTGCTTGCGCAAAAAGTGACCGCCGCGCAGGCTGTTGCCCGCCCACTGATAGAGCGCGGCGTGCTGGCCCTGGACGAAGGCCAGTTGGGGCGACTGAGTGAGGCCGTGGCCATGCAGGTGACTTTCTGGCTGACCTATGACCTGCTGCGCAACAACAAGGCCCCCGAGCAGCTGCAGATCCACCAGGGCGTGTTGCAGGTAATGTCACTGATTGCTCCCCACCTTACCGAGAACTACCGCAGTTTCTACGACGACTGCTGCAAGCTGTTCGACTCATTGACCGCAGATTTAATCTGAACTGTCCTCTCCCGCCGGGACAGGTGGGTACTTGTCACACTCCCTTGCTGTCAAGTCTCGCGGCAGCGCGGCACTTTCTGCATAATGCGGCGCTCCCTTAACGAATAAGACTCAGGTTGTACACGAATGAAGCAAATTCTCCAGACCATTGCCCAGGAACTGAACACCGCATTGCGCAATGTCGAAGCGGCTGTTCAATTATTGGACGAGGGCGCTACCGTGCCGTTTATTGCCCGCTACCGGAAAGAAGTCACCGGCGGCCTGGACGACACGCAAATGCGCGATCTGGAGAGTCGGCTGGGTTATCTGCGGGAACTGGAAGAGCGCCGCGAGGCCATCCTCAGAAGCATCCGTGAACAGGACAAGCTCACCCCGGAGTTGGAGCAGAAAATTATTGAGGCCGACACTAAAAGTCGACTGGAAGACCTCTATTTGCCCTACAAGCCCAAGCGTCGCACCAAGGGACAGATCGCCATCGAAGCCGGGCTGGAGCCTCTGGCTGACGCCCTGCTGGGCAACCCCGAGCTCGACCCGGAGACCGAGGCCACCGGCTACCTCAACCCCGAGCAGAAAATTGAAAGCAGCAAAGACGCCCTCGACGGTGCCAAATACATTCTGATGGAGCGTTTTGCCGAAGACGCAGACCTGATCCAGAAGCTGCGCAACTTTGTCTGGGAAGAAGGCAGACTCACCGCTGCAGTGATGGCCGGCAAGGAAAAGGAAGGCGAGAAGTTCAGCGACTACTTCGAGCACAGCGAAGCTCTGAAAACCACGCCCTCGCACCGGGCGCTGGCCATGTTTCGCGGCCGCAATGAGGGCGTACTCTCCCTCAACATCCAGCTCGGCGACGAAGCCAGTGCCAGCCCCTGCGAGGCCATGGTGGCTGACCACTGGAACCTCAGTTTCTCCAACCGCCCTGCCGACAAATGGCTCAGCGAAGTGGTGCGCTGGACCTGGAAGATCAAACTGTATATCCATCTCGAGACTGATCTGCTGGGCCAGCTGCGCGAGCGCGCCGAGGCCGATGCCATCCAGGTGTTCTCCTCCAACCTGAAAGATCTGCTGCTGTCGGCGCCGGCAGGCCCGCGCGCCACCATCGGATTGGACCCGGGCTTGCGCACCGGTGTCAAAATGGCGGTGATCGATGCCACCGGCAAGGTGCTGGACCACGGCGCCATCTTCCCTACCCCACCGCAAAACAAACTGGCAGAAGCCGGCGCGGTACTGCTGAAGATGATCAAAACCTACAATATCGAACTGATCGCCATCGGCAACGGCACCGCCAGCCGGGAAACCGACAAATTTGTCGGCGATCTGCTGGCAGCACACCCCGAGCTGAACACGACCAAAGTGATGGTCAATGAATCCGGTGCGTCCATCTATTCCGCCTCCGAGTATGCCGCCAAGGAATTCCCGGATCTCGACGTCACCATTCGCGGCGCGGTTTCCATTGCCCGACGCCTGCAGGACCCGCTGGCCGAACTGGTGAAGATCGAGCCCAAGTCCATCGGCGTCGGCCAGTACCAGCACGATGTATCCCAGACCGCCCTGTCGCGTTCACTGGATGCGGTAGTCGAGGACTGCGTAAACGCGGTCGGCGTTGATGTGAATACCGCCTCGCCGGCGCTGCTGACCCGCGTCTCCGGTTTGAATGCCAGCATCGCCGCCAATCTGGTCCAGTACCGGGATGAAAATGGCATGTTCAAAGATCGCGAATCTCTGAAGAAAGTCCCCCGCCTGGGCGATAAGACCTTTGAACAGGCGGCGGGCTTTCTGCGCGTCATGAACGGCGACAACCCGCTGGACAGTTCAGCGGTTCACCCGGAATCCTACAGCGTGGTGGATAAAATCGTGCAGCAGTGCGGCCGCCAGGTAGGTTCACTGATTGGTGACAGCACCTTTCTGCGCGGTCTCAAACCCGAGCAGTATGTGGATGACAAATTCGGCCTGCCGACTATTCGCGACATTATCATCGAACTGGACAAACCCGGTCGCGACCCTCGTCCGGAATTCAAAACCGCCAGTTTCAAGGACGGCATCGAGAAAGTCAGTGACCTGCAGCCGGACATGATCCTGGAAGGCTGTGTAACCAACGTCACTAATTTTGGCGCCTTCGTGGATATCGGTGTGCATCAGGACGGCTTGGTGCACATATCCGCCCTGTCACACCAGTTTGTCAAAGACCCGCGCGAGGTGGTGAAGGCCGGTGATATCGTGAAAGTGAAGGTGCTCGATGTCGATATCCAGCGCAAGCGCATTGCCCTGAGCATGCGCCTCGACGACAAGGCAACGCCCCAAGACAAGGCCTCTCGCGACAACAATAGGCGCAGTGGCGGCGGCAAGGCCAAGCAACCCCGCCAACAGGAATCTGAAAATAATAATGCGCTGGCTGCGGCCTTTGCCAAGGCAAAACAGGGCGGGCGTCTCTGACGCCCTTGTGACCTGGCCGGCGGGTCAGTAGACCGGCAACCAGGACGCGCAGTTGCCGGGCTCGCTGACTGCCGTCGCTGCAGACAGTTCCTTTTCGCTGTTTTCCAGGCGGCTATCGAAAGGCGCCAGTGTGCGGGCCCGTTTTATTGCCTGCTGGGCCGTAAGCTGACACCCTGCCTCTGCCAGCGCAAAGGCAAAATTATTCCAGGCCAGTGCATTTCCCGGCTGCAATTGCAGGCTGCGTTGAAAATACGCCAGTGCACCGTCGCGTTTTTTGTCCTGTAAATAATTGGCCATCATAAACTGGGCTGTGGCCGAGCGCGGCCAGTGCTCAGTGGCCTCTGACAGGGCATTTTCATACTGCCGGTCTGACAGCGTGGCGGTCTCGCGCATTTTCTCGAGTTCTGACAGATACGTCAGCGCGCTTGCCGCTGCCGGATACTCTCCCAGCGGTACCGGCACCAGCCCCCAGTAATCGCTGCGGTGCCAGGTTTTCATAAAGGTGCGGGCAGGTATCGCATAGTAAGCCTGCTTGCCGGAATGCAGCAGCAGGGTTGCCCCCGCATTTTCATAGCCAACCACAAGCGCGTAGTGCCATTGCGGCCACCAGTTGAAGGACAGATTCTGCAAAACCAGCACCGGGTTGCCTGCGTCCAGCTCGGCAACCACCGCGTCCAAGGTGGGCAGCGCTGGATAAGGCAATAAACCCTGACGGCGAACAGCGGCTGTCATTTCCAGCGTCAACGAACCTTCCCGCCCGGGCAGGTAAACCTGCCGAACCAGCTCATCGATAGCAACGTCCTGACCACGAAACTGCAACGCAGACGTGAGCGCCGCCGGACCGCAATGGGCCACCTCCTGTTCCACAAAGGGCACATCGAGCCTGACACTGTCACGCTCGGGTGGCGTGCTGGGCTTGACCGTTGCACAGGCGGATAAGACCAGCGCCATAGACACAACCAGCAGACGAAAAAAAACTCGCCTCAAAGAGGCGAGTTTATGAAGCAGAGCCATAATCAACTCAGGCGGATCAGTTAACCGGACGGATAAAGGGGAAGATATCCGTCGCGCCAATCACATCGGTAATGACAAACACAATAAAGATCGTCAGAACCACACCGACCAGACCGGCACCGGCGGGCGCATCCTGCAGGTTGGCATTCAGCTGCGCTAGCTCAGCGGCGGTCATCGCATTGATGCGTGCATCAACGTCAGTTGGCGAAACGCCCATATCCACCAGCTGCTGCTTCACATCGTCGCGATCAAGAAAGGCTTTGACCGATTGCTTGTTCTCAAACTGGTGCTGCTCAACCAACATGTCAGAGGACGAAATAACCCCTGCGTTGGCGGATGACAGCAGCAGACCGCTCCACATGACCAAGGCTGACAGAATCAGGGACAGGGTCTTTCCGGTTTTTGTGCGATGCATAAACTATCTCCAGTTGTTAGCTAAAAACTCAGCTCGATAGAAGCGCATTCTACTCCTGTTACCAAGGCGAGTTTAGCGCTTGTAAATATTCACGTGAATTAAAGCCGTCGAACTCGCTTACAAGCTGACGGCCAGTATGCAGCTATAGACCAGCACTTCACTGATTTGTTGCGCCGCGCCCAGGGCATCGCCGGTAAAACCACCCAGTCGCTGTCGCAATTGTGCGGAAAATCCCACTATGAATAGCGCAAGGATCACAATCAGCGCCAGGATCACGGCAATCTCCAGAAACAATAACAGCGGCAACAAAGGGGCTGCGCCGAGTAACAGCGCTGGTGGGTCAATGGATTCGGCCAGAGGCTTACTTTTACCTTCCGCTTTCGCATAGGGTGTATTCAGCATCAGACTGATCGCTGTCCAGCGGCTGAGGCCCGCGGTCAGAACAATAGCGATTAGCACAAGTTGCGAATCCAGTGAGGCGATCAGTGCGATCCGAAGCGCCAGCGCAAAAAACAAACCGGACACCCCGAAGGTGCCAAGGCGCGAGTCGGTCATGATTTTTAGGCGACTGGCACGATCCTGACCGCCAAAACTGTCGCAGTAGTCGGCAAAACCGTCTTCGTGAAAGGCGCCGGTCAACAAAATAACCGACATGACACTGAAGAGTGCTGCCAGCCAGACGTTGGAAAACAGACTAAGCGCCAGACTGTAGGCCAGCGCCTGCAACAATCCAAGCACCAGACCCACCCAGGGGAAAAAGCGCGCGGACCGATTCAATGCTTCCGGCGAGTACTGGATTTTCCCCAGCGCGGGCAACCGCGTCAGAAAAGTCCAGGCAAGCCAGAGTTCATTGAGCGCTGCTGACAGAGGTGTGCGTTCAGACATAGGGAGCAAGCCGGCAAAAGCGCAAGCTTAGCCGCTCCCCCCTGTGAGCGAAAGGGCCCCGCTGACGGAGCCCTGTTCAGTTCAGCCGATCAATGGACATTGATGGCGATGCGGCGAGGCTCAGCATCTTTTGACTTCGGCAGATGGATCGCCAGAACGCCATTGTTGTACTTGGCCTCTATGCTATCCACATCGGCAATTTTCGGCAGGGTAAACCGTCGCACGAAATCGCCGCGCCAGCGCTCATTGCTGAGACTGGTGCGCTCGCCGTCGTCCCAATCGCGCTTGCCTTTCACCGTCAGCTGCTGGGCGTGCGTGGTGATTTCCACATCATCGGGATTCACCCCCGGCAGATCGACAGTAATGAAATAACCGCCTTCGTCCTCGGCCAGATCCACAGCCGGACTCCAGCTCTGCTGCTCTGCACCGGCATTGACGAAGCGGTTGAAATCCCGGCGGAAGTCATCCAGCCAGGCATAGGGTGTGTAAGTAAACGCAGACATGATTCACCTCCAAATACTTACCAGGCGTAATGTGCCTGTTATTTCGAAAATGGGGATAAGTAATGATTTTTCAAGAGGGGCCTTTCAAGTACTGGCGCGCAAGGGGTAGACTTAGTCCCTCACTGACAGAAGGAGCCTCCAATGACGATTAAAACAGGCGATAAAATCCCCTCCGTAACACTGAAAACCATGGGCGGCGAAGGCCCTCAGGACATCACTACCGACAGTATTTTCTCCGGCAAAAAAGTGGTTCTGTTTGCCGTGCCCGGTGCCTTTACCCCCGGCTGCTCCATGACTCATCTGCCCGGCTTTGTGGTCAATGCGGAAAAAATCAAGGCCAAGGGCGTCGACACCATCGCCTGCCTGTCTGTTAACGACGCCTTTGTTATGGGCGCCTGGGGCAAGGATCAGAATGCCGATGAAATCCTGATGCTGGCGGACGGCAATGCCGAGTTCACCAAGGCCTGCGGCCTGGAAATGGATGGTTCAGGTTTTGGCATGGGCGTACGCTGCAAGCGCATGGCAATGATTGTCGACGATGGTGTGGTCAGCCACTTTGCCATCGAACCGCCCGGTGGCATTGTCGAAACCTCTGCCGAAAAGATCCTCGAACTTCTGTAATCACTCGCCCGGACAAGACCATGAGCGCAGCACCAACCGTTCTGGTGTTTGATTCGGGCGTCGGCTCTCTCAGTATCGGCGGCGAAATCCATCGCCGCCTCCCCCAGCTCAATCTGATCTACGCCATGGACAGCGGCGGCTTTCCTTATGGTGAATGGGAAGAAGCGGCACTGAGCGCGCATATTTGCGCGACGATTACCTTACTGGTAGAACAAACCCGCCCCGACCTGCTGGTGGTTGCCTGCAACTCGGCGAGCACTACCGTACTACCCGCCTTGCGTTCCCAGCTGACCCTGCCCGTGGTGGGTGTTGTGCCGGCCATTAAACCCGCGGCCTCGCTCAGCCGCAGTCGCGTGATCGGCCTGCTTGCCACCCCCGGCACCGTGCGCCGGCAGTACACCGCACAGCTGATCAACGACTTTGCCTCAGACTGTTGTGTGATATCGGTGGGCAGCAGTGCGCTGGCGCCGGCCATCGAGCGTCAGTTCTGGGAGGGCACAGATCACCCGGAGCTTTACCAGACACTGGCGGCAGAATTCGCAGGCCACCCCCGCGCCCCTGACATGGATACCCTGGTGCTGGCCTGCACCCATTTCCCGCTGGTCGCAGCGCAGTTGCGTGAGTATTTTCCTGGGGTAAGCCTAGTGGACTCCGGCGAAGCAATTGCCCGCCGGGTAGAGTCTCTGCTCGGCTCAGCCCTGCCGACGGTAGGCCAGCCTGGTGAACAGCGCGTTATCGTGCTGGGAGAAAGGAGGGTCAGTGCGCACTTTCTGGAAAAACTTTCCGCGCAGGGAATATCCCAGAGGCCAACGCTGGTCGCTGCGGATTAGCGGGTGTTGAAGGTATCCAGCTCGGCGTGCACCTTGCGCGATACAATATCCATGTTTTCCACCGTGCGGTTGTAGGCGTTCAGTCGCTCCAGCAGGATTTCCACATCCACGTCGGGTTCCGACACTTTGAGCGCATCGATACAGTCCAGAAAGCTCTGTGCCCGGGCCTGATAGGCGCGCATTTCCCGGTAAGCTTCGAGCATGGTCTGCTTGTCAGCCGCACTTCCATCCGGTACTGCAGGCATCGGAGGTTCTTTGCAATCGGCTATTGCCTGAGGCAGGCCTACTACCTGTAAAAGCAGCAGTACGGCCATTCCAATGGCCTTGTTATGTAATTTCATTGCTACCGCACAAACAAAATTTCGGGCTAAACCTTAGCAGGTTTCCGAAAAAAAGAAAGGAGGCACCAGGCCTCCTTTCACGATCCAGACTGTTTGCCGGGAATTACAGGGCTTTCGGGTCGAAACCGTCGGCGTAGAACTGGCTGTACCATTTGCGGAATTTCGCAATCGGGCCATCACCGTCACAGAGGATCGGCAGCGGACGGTAGATCTTGTGCTCCCAGATAGGCGCGTCTTCTTCCAGCTGGCCGACAATGTCTTTCACAATCGCCGCGTTCACGCCGCCTTTCTTCACTTCGCCATTGATTTTCGGTTGAGTGAAAGCAAAGCGGATCTGCACGGTTTCGTTGTCGATCGGTGTGGTCAAGCCCATCAGGCAGGTTTCAGCAATGCCCTTGAAGCGGGTATAGCCCTGACCGGGACCAAAACTGGCGGTGTGGATTTCACCCTTCACTTCACCGCGCGGCGTCGGCATATTGGCCTTCTGAAGACCGCGTGACTTGGGGCCATCGTAGGTGGTTTCCCACTCGGGGAATGAAGCCGTGCCGTGAACATAACGAAAGTGCGCCGGATCGGCGGCATTTTCAGCCATTTCCTGAGGATGGGTGTTCAGCGTCCAATCGTAACGGTCCTGAGGTGACCACTCGTCGCTGTTCATCTCTTCGTGGGTTTCAACTTCCCACAGTGGATCAACCCGCTCCGGGTGATACCAGGCCCAGATCACCTGATTGGTTTCACGGGTGGGGAAGGCGTACAGGCACTGTTTGCCCGCCACTTTCGGCGGCATGTTCTTGGCGTAAGGTACGTCGGTACACTCGCCTTTTTCATTGAACTTCCAGGCGTGGAAGGGGCAAACAATGGATTCGCCCTCAATACGGCCACCCTTGCCTTCATTTTCATGAATGCCGTAACCCAGGTGAGCACCCAGGTGCGGGCAGTAAGCTTCCAGCAGCACGGGCGTTCCGCTCTCGGTGCGAAACAGCACCAGATCCTGGTTGAAATAACGCACGGCACGGGACTCGCCCGCCGCCAGCTCATCGGCATAGGAAACGGCGTACCAGCCAAAAGGCATGGGCATGGGATAACGCTGTGACATGTCTCTCACCTCACTTGTCGGCCGGACAGGCCCGGCATTCGATTCTGAGCTGCAACTCTACGCTCACTGGCCAGACAAACAATGACAAATGCTGTCATCTTGCTGTCGATAGCTGCCAATGGCGCAGTATTTTTGCTCTTATGACCGATTTTGCCAAGTAATCAGTGAATCAGTGCAAAGCAGGTCAGCGCCGTGATCACAGCCCCCAGCACACTCAACACCACCCCGCGCCGGGCCATCTGCGGCACGCTGATCATGCCGCTGCCGTAGACGATCGCATTCGGCGCGGTGGCAATGGGCAAGGTAAAGGCACAACTGGCACTGATCGCTGCCGGCACCATCAACAGCGCCGGGGGCAAACCGAGGCCCAGCGCGGCAGCGCCCAGAATCGGCAGCAACAGGGTGGCCGTGGCCATATTGCTGGTCGCTTCGGTGAGAAAGGTCACGCTGAAACAGAGCACCACTAGCAGCAACAGTACCGGCCAGTGCTGAAGAGCGGTTACCGCTCCGGCGACCTGCTCGGAAAGCCCCGAAGCGGCAAAGGCCTTGGCAATACAGATCCCGCCACCGAACAGAATCAGAATGCCCCAGGGCAGTTCTCTGGTTGCCTCCCAGTCCAGCAGTCTGCCGCCCTTGCCGTCGCCGATGGCGAACAGGCTCGCCCCGGCCAGCAACGCCAAGGTGGCATCGTTGGCACCCGGCAGATTCAGCAAACCGGACCAACCCCCGAAAGGTTCACTGCGAGTGATCCACAGCAGCGCCGTGACCAGAAACACCCACAACACCCGCTTTTGCGCCACATCCCAGGGCTCCCTGTCGGGCAAGCTAGCCGACAGCGCGCTGTTCAAGCCTCGCGACAACCACCACATGGCCACCGGCAGCAACAGCAGCACCACCGGCAGGCCCCAGCGCATCCAGCCTAGAAAACTGACTTCTTCGCCGGTCAGCTCGGTGTAGACCTGCATGAAAACGAGATTGGGCGGTGTGCCAATCGGCGTACCGATACCGCCGATACTGGCGGCATAGGCAATACCCAGCAGCAGGGGCACCGCCAGCGTCGGGCTTTGCAGGCGATCGAGAATGGCCAGCGCCACCGGCAGCAGCATCAGGGTGGTGGCGGTATTGGAAATCCACATGCTCAACAGGGCCGAGGCCAGCATGAAGCCTACAATCAAACGGCGCTCGCTGCCGGCACCCACCCAGTGCAGAGCCATCAGGGCCAGATGGTAGTGGGCACCGCGATAGGCCATAGCCCGGGACAGCAGAAAGCCCCCCAGCATCAGCAGCACGATGGAGGCGCCATAGGCCTCGGCAACCTCGGCTTTGCTGAGCACGCCAAACAGCGGGAAGACCGCCAGGGGGATCAGGGCGGTCACGGCGATGGGCACCGCCTCGGCGAACCACCAACCGAGACAGAACGCGGTGACCGCCAGGGTAACCGTGGCGTGCGGATTGAGCCCCATCGACCAGCCCAGCAGCACCGCCAGTCCGCCCAGTACCGGCCCCGCAAGGAGCCTCAGGTTCGCGTTACTCACGAGCCTTTACCGCCCGGCTTCAATACCGGCGGTAGGCGCAGGCACCCGCAACAGGCGGTCTCCCGCATAAGAGCCGATAAACCAGTAGTTGCCCCACTCCACTGCCACGGTTCCCGCACCCATCGGCGCGCCCTTGTGGTCAAACAGGGTTTCCGCACCCATGGTCTCTGGATCGATGGCGATCAACTGAAATCGCGATTCGCAGGCGCCGCTATGGACATCCCCACACAGGCCCGGCACCAGCTTGTCGCGCGGATGAGAGGCGACCAGCAAACGGCCATCCGGCAACCAGCTGCTGTTATCCGGATGCGCCACTTCCACTTCACCGAGATGTTCGCCGCTGTCGCGCGCAATTTTGCGCACGCGGTTATTGGTGTAGAGATTCAGAAACAGGTTTTGGCCATCGTTGCTGATCTGAATACCGTTGGGGAAGGAACCGAGACTGCCGGGCTGGATATCCACCCCTTCACCTTCTCGCCAGCGCCAGACATGACCGCGTTCCGCGCCAAAGAAGGTACGCAGCAGCGCCCAGATATTGTCCTTGGGAAACATGTGGGTCACCAGAAAGCCCCCTTCCGGGCTTGCCACCACGTCATTGAGGAAGGCGCCATCAGGCAGCACCACGCAGCCCTGCCAGTGCAGCGAGCTGTCATCGCGCCATTCAAAAAACTCCACCGACTCGCGGCCACCGTGGTTTACCACCAGTAACTGCCAGCGACCGTCGCTGCGCTGGGAGAGATGAATGCCATGAGGGGAAATAGCAGCACCCGGCGCGCCCGGACAATCGGCATCGCCCCAGCCCTCCGGTTCTGCCGTTTGACTGGCCAAAGGATACAGCGGCAGTGTGGTTTCGGTTTGCGGATCAAACAACATCAGGCTGCCCGAGTCCGAGCCGGTAATACCGCCGAACTGACTCAGGATCAGGTGCTTGCCATCGGGGGTCGGTTCAATATCTTCCGGCGCCTGCAAGCCGCAGATTGGCACCCGGTCATCTACCGGCTCACAGGGAAAATCGCGCTGGGCATCGCACGCGGCCAACAGAAAAGGAAGTGAAAGAACCAACAGACGTGTCATAGGTCACCCACGATTATGATTATTTGGTGGGCACCATACTACCTGCACTGGAGTGACAAAAACCAGCGATGGCTGGCAGCCCTTAGACCTGACTCACGCTGCCGGGCGTCTGCGCCGGTGACTCCAGCTCGGCCTTTTCTTTTGCCTGCGCCTTGGCTGCCGCCCGGCGCCGCTGAGGACGTCGCTTCAGCCACAGACTGACGCCGGTAAAAGCAAGCACCGCAGGCGCAAGCCCGAACAGGCACCAGATAATGCGGCTCGGCAGCCCGGCAAAATCGCCGAAGTGAAGCCGGCGAAAGCTGTCAATGGTCTTTGCTGTCACACCCTGCTCGCGAATATCGTAAACCTCTTTCAGGTCGCCACTCTGGGCATCAAAGTGAACCGAACTGGCGTACTGGCTCAGCAAAGGGTTCGAGCTGTCGATGTCGCCAAAAAAGCGTATGCCCTGACCCGGCTCCCAGGGAAGCGAAATATAGGTGGCATCAAAAGCCGGAAGCGCCTGCTCGCTGCGATCGTGCATGGCCTGCAGTGACAGCTCGTCGTTGTAGAGCCGCGCCTGCATCTTATAGTGCTCCTGACCGCCGGCATGCTCCTCCACTTCATGGGCAAAGTGGGTGAGGTTCCAGTAAGCGCCGGTAACGCCCAGAACCAACAGCACCGGCGACGCATAGGCGCCCACCAGTTTATGCAGGTCACTGTAGTAGAGCACGCGTCGCGCTTTTGTGCGCAGGGTAAACAGGTTCTTCCAGAAGCTGCGGTGCAGCCACAGGCCGGTAATACCCAGCAGACAGAGAATAACCGCGATCAGACCGCTGAGCAGCAGACCCGCATCGTGCAGCAGCAGGGTGTAGTGCAACTCCAGCAACCAGTCGGTGAGATAGTGGGTGGTGGAGACCACCGGCGCCAGTACATCTGCCCGGTACTGATCCAACAGCAGATACGACCAGTCGCTGCTGCCGTGGGCCATGACATACACAAGGTCCGCCCGCGAGGGATCTTCGAACAAACTCCAGCCCACCACTTCGTAGCGGGGGTAGGTCTCATTCACCACATGGCGCAGGGTGTCGAGACTCTGCCGCTGCGGCAGTGGCTCTACCCTTACCTTGTCGTGCATCAGCAGGCTGTCGATTTCGTGCTTGAACACCAGCACGCTGCCGGTCAGACAGATCACAAGCAGCGGCAGGCAGACCGCCAGGGCCGACCAGCTGTGAATACGGAACAGCAGTTTATTACTCATATACGCCAAAAAACTCGGGAAACAGTAAGCTGACTGTGACGCGGCGCACCGCAGCAGCCCTGCTCCCGGTAAAGGCTGGCGATGTACTTTTCATCCGTCACATTCTCGATAGTCAATGCGGCACTGGGCTTATCGGGGATCGCGCATTCGGCGAACAGACCAACCAGCAGGCCTTCAACCTGTTGCCTTTCGAGGCTAAGCAAGCCGTCGCATTTAAACGCAAACGCGAACCATTATCAATATCATTTGCAGAAAAACACCCCGCCGCCGCGCTGAGGTACAATGCGCGCTTTGAACAAATGGGGACTCAGCGAAATGCGGATAGCTTCGTGGAACGTCAACGGCATTCGAGCCGTGATGAAAAAGGACTTTGCCGACTCACTGGCCAGCCTGAATGCCGACATCCTCTGCCTGCAGGAAACCAAGGCCCAGGATGATCAGGTCGTGGCCGCCCTGGAAGGTGTCGAGGGCTACCACGTATACAGCAACTCCGCCGAACGCAAGGGTTACTCGGGCGTGGCCATCCTGACCCGCAAGGAGCCGATCCGGGTTTTCGCCGATATCGGCATCGAGGAACACGACAAAGAAGGCCGCGTGCTTACCGCTGAATTCGAGGGTTTTTACCTGCTGACGGTCTACACGCCCAATTCAGGAAACGAGCTGGTGCGTCTGCCCTACCGGGAAACCTGGGATCGGGACTTTATAAACTACGTTAAAACCCTGGAACGGCAGAAACCGGTACTGATGTGCGGCGACTTCAATGTGGCCCACCGCGACATCGATATTGCCCGCCCCAAACCCAATTACAACAAGAGCGCCGGTTTTACCCAGAAAGAAATCGATGGCATGGACAACATCGTGGCGGCAGGCTTTGTCGACACCTTCCGCCATTTTTACCCTGAAACAGTGAAGTACAGTTGGTGGAGCTACCGCGCCGGCGCGCGGGCTAAAAACGTAGGCTGGCGGATAGACTACTTTCTCGGCAGCGACTCACTGGTGAAGACACAGATCAAAGATGCGACGATCTGGAATGATATTTTCGGTTCAGACCACTGCCCGGTCAGTGTCGACCTGAAGCAGGCTTAGCGCTGCCAGCGATGAAAGCGCTCTACCCACTGCAGCAATTTTTGCGGCGCGTGGGCCTTGCTCCACTCCCCCGCCGCATACTTGTTGGCCTCGGCCAGCGTCGGGTAGATATGAATAGTGCCGAGTATTTTCTTCAGGCCAATGCCGTGCTTCATCGCCAGCACATACTCGGCAATCAGATCGCCGGCGTGGGCACCGACAATCGTCACCCCGAGAATACGATCTGAGCCTTTGGCGGTAAGCACTTTGACAAAGCCCTCATCGCTGCCGTCGGCAATAGCCCGATCCAGATCATCAATGCCGTAGCGGGTTACTTCATAGTCCACACCCTGATCAATGGCGTCCTGTTCATTGAGCCCAACCCGAGCCACCTCCGGGCTGATAAAGGTCGCCCAGGGAATGACTGAATAGTCGACCTTGAACTTTTTGAACTTCCCGAACAGCGCGTTCACCGCAGCGTACCAGGCCTGATGCGCTGCCACATGAGTAAACTGGTAGGGGCCGGTCACATCACCACAGGCATAGATATTGGGGTAGCGGGTTTGCATATGCTCATTCACCGCCAGCGTACCGTTGTCGCGCGATTCAATGCCCAACGCTTCCAGCCCGAAGCCCTCCACGTTGGCCTTGCGGCCGATAGCCACCAGCACTTCATCAAACACCAGCCTGACTGTGCCTCCCTGATGTTCGGCGTAGAGCACTTTGTCATCGCCTTCCAGGGCGAAGCGCACCGCCTTGTGGCCCGTGAGCAGTTCAACGCCATCGCGGCGCAGGCCCTCTGTCGCGGCTTGTGCCACATCGTCGTCTTCTCGGGGCAGAATACGCGGCAGCATTTCTACCTGAGTTACCTGCGACCCCAAACGGGCAAAGGCCTGGGCCAGCTCGCAGCCGATCGGCCCGCCGCCAAGCACCAGCAGGCGACCGGGATTATTTTCAAGATTCCACAGTGAATCGGAGGTGAGATAACCCACCTCATCCAGGCCAGGAAACGGCGGCACCAGAGGCCGGGCGCCGGAGGCAACAATAATGTTGCGCGCGCTCAAACGCTCCAATTCACCGTTCTCATTGCGGATTTCCACTTCCCAGGGCGATACCAGCTTCGCCTCACCCATGCGGCAATCCACCCCCAGCTCGGAATAGCGCTCCACGGAATCGTGAGGCTCAATGCGGCTGATGACCGACTACACGCGCTGCATGATGGCGGCAAAGTCTGCTTCCGGCACGAGCGGTTTCAAACCATAACGCGGCGCCGTGTTGGCAAAGTGGTACACCTGCGCGCTTTTGATCAGGGCCTTGGAAGGTACACAGCCAGTATTGAGACAATCTCCCCCCATACGGTGACGCTCGATCAACGTCACACTGGCTTTAACTGTCGCCGCGATATAGGCACTGACCAGGCCGGCGGAACCCGCCCCAATCACAATCAGGTTTCGATCGAAGGTTTTCGGCTTTTGCCAGCCGCGATACACGCGCATGGCCTGCACCCGATTGACGATCGCCTTGCCAATCCAGGGCAGCAGTGCCAGCAGGGTGAAAGCAACAATCAGTTCGCTTGAGAGCAAGCCCGCCGGCGAGGAAATCTGTGCCAGTTGGGTACCGGCATTGACGTAGACAATGGTCCCGGCCAGCATGCCCACCTGACTGACCCAGTAAAACGTCCAGGTTCGAATAGGGGTCAGCGCCATCAGCAGGTTGATGACAAAGAAGGGAAAAATCGGCACCAGCCGAATGGAAAAAAGATACAGCGCACCATCGCGTTCGACGCCGCGATTGATGGCTTTTAAACGTTCTGAAAACTTTTCCTGCACCGCGTCGTGCAACAGATAGCGCGTGACTAAAAAGGCAAGAGTGGCGCCCACACTGGCCGCGAAGGAGGCCAGCACAACACCTTTCAGCAAACCAAAAATCGCGCCGGCTGCCAGCGTCATAATCGCCGCCCCCGGCAGCGACAGTGATGTCACCAGCACATAAACGGCAAAGAACACAGCGCCGGAAATCAGGGGCTCCGCCGTGACATAGGCTCTGATGTCCGACAGCTGACTCTGCAGATACTGAAGGTTCAGATACTGTCCGACATCGAAAACAAATATTGCACCGCCCGACAGGATCAGCAGCAAGACCAGCAGAAGTTTCTTGGGCGTATTCAGAATCGTTCTCCTCAGGTGGTCTGCAATCAGATTTCGCTGCAGGAAGCACCGTGTTTGAAACAACTGAAGCAGCGGTGATGGCGCAACATAACCCGCGGCTCCAGGCTCTCCTTCAGGGTCGAACCGAGATTATAGTCCGGGTCATCATCAACCAGGGTGCAGGCATAAACGCCCAGTTTTCCGCCCTGTTTCACCACCATTCGGCTGAAGGCACACATGAACTGGGCCCGGCTTTCTGCGGTGTGATGTTCCGTCATGCAGTTTTCTGTAATCTCCGGCACCTCGGCCTGCGAGCCCGGCGGCAAAAAGTCCGGGAAGGACACCAGGCGAAGCGAATCAGGCAGGCCAAAGGCGCGCAAGTGTTTCTGAAATTCAGCCTCTACCTGATCAGTATTTTCATCTGCCTCCCACTGCCGGGCGATGGATACCTCAAAACCCTTTGCGTGCAATTGCTGTAAGGCCTCGAAGGACTCTTTAAACGTGCCTTCGCCTCGCCCTGCCTCATGACGTTCACGGTCCGGGTAATCGATACTGATGCGAAAACGCAGTGGATGGGGAGCGTCACGCAAGGGCTCTATCTGCGCCATGCGCTGCAGCACTGGCCGCGTGCCGTTGGTCAGCACCAGACAGGGCCGAAACTGCAGGGCGTAGTCGAGTATCAGGTGAAACTCTCGCGCGACGAAGGGCTCGCCGCCGGTAAAGGAAAAGTTCTCCACACCCAGTTCAACCGCCTCATCAATAAAAGGTTTAACATCCGCCAGCGTCATCAACTGCAGGCGGTCATCGCCGGGCTTGGAACCCTCCAGACAAAAGGGACATTTCAGGTTGCAGGCGGTGCCGGTATGAAACCAGAGCTCGCGCAATGCCGGCGTGTCGATATAGCCGCGCGGCTCACCGGCAGCGGTGGCAATCCAGCTGTTCGTTCGCGCCAACATCAGCAGCAGGCTCCCGCTGCTGCGCTGTCGCCCCTGCGAAAGGGCATCAGGTCACCGCAATCCGGGAAGATGCCGTAGTGGGTGTCAAAGTTGCCGATAAACTCGAAATACGGGGCAAATCGAGATTCTCTCAGCATGCGGTAGGTATTGCCGCAAACCGGAAAAACCCGCCCTTTTTCGATCCTGTGGTGGCCATCAAGCACAAACACCGCGTCACTGCCAGAAACTCCACCGCGATAGATGACGGCTTGGCCGTAGTCTTCGCAGGCCGGCTCAAGGCCGCTCAATTTAAACAGACGATAGGTCGCAGAAAAGAAAGCGGCCGGAGCCAGACGCTCGGCGATGGCCGGGTTGTTGATGCCAAGAGGGCGATCTTCTACCAGACGCGGGTCGGCAAAACCGCTGCCTTTGGCCAGGTTCAGAAAATCATTCCAGTACAGCGCGCCGCCCAGACATTCACCGTAGAGCACAGGATCACTGCGCAGCGCATCCGGCAGGCGGCGATCGCAGTAAACGTCGGAGAAATAAAACTCTCCGCCCGGTTTCAACACCCGGTGAACTTCTCGCAGCACCGCGTCCTTATCCGGTGAAAGGTTGATTACACAGTTGGAAATGACGATATCAAAACTGTCGTCCTGCAAACCAAGCTCGTCGAGTTTTTCGATATATCCTTCGAGAAATTCGACGTTGGATTGCGCGTAGCCAAACTGTTCCCGATGGTAGTCCTGGTGTTCGCGGGCGACCGCGAGCTGCTCGGGCGTCATATCGACACCCACGACAAAACCCCGCTCACCCACGAGAGCCGACAGGGCGTAGACATCGCGACCACTGCCGCTGCCCAGGTCGAGGATGCGCATACCGTCCAGTACCGTCGGCGCCACCAAACCGCAGCCGTAATAGCGGCTCAGTACTTCCGGATGCAATTTGCCCAACACCGGTTTCAACCATTCCGGGGGCGCGACATCACAGCAGGCATCAGTCTGAAGATCACTGCTGGATTGAAGCTGCTTGCCGTAATAGTCTTTTACGTCGTTTTGCATATCACCTCTTTTGATTTCGCAGACTGCGCCAGCGCTCGCTCAGCCACTCGGATTGGATTGACCTCCCATCGACTTATCGGCGTTTTTAACCGCCGTCATCACTCTGCTGACTTCACTCTCACTGGCCTGCCCGTGCATACGTGGAATCGCCCTGAGCAGATGCCGAAACTGCTTCACATAGCGACGGCAATGGCGGCAGATGATGATGTGCATACGCAGTGCAAAGCGCTCACGACCGCTCAACTCACCGGCCAGCAAGGCGTCGGCCTGATGTACGACCTCCCTGCATTTCAGCATTCCCCGGTCTCCTGATAGTGATCTACCAACTTGAACAGTTGCGTGCGCGCCCGATGCAGAAGCACACGGGCATTGGATGCGGTGATCGTCAGTTCGTTACAGATTTCGTCGAACTCCAGCCCGCCCGCATCGCGCAGTTCGAGCATGGCCCGCTGCGGCGCGGGCATGGCCAGCAGCAATCGGCTGAGACAATCCGCCAGTTCGCGCTGCATCAACAGGCCATCCGGTGACTCATCGTGCCAGGTAACGGGCGGTTTGCTCCAGTGTCCACCCTCGCGGAAGCGGTCGGCCAGCGGGTGCTGATCCTCGTCCAACTGAAGTGACACCTCGCGGCGGGATTTTCGCAGCAACATACGAGCCTCGTTGATGACGATGCGCGTCAGCCAGGTTCGCAGCGCCGAACGCCCCTCAAAGCCCGGCAGCGCCTTGTGCGCTTTGATCCAGGCGTTCTGAACCACCTCTTCCGCGTCATCAATACCGACAATCGCCGTCGCGGTGGCCAGCAGCGCTCTGTGATGAGCCCTGACCAGAGCACTGAAAGCGCTGTCATCGCCGCGCCTCAGCGCCTGGATGTCGTCTGGAACGACCTCTGCTCTCATGTTGTTATCCTTCTCACGCTCCGCGGACAGAATCGGGTACTTCCTGTTCAGACCACAGAGCAGCGTACTATATCCGGATTTTCTGTCGTGCGACCCACGCGAAGTGGCGCTGCAAGCCGGGATCAGCCCGCAAAGCGTCCAATGACGCGAATTGCTTCGCCAGGGTCATTTCATCGTATACCCGGTGTATCCCGTTGTGGCATTGACGACAGATCAATACCCCTTCGTTCAGCTGCTCCCGGGAAAAATGCTTGCGGTAATAGGTGCGGCGATGCAGTTTGCGCGGAATCAGATGATGCAGGCTGAGCTGGCAGCGGCGCTCGCACAAGGGGCAGATGCCGAGTTTCTTATCTCTGCCAACCACAGCTAACGGGGATCACGCCACATCAGAAACAGTGGCGGAGCGTCATCCGCCGCCCGCAACTCTTCCACGATTTCAAAACCAAAATGGCGATAGAAGCCGATATTGTCCTGCTTGGAATTTTCCAAATAGGCCGCCTGCCCTTCCTCATCCACGCGCTCGAGAGCCGCACGCATTAATTGCCCACCCAGGCCTTTGCCCCGGCAATCGGCGCGAGTGGCGATCGCAAACAGGTAATAGTGCGGCGTGGAAGGGTGCTTGCGCGTCATCAGGTCGTCGATTCGAAAGGCATTGCGAGCAGCTCTTAAGCCACCCTTGCCGACAATGTGCCGGGCCATGTTCAAGGTTGACCAGAAGCCAAAGTGTTTGCTCACGCCCGGGGGCAGCCAGAGCGAGCCGGCCTGATTGCCGAGATGGTGACCAAAACCCTGCGGCAGGTAGAGGTCTTTCGCCATCAGGGTATACAGCGGGCGCAGCACAGCAGTGTTGCGAAAGGCCCAGCAATTGACCGGGTCGTCGGCAAAGCCATCGGCAATAATATCGCCGATCAGTTCGTGCTGCCCGGGCTTCAGATCCCCAATCATGCCCGCCCTTGCATCAGCGCTTCACACTGAGCTTTTGCATAGCGCTCCGCGTCCGGGCCGTACTGCCAGGTTCGCCGACTGAGCCGGGAGCGGTAGCGCGGCCTGATAACGTAGGTTCCAGCCTCTGCGGTTGAACCGTCTGTCAGGGTCACCTCTACCTCCTCACGGCGGTAGTACTCCCCTTCATAGCGATCAATTCGCTGCCAGGCGCCAGGAGGAATATTGCGCACCAACTGCCCGACTACGCGCCCATTTTCGTCGGCGACGATTGCCGGATAGGCCGCCGCTTTTACGGCCAGACAGCTGTAACCGTCGAGCACAGCCTCTTCAACGCTCAGCTCTCTTTCTACCAGAGCCCGCAGCAGCGGCTGATACATCAGTGTTCCGTAGCAGAAAAGATTACCCATTACTGAGCGAAGCCCCGGTAGCGGAAGCCTGCAATTCGCGGTGTTTTTGGCAGGTAATCGGCCTCCAGCTCGCGAATGGAAAAGCCGGCCTGACTTATCAGTTCAGGGATGTTCCGATTCAAGTGACAGCCGCCGGCAATCTTCTTCCACAGCGGATTAACGCGATTTTGCCAGCGAGCAACGGTCTCATCGGGAGCCGCACCGTGCTCGCAGAACAGCAGCTTGCCCCCAGGTTTGAGCACGCGTTTCATTTGCTTGAGTGCGGTTTCCCAATCCGGGATGGTACACAGGGTAAAAGTCAGCACAACCGTGTCGGCGCTGTGACTGTCCAGGGGAACCTCTTCCCCCGGCAGGCCGAGCCATTCCACCTGCACCGGAGACTGCTGAAGGTTTTTTTGCGCCTTTTTGCGCATACCGTCCGAAGGCTCAAGCCCCCACACGAAATCCACTTTATCCGGATTGTAGTAGCGCAGATTCAGCCCGCTGCCCATGCCGACCTCAAGAACCCTGCCTTCGGCCGCGGCCAGCACGTGCTGACGCTGCTCCATAATGACTTTGTCGCCGCAGGCGAAATCAATAACATGCGGCAGGATATGTTGCTCGTAGAAAGACATGCGGCCCCCTGAGCTGATTATTTTGGCCGGTTTTTTTCCAGCACTTTTTCTACTATGGCCGTGGTGGAGCAGTCATCAAAAAATGACAGCACTTTCACTTCACCACCGTAACTTTCAACTATCTGCCAGCCGACCACACCCTCCTTGTCGTAGTCGCCGCCTTTGACCAGCACTTCCGGCTTGAGCACTTCCAGCAGCGGCTCTGGGGTATCGTCATTGAAACAGACAACCCAGTCCACCGCTTCAAGACCCGCCAGCACCGCCATGCGTCGATCCTGAGGATTGATGGGTCGCCCGGGCCCCTTGAGCTTGGTAACAGACTGGTCGCTGTTGACCGCTACCACCAGCCGGTCTCCCAGTTTGCGGGCCTGCTCGAGGTAGCCCACGTGCCCCGCATGAATAATATCGAAACAGCCATTGGTAAACACAATACGCTCACCGTGAGCACGGGCATCTTCCAACGCCAGCTGCAGCTGATCGACGGTAACGGCACCGCGCTCGCTGCCCTGTTCCCGCTGCACCGCACGACGCAACTCCGGCGCACTGATCGCCGCCGTGCCCAGTTTGCCGACCACAATGCCGGCGGCCAGGTTGGCCAGCGCCACCGCATTGGGCAGATCGTCTCCGGCGCCCAGCGCCGCCGCCAGCACCGATATCACCGTATCCCCGGCACCGGTTACGTCAAACACTTCCCGTGCCCGAGCCGGCAAATGAAATTCCGGCTCGCCGGGACGAATCAGGCTCATGCCGTATTCACCGCGAGTCACCAGCAACGCCTGCAATTCCAGCTCGTGAATCATCGACTGGGCCTTTTCCACCAGATCCTGTTCACTGGTGGTCTTGCCGACGATGGCTTCGAATTCATGAAGGTTGGGGGTGAGCAGTGTTGCCCCCCGGTACTTGCGAAAATCCGTGCCCTTCGGGTCGACCAGTATGGCGATGCCCTGCGAACGCGCCGCCTGAATCAGCGGCTGAGGATCCTGTAAAGCGCCTTTGGCGTAGTCAGAGATCACCAGTGCTTTCGCATCTTTCATCGCCGCCAATGCGGTTTTTGACAGTGCCTCGGCGTCATCCGGCATAAAGGGGTCTTCAAAATCCAGCCGCAAGAGTTGCTGATGGCGGGAAATGACTCGCAGTTTGGTAATAGTCGGATGCGTTGGCGATACCTGAAGCTGACAGAGAATATTCGCGGCTTCCAGACGCTGCTGTAACACGCCGCCGGCCTCGTCACGACCGACAATCCCGGACAGCACTGAGGCACTGCCAAGCGCCGCGATATTGAGGGCCACGTTGCCCGCGCCGCCCGGGCGGTCTTCGATCTGCTTTACATCCACCACCGGCACCGGAGCCTCCGGCGAAACCCGGGACGTATTGCCATGCCAGTAGCGATCCAGCATCAGATCACCCACCACCAGAACGCGGGACTGATCAAATCGCGGCATATGTAATTTCATGCAGACCTTCCTTATTCAGAGGGGGCAAATCATAGCATACGGCTGGCCCGAATCACCGTTGCCGCTCGGGGCGAAATTGGTTAATGTGCCCTGCCTTTCGCAACCACTACCGGGTATCTCATGGATTTGCCGCTCAATATTGAATCAATCAAAGGCTTTCTGGCGGACGATGAAGCCGCAGCGCTGTATGACGCTGCGCTGGCCCAGGCCAACCGCGGCCCGGTACTGGAAATTGGCAGTTACTGCGGCAAATCCACTGTTGTACTGGGCAGCGCCTGTCAGCGGCAGGGCAGTATTCTGTACGCGGTAGACCATCACCGCGGCTCGGAAGAGCACCAGAAAGGAGAGTTTTTTCACGACCCGGAGCTGTACGACGAAAGCGAAGCGCAGTTTGACAGTTTTGGCGAGTTCCGGCGCAATATCGCCGCGGCCAGGCTGCACGATACGGTAGTACCCATCGTTGCCAGCTCAGAGGTGGCCTCGCGTCACTGGCAGACACCGCTTGCCATGGTCTTTATCGACGGTGGCCACAGCCTGGAAGCGGCACTGAGTGATTATCGCTGCTGGGCCGGGCATATCCTGCGCGGTGGCATCCTCGCCATCCACGACCTGTTTGACGAGCCGGAAAATGGGGGGCAGGCCCCTATCGCCATTTACCGGCTGGCACTGGCATCCGGTTTGTTTAGGCTGAACGTGCGAACCTCCTCACTGGCCTTACTAAAGCGCATTTGACACGGCAATTGGCGACTAGCAAAGCAGCCTCAAGACTCTGCACCCGACCCACTAGTTACTTTAAGCTTATCAGCATTTTCAAATAGTTTACTACTACCGATTTTGACAGTACTTTACTGCATGGCTGGGCGTCTATACTCGTCAGAATGCATTCAAAGCCAATAGAAAGTCGTTTGTATTTCCGCCTAATGTCGGCAGTCACTCTTATTCTGACAGCCTTAACAGGCGGCTGCGATTCAGACTCTCGCGACGAGATTGCCGAACGGCTTACGCGCGAAATCATCATTCACTCGCCTACGCCAAATGACAGTAACGGCAACCCGACCACAGCGATCACCGCATCCCTTTTTCTTCCCGATGAGCACCGGGAGGGAAAGACTTACCCGCTGATTATTAATAGCCATGGATGGGGCGGCAGCAGAGTCTCGTCTGACGAACTTCGCGCCATGGAGCCCGCAACCGCATCGTCACCGATAGCCTATGGTGCTCAGGTTGAATCCCAACTCGTTGCCCTGCGCGAAGCAGGCTATGCCATTATTTCTTTTGATCAACGCGGCTTTGGCCGCAATGGCGATGATGGCGACGAAGGTTCAGAAGGGGGCAGTCACGGCATGTCGCCGGACTTTGAAATCGAAGACGCCAAAGCCGTTGTCCAGTGGGGGGTGGATAACCTCAACCTGTTGACTGACGATGGCGACCCCCGTATCGGACTGCTTGGCAGTAGCTACGGCGGAGCCTTTCAACCCATGCTGGCGGCAGAAGACCCGCGCATTGATGCGATCGTGCCTTCCATGACCTGGCACAATCTAACAACGGCTCTAGCACCAAACGGAGTCCTAAAAAAAGCCTGGCTGATTGGCATCTGTAACAAGGCCATTGAAGACGACGGCGCTGAGCTATCAGTAGAAATGGAACTGGCCTGCACGCAAGTCCGACTGGACGATTCCCGAGAGATTAATGATGCTCGAGTCACCGAGTCCCTATTTTTCGACAACAGCCTTGCGTCCTACGAAGCCGACGCTACTTTCCAGATGCCAAAGGTCGATGCCTTGATCCTCCATGGTGTGCGCGACACGCTATTTCCGCTGAACGAAGCCCTTGATATGCATCGCTACCTGAGCAGCGCCGGCGGTGACGTCAAAATCATTGCTCACGAAAGCGGGCACGGCGCAGTTCGCTCCGGCGCGGGTTCTCAGGGGCCCATAGGGCAGGCCTACTGCGGAAGCATTGACGCTATCACCACTATTCGCCGCTGGTTTGACGAGAAACTCTATAAGCGCGCTGCGGTAGCACTGCCTGACATCTGTGTCGCGCTGGACAATCAGACGGGCGTGCACGTCACCAATGTAGCGCCGGCCACATCGGCACATCGGGTCGCGATTTCGCCTGTAGCCACGGTAACCGGAAGCAGCGAAAACAATGTGCGCTCACCCGCCAACGAAGCACTGTTTTTCGCCCTGAGCCAAACCATTACCCAGACCAATCAGATTCTGCTCGGCACCCCGATTGCCCGGCTAGCGGTCTCCGCGACCCCTTTCAACTCCGACCCGACGCCGTTCACCGGCCCCAATGCTGCCGGTGTTTTTATCGGCATCGGCATACAGAGAAACAATCAGGTTTATCTGGTGGATGATCAGGTCCAGCCGGTGCTGTCATCGGATAATCGAACGGGGGCAACACCGGAGCCCATCGAGCTGGTGGCGGTTGCGGAAAAACTGGAGTTTGGTGACCGCGTGGGGGTATTGCTGTATGGCAAGCACGATATCTACGAAAACCACCCTATTGGCAGCGGCGGCGTCGGGACCAACTGGGACGGTAATGCGGCGACGGTTCTCGGCAGCGTTGACCTGCCCATTATTGAAGTCGACAACCTCGACCGAAGATAGCCCTAGCGGTTCGAGCCAGCTCAGTGAGCCCGCTCTACATCCAGTGATTCAACAGATTCCGTTTCAAGCAGCGAAACCCGGTTAAACAGATGGTGGGCAGCGGTGTGTTCAGTCAGCGCATCGGCCGCCAGCAGGATAGCCCCCGCAGTCCAGGTGGGCTTCTCATCTGGCCACATCAGATCTTCGACAAACTGATAGCCGGTCCAGTACTCGCCGCTTTTCAGGCGCCACTGGTGCAACCAGCTGTATACCGTTACCGCGCGGGCGTGATCGCCAGCAGCCAGCAGGGCCATGACCAGCTCGCAGGACTCGGCTACGGTCACCCAGGGCTCATCAGCAACGCAGCGACAACCCATGTCCTGCTCGACAAATTCCGACCAGCGCTTCTGCAAATGCTCTTTGGCACGCGCTTTGGGGTAGGCCCCGGACAAGACCGGGTAAAACCAGTCCATGGAGTAACGCGATTTGCTTTCCCAGGTGCGGTCAAAACGCTCGGGTTTGTTGCGCAGGGCATCACCCAGGCGCTCGCGCGCCGTTAACCAATGCGCTCTATTCTCGCCCAAGGTAACGGCAATATTGTGCGCGCACTCCAGACTTTTGTAGATAGAACTGCAGCCCGTCACCAGCGCATCTTCCATCGATTGACCATCGGTATCGACAGCCCAGTTGATATCGCCGTGACGGCTCTGCTGCGACACTACAAAGCCTATCGCCTTATCAACAACCGGCCATAGCCTACGCAGAAAACCGTCGCGACGGGTGATCAGGTAGTGGTGCCAAACGCCGGTGGCAACGTAGGCGACAAAATTGGTTTCCCGCCGCTCACGGTTTTCGACTTCACCGTCGCGGTAGGCCGCCCACCAGCTGCCGTCGGCCAATTGATTTTCGGCAAGCCAGTCGTAGGCCGCCTCAGCAGCATCGTATTCACCGCCGATACTCAGCCCCATGGCCGCTTCTACGTGATCCCAGGGGTCTGCGTGCCCCCCCTCAAACCAGGGGATCAATCCGTCGGGGCGCTGAACGTGTTTGATAAAACCGACGGTTGAGTCAAAAAAGGATTTGGGGAACAAGCCCTTGCTCAGGAAAACGCCACTCATTGCGCCGCCCCCTGAGCGTCAGCCAGTTTGCGAAAATACATCACCACGCTCTTGCCCACGACCGGATTCAAGGCCCGTTCCAGCACTTGTGTGGTACGCGGTCGCTTCAGCAGATCCCAGACCAGCAGGCGGTGATACTGGCGAATCAGAAAATTGTTGTCCTGATTTTTCCAGAACAGGCACTTCAACCACCAGAACGGGGCGTGCAGTGCGTGCGCCCAGTGGCGATGATAGAACTGAAAACCCAGCGCCTGGATCTGCCCGCGCAACTTGCCGGCATCAAAGATCCGCACGTGACCGCCTTCCACCTTGTGGTAGGCCTCACTCAACGCCCAGCAGATGCGCTCCGGCCAGGCCCGCGGCACGCTTGCGCAAAACAGGCCACCCGGCTTGAGCACGCGCTCGATCTCTTTCAGCACAGACCGGTAATCCGGGATGTGCTCCAAAACCTCGGAGCAGATAATCTTGTCAAAGGTGTTGTCGGCAAACGGCAATTGCAGGGCGTTGGCCTGACTGAGACCAAAACCTTTGACCTCGTTGCCAGGCTCGGCGAAATCGGCAAATTTTGCTTTCGCGGTCTGCAGGTCTTTCAGGCAGAGATCCACCCCCACGGCCGTAACATCGGCCTCCACAAAGGCCGAAATCACATGTCGACCCTCACCGCAGCCAAGGTCGAGCACGCGGTCGCCGGATTGAAGAATAAAGTGTTTGAAGTCAACGGTTTGCACGATCGATGACCTTCCAGTAAAAGTCCGTCATTTCCAGCGCAGCTTTGCGCCAACAAAAAATCTCTTCCATACGCGTGCGGCCTGCGCGAGCTATCTGCTCACGCAGCTCGGCATCATCGAATAAACGCGCTACCGCATCCGCGATCGCCGCACTGTCACGCACCGGTACCTGTATACAGGCATCCCCCACCACTTCCGGCAGTGCCCCGCCGTTGCTGGAAACGACTGCCGTACCGCAGGCCATCGCCTCGCCCGCCGGCAAGCCAAAGCCCTCGTAAACCGATGGCACCACGACTACTTCTGCTTCGTTGTAGTAGCGAACCAGTTCTTCAGTGCTGATACCGGTGACACAGCGAATGCGCTCAGACAAGCCAAGGCGCTCGATCAGTCGTTCGGTGGAACCGCCCGGCTTGGGCTTGCCGACCAACAGTAGCTCCAAATCGGGAAATTGCTCAACCAGAGCCGGCAGGGCGTTAATCAGGTAGTGAGCGCCCTTCAGCGGCGCATCGGCCGACACGGTAGCCATCAGCCGGTAGCGTTTTTTCACCACATCAGGCATGGGATGGAACACATCCGTGTCGATGCCGCAGTGGACCAGATCAATACTGTCCGGTGCGATTTCAAAAGCCTCGGCGATATCCTGCCGCGAGCACTCCGACACCGTCACCACATTGCGCAGCTGCCGTGCAACCTTACGCTGCATGGTAATAAAGGAATGCCAGCGGCGAATCAAAAAGCGCTGCCAGGCATTGCGCGCCGCATTCAGGGCGATATCCAGGTCGCTGGTGATCGGGTGATGGATGGTCGTCACCAGGGGGAAGCCTTCATCCTGAAGCTGCAACATGCCCCAGCTAAGACTTTGATTATCATGAATAATGTCGTAGTGGCGGCCGTGCTTTCGCAGATACTTCACTACCCGCCGGCCAAAACAGTAGGGCTCGGCGAAACCACCGGTAAGCTTGCTGGTCCACTCGATAATATTCGTGGCCGAGGTCAGGTGATGCGGCCGCAGTGACGCCAACCCATTTTCAAACAGATTCAGGCCCGGCATTTTGATCAGCCGCACGCCTTCATCCAGATGGGGGTAAGGCTCCCCGGAAATAACATCTACCTCGTGACCCGCTTCCAGCAAGGCTTTGCTGAGATAGCGAATATAGATACCCTGCCCGCCCCCAAAGGGATGACTGCGGTATCCGAGGATACAGACCTTAAGCGAGTGCTGATGAAGCCCCTCGGCGATGGGCACGACGTCGGCAATTTGGGGCCGCGCCTGCTGGGATTTGGCTAGCTGCTCTGAACGCATATCCGATACTGGCTTGAATTTGTTATCCCCTGCACAGCCAGTAGCGGCTTTTTCGGCAGCAATGCCGAGGGGTTGTGAACCTAAAGACGTTGTATCTTACTGAAATCGACGGGGGAGTGTAGCGACAAAAACGGTCAAAATCTAGTCACTATACGGTTGGATAGGGAGAGTTGCGCTGGCAAAGATGCCTCGCCAGCAACGCAACACATTAGCCCAAAGTATATTGTAGCGGCAAAAAATACCCACAAATGTGGACTGATAGGCACTATGCCCACCAGAAACTATAGATAAATCATAGACACTCGGTAAAATTACCAATCCTAAACTCGCCATCACCCCGTACAGAGCTCAAATGTCCGGCACAAGGCCCCTAATATAAATGCTAAACCAGGCAGTCATACCTTTTTCGGATACTACTTCGAACAGCCAGTCGATCCGGGCTGACACACTGCAGCCTCGGGTAACCTATGTTATCTCCTGCCACAACCACGAGCGCTATATCGAAAGTTGCGTGCTAAGCGTTCTAGAACAGAACTACCACAACATTGAGCTGCTTTGCTTTGACGATGGTTCCCGTGACCGCAGTGCCAGCATCCTGCGTAGACTGGCGAACGACTACGGCTTCTTCTTCAAGCAGACTGAAAACCGAGGCTTTACGGCCACTCTGAACGAAGCGCTCTCGCTCGCGACAGGTGAGTTTTTCTGCGTGCTGGGCTCAGATGACCTTGCACTGCCCGGTAAAACACTGCGCCAGGCAAGCTACCTGGCGACCCACCCGGAAAGCGTTGGCTGCACGGGTGCGGCACAAATCATTGACGAAAATAGCCACCTGGTTGACAAACAACCACCGGCAGCAGAAGCAGATTTTGGCTTCTCCGACTTTTTCACGGGTCGAGGCCTGCCCTTCGTAGCCTCATCGGCTATGTATCGAACGCGCGCACTGAGGATGATCGGCGGCTACAATGAGTCGATTCGACTCGAGGACCTTTATTTAGCACTCAAACTTACGGAGCAAGGCGATACTCTCCATAACCTCAGCGAGCCACTGGTCAAGTTTCGCTCCCACCGTAAAAACACCTCGAAGAAACTGGCGTATATGTATAACGCCATTCTCGAGACTCTCGCAAACTATGAAAGTCACCCCGATTATCGGCGCGTTGTTAGCAGTTATTCAAAGCGCTTTTACAGAAGGGCCATGCGTACCGGCGATAGCACACTAGCACAGGCTGCCTTCCGCAATATTCGCAAATGCGATTTCGACTTGAAATTGCTGCGTAGAATGCTCAAGCATTGGATATTTGCAAAGTCAGCCAATAACGAGAGTGGCAGGGATCGTACGACGAACGCATCGAATAGACGGCCACAAAACTCCAGGCTCTAAAACAACCTTACTCAGCATATGGCGTGATCAAGCTGGCCGTGTTTGGCCACCGGATTCCCGGGATGACGCTTGCTCCTCAATTGGACACCCCATGACCCCAGCAAAAATTGTATCCACGATTTGCCGCGCCATTTTGCCGCCAGTTCTCTTCAAACCAGTCGCGCGCTTGCAACGCAAATGCAACAAAATTCACGCCCGCAAGGCATTAACTGGCGCGACACGGCTACATCTAGGCTGTGGCAACCACGTCCTGAATAACTGGCACAACGTCGACCTCGAAGGTCCCGCGGAGGTGATAAAGTGGGACCTGAGCAAAGCCCTGCCCATTGCGAGCAATAGTGTCGAGCTTATCTTCAGCGAACATTTTATCGAACACATTCCCAAGCCTAGAGCTCGAAAACTGTTACTCAGTTGCCACGACGCATTGCGGCCCGGTGGCATATTACGCCTATCGACCCCTGACCTCGATGCCTTGATCGCCGCCTATCAGCAGGAGCGTTTGCGTGACTGGGCAGACGTCGAATGGCTCCCCGCGACCCCCTGCCAGATGGTTAACGAAGGCATGCGCAACTGGGGGCATGAATTCGTCTACAACAAAAACGAGCTATTTGAATTACTTCGAGAGTGCGGCTTCACAGAAATCAAAAGCGTCGAGTGGCGAAAGAGCGACCATCCGGATCTCGACAAGCTGGAGTGCAGGCCTTTTCACCAGGAAATTATTGTGGAATGCCATAAAACCAGCCGATAAATCTTATGCTGTTTAACTCTCTGGAATTCGCGCTCTTTCTACCCTTGGTGTTTGCACTTTACTGGCTGATACCGCGGCACTATATTTCCAGCCAGAACCTGCTAATACTCTGCGCAAGCTACGGTTTTTACGCCTGGTGGGACTGGCGCTTTCTCGGGCTGATACTACTCAGCTCGACAGCGGATTATGCTGTAGGTCTAGCCCTAAGCCGATCTGAAAAGCCAGCACCGCGTCGCTGCTGGTTGGCACTAAGCCTTATCGTCAATCTCGGCCTGCTGGGCTTTTTCAAATATTACAATTTCTTTGTCGACAGCCTGGTGACCGCCTTCCACGGCATTGGGGTCGAACTTTCACCCGCGTCGCTGTCAATCGTGCTTCCGGTTGGCATCAGTTTTTACACCTTTCAGACCCTCAGCTATACGCTCGACGTCTACCATCGAAAGCTCAAGCCCGAACGCAACGCCATTGCTTTCTTCGCCTATGTCAGTTTTTTTCCCCAGCTGGTAGCAGGGCCAATCGAGCGAGCCCGCCACCTGCTGCCCCAGTTCAAGCGCGCCCGGCAATTTACTTACGAGCAGGGGCGTGAAGGACTACAACTAATCGCCCAGGGCTTCTTCAAGAAAGTGGTCATCGCCGACAATTGCGCGCCTTACGTTGACGCGGTTTTCAGTAACTACCAGACGGCTTCCGCGCCAACACTGGCTCTGGGTACGATCCTGTTTGGCTTCCAGATCTACGGCGATTTCTCTGGTTACTCGGATATGGCACGCGGTATAGCACGCCTGTTTGGCATGGACCTTATGCTGAATTTCCGGCGGCCCTTTTTTGCCCAGAACCCCGCAGAATTCTGGAACCGCTGGCATATCTCACTCTCGTCCTGGTTTCGAGATTACGTCTACATCCCCCTTGGCGGCAGTCGCCATGGAAAATTCACCACCTACCGCAACCTGCTCACAATTTTCCTGATCAGCGGACTGTGGCATGGCGCCCACGAAATCTACCTGCTCTGGGGGCTGATACACGGCATTAATGTCGTCGCCTACACGGCCATACGAAACAGTATCGGTACCGCTCACGGTCCCTTTCGCTACCCTCTGTTCAATATCGCTATCACCTACGTAATAACCTGTTTGACGTGGATATTTTTCCGCTCAAGCTCAATCGATTCAGCCATGGAGTATCTTTCACGGCTGCTATCAACGTCGTGGCTCGTTCAGGCCGAGCCGGTACCGCTGCTCCTGATGTACGCCATTGGCGCACTTCTACTTTATGAAACAACACAGGAACGACCCGACTCCGCACTCAGTCGAACATTGCGCGCACCTTTTAAGTTTGCACCTGTACGCTGGTGCGCCTATCTGGCGATTTTCAGCAGCGCCATGCTGGGCGGCGGTGACACCCAGCAATTTATTTACTTCCAGTTCTAGCCGATGAAAAAATTTATAGTAAGAACCGGCCTTTTTCTCGCGCTTGCATCCACTCTCCTGATTGGCGGCGAGCTTTGGGTGCGACAGGTCCCGAACGATTACTCCTACAAACACCGGCAACTGCTCGAACAGCGAACGGACACCGAAGTCTTGATACTGGGAAGCTCACACAGTCTCTTTGGACTGAATCCCGAGCACTTTTCACAAAGGGCATTTAACTTCGCTTTGACAAGCCAGTCACTGAGTTACGACCGTTATCTATTTGAACGCTATCTGCCACGCCTACCGAAGCTCAAGGCCATAGTCTTGCCTATTGGTTTTTTCTCCTTGGGTTATTCACTCGAAGATGGTATTGAAGCCTGGCGCAAACAACGTTATGTGCACTACCTGGGTTACTGGAAGGAACTCGACGCCAGCGAATGGCTCGAACTGAAAAACTATAGCACGCTGTATCACAACGACGCGGGGCAGATGTTTGAGCAAACAAAACGCTACCGTAAAAGAGGCACCTCACCGCTGACGGTCAATACACTGGGATGGAGCGAACTATTCGTTGAGCAAACTCCGGCCGGATTGGATACATCAGGCGCGGAAGCCGCCGCGCGACACGCGGCCGTTCCGCAGCGCAACCAACCTCGCCTCGACCTACTCGCCATGCTGGAGACAGCCAAAAAGCAAAACATCAAGGTTCTGCTTTTCATCCCACCGGCCTGGGAGAGCTATCGGCATGCGGTAGACAAGGGGCGCATGCAGCATACCCGGCAGTTTCTCGCCAGGCTTGCAGGACAGGAGCACGTAGAATTTATTGATCTGTTTGCCGACGATCGATTTACAGAAGAAGATTTCTACGATGGTGACCACCTTAATCACAAGGGGGCACAGAAGCTTTCTCGGATTATCAGTACGCAGATCGACAATAAGCTCTAATCACTTTTCGCAACGAACATATCGTGTTCAATATGCCAATCAAGAGAACAACGGTTCGCCCACTCCACCAGATAATTCAACGAAGGATATTGAGAGTACTCAGGTAGAGCAGGATTAAAGCAGCGGACATCGTCTACGAGCACGACCAGCCTATCGAAATTCCCAAGATTTTTTTCTATACACGAGAGCTCATCAACTATAGGTGTATCCAAATCACCCTGAAAGGTGTCCCCTGCCGAATAGTGTCCATCTAGCCAAAAATTCACCTCCCCCTGAATATCTTGCAACAGTTGCGGGAAAACATCCTCACTGGCCGCATTCAGCAAAGTCACCTTTGGGTTGTCTTTAAACTTCTCTTTTGCACGAAGGTAAAGCGACTCTGCGGGCTCTAGACTGATGACATGACTGCCATGATCTGCCAAAAGCTCGGTTGTTTCACCAAGAAAAGTACCTGTTTCAACCCACTGGGCACCACGTCGACCATTTCGCAGAACACAAGCCTGCTTGATAAAATGCGGACTGGGAGCACAGTAGTCCACATCAGACCACTTTTTCAGAGCCTTCATTTTTTTCTTCTCAAGTTTTGATTTCTCAGATCTGAATATCGACGAAATTTTCATTGAGTGTCCCTGTACTAGAAAGTGTTTGAAGATGCCTTCTGGCTACCTTCCCGATAATGATATAGGAGTGCCTCAGGAAATCGCGCTGCATTTACACCAAGATGCTTGAATTTGCGAAAGCGATTCCAGTCTCCCGGCTCGCGATATCGGTATGACTGCAAGTCGAAGGGCAGCGTATTAAGCCACTGGTGGTAGAAAACGCCGGAGTTTGTGACCTGCCCATGAGTAAAGTGCTGGGCTTCGTTGACCTGCCAATCACCCGACTCGGTCTCTGTGTAAAAAGGATGCCAGATAAAATCCAGCTTTTGTGACTGCGCAAAATTCACCAGCTTTTCGATGCGATCACTGGCATAGGCGTCGTCATCATCCAGATGGGTAACAAACCGCCCACGAGATAGTTCAAGTGCCTTGTTAAGTGGAACGCCGCCCGCAACCATCCAGCGCAACTCCGGGTTCAGGGGATACTGACCACGCTCTGGCAGGTTGACGAAGTGAAACCTCGGGTCATCGATCTCCAGCAAGCTTTTATATGCCTGCTCATCAACACCATCACCGACCACAATATACTCAATATTTTTATAGCTCTGGTTCAACACCGACGGGAGTGTACGTTCCAGCAAAATGTCTGGTCGGTTAAAGGTAGCCGTACAGATGGAAACCAGAGGCTCACTTTCCGTAAACGCGGCCTGATATTCAAGTGATTCCCGAGCGCGCCAGAAACCATCGTAGAGCTCGAGGGGAATATCCTGAGCACTGCGTATGCTGTCTAAACCGTCGCTGATTTCACGCAGCATAAACTCATTGCTGCGCTGCATACGCCGAGCGAGCTTTTCCTGCGCCTTTTTACCAAACATGTGCTATTTCCAATAATCGACAAAGCCGGATTGACCAAACCATTCACCCGGCATACGCGCATTCAGGCTTTTAAATTGCGCTTCAATCGTCTCAAAATCTTCTTCGAAAAAGAACCACAATCGCGATGGCAGATGATACAGCGAGCTTCGATAACCCCACTGCTGCAGCAATAGCTCCATACTTCGATTTGAGTAGAAAGCGCAATGTACTGCCAGATAGTAAAACCAGTCAGCGCTCTCGGGCACAGTCTCGCAGACCAGTGTGTGCATACCCATTACGCCACGGGGCGCAAGCAGGCTACGAATACTTTCCAGACTTTCCCGGCTTCGAAGGTGCTCGAATACCGATGTGCTGATTACAAAGTCAAAGCTTCCAGGCTGCATAACGCCGTCCTGAAGATAATGAGGCGCATGCATATAGCGATCATAGCACTCAAGGCTGATATCTGATGACTCTGCAAGCATCTCGGAAAGCTTGCCGTCGCCACAGGCATAGTCCAGGCGGCGCCCCGCAGGCAGCAAACCCGCATCATTTGCTGCTTGCAATGCCTGCGCTTGAGCACGCAATCGGGGAAGCCAGCGCGGGTCAACAGGATTGTCGTCACTGCCCTGATAGCTTTCATGGAAGTCACGGTTCAGCCCTTCCCAGCGTCTTTCGCTCATCTGGGCGTGAGTATCGGACAGTACAAAACCACAGTCACTACAACGGCTATAGTCCACTCTTCCTAGATCAAACTCGTGAAAGTGCTTACTTAAAAAAAACGCTGTTTTAGCACCGCAGATAATACAATTCATCGCGATGCCGGCCTTTCCAGTTGCTTTACCACGCGGGCGGGTGCGCCAACCGCCAGCGATTCTGGCGGGATATCGGACAGCGCCACAGCGCCGGCAGCGAGCTTGGACCAAGAGCCGAACTCCACATGGGGTATGACTACACTGCCTGCCAGCAATTCCACGCCTTCGCCGACGCGGACATTGCCGGATACATTGACCCCATGGCTGACAGTTGCAAAATCCTCGAACCTACAATCGTGGCCGACGGTGGCGTTTATGTTGATATTGACGTGCATGCCTGCATAAATGTCCGTCGTCATAGCGACGCCCGCGCACACAATACAGCCTGGTCCCAGCTTGATGTTGCGACCCAGCCACGCACGGGGATGAATCAATACTGGAAAATCAAACTCGCCCATCCCTTCCAGGCGTTCAACCATGGCCAAGCGATGACGGGATTCCCCGTTAGCCACAACAACGGCATGCCCCGCCTTCCCCGCCAGCCATTCGGCACCGCCAAGCACTGGCAAGCCCTGAATGACGTTTTCTTCGCGATAATCTTCGTCAACCAGAAAGCCAAGGATTTTCCAGGTGGGCTGCTGCGCGTTTATATCGAGCAGTACTTGCAACACCTCTCGGGCAAAGCCGCCACCACCATAGATAACAATATCGCGCATCAGACAAGCTCCTTCTTAATGATGCTGACCACCCGCTGCACATCGGAGGCTGTTAACTCTGCGTGCATCGGCAGACACAAAACCTGCTCCGCCATCCGGTTGGCAACTGGCAGTTTGTCACGCGCGGCACTCGCCAACCCACGATACATATCGAGATTGCTGAGCAGCGGATAGAAGTAGCGCCTACAGAGCACACCGCTATCTTTGAGTGCGCGGTATAGCTCGTCGCGCCCATTCTCAATCAGCACCGGAAAGTAGGAATGATTATGCCGATCGAGGGCCGCAATTGACGGCAGAGCCACAGCGGATACATCAGCCAGGGATTCGCGATACAGTGCGTCCATTTGCGCCCGGTGCGAAATCGCACGATCAACATACTTGAGCTGCAGAAGACCGTAGGCCGCCTGCATCTCATTCATTTTAGCATTGATGCCTTTATCGACGATTTCGATCTCACCGGCAAAACCGAAGTTACGAAGATAATCTACACGCTGTTTCATCTCAGGCGTTGAACTGATTATCGCCCCACCTTCAAAGGTATGAAAAACCTTGGTTGCGTGAAAGCTCAGAACAGAGACATCGCCAAATGACAGCAGACTCTGCCCCCGGGTACGCTGACCGAAGCAGTGCGCCGCATCATAAATCAGTGGCAAGCCGTGGCGCTCCGACAGGGAGCGCAAGCCATCAATATCGGAAGGAAAGCCATAACAGTGCACTGCCAGAATTGCGCTGGTACGCGCCGTGATCGCCTGCTCCACGCACTTAACATCCAGAGAAAAAGTCTCTGCTGAAATGTCCGCAAAAACAGGCTCTATACCATTCCAAAGCAGGCTGTGGGGGGTGGCAACAAACGAATAAGGTGTTGTAATCACCTCACCCTTGATCTCCAGCGCCTGAATCGCCAGCAGCAAGGCGAGCGTACCATTTGTCACCAGCGAGACATGCGGAACGTCAAGATAGTCCGCAATCGCCTGCTCAAATTCCTGGTGGAACTCGCCATTGTTGGTAAGCCATCGGCGCGCCCATATTTTTTCGAGGTAGGGTAGGAACTCGTCCAGCGGCGGCATATCCGGCTGACTGACACGTATATCCTTCATTGCAAGGCTCCCCCACCATCGCGAACACGCCGTGCATAGCTGATGGTGCGCCGAAAATTTGAACGCGTGCCAGGCAGCAAGCGAAAGAAATCTCTGGCAATGCACCAGATTGCCAACAAAAGCACTGGGTCGCGAAATCGCCTGCGCGCGCCCGTTAAACGCCCCTCGATTATCGACAGGAGAAAGAAGTCCCAGCGAGCACGCAGACCAAGTTTGTCAGGCTTTCTTGCCAACGCGAAGCGAATCATGTCGAGTTCGTTTTTCCGCTGACGCTGGCGCATAAACTCTCGGTCTTCCTTAGGCTGTTCGTCACGGGATACCACAGCCAGCTTATTGTGGTGATTGCCGCCATGCTGGCGATGCAAGGTCAGCGCCTCAGGCACAAAATTGACTCCGCCTCGCATTGCGGCAACCAGTGCAATCTGCTGATCGTATACGCAGGCATCAACAAAAGGGAGTATATCCGGAAGCAATTTTCGGCGAAAAAGCAGCCCGTGACCTGACACGCTGTTTACGCGTATCAAGCGCAAAAAGTGACGGCCAATTTCAGGCCGGGATATCCCCAACTCCTTCATAAGTGACGGAGAAATAGGGGCATCATTTTCATCAATCAATGCGCTGTCACAGAACACGGCGTCGGCACCGGACAAGGCAGCGACCAGCGTCTGCAGCTTGTTAGGCAGCCAGATATCGTCCTGATCACTGATCGCAACCAGATCCGTGGTCGCCATCCTCAAGGCAGACGCCATATTGCAGTGAAGCCCGCGCTGCCCAGAATTCGTCGTAGTAATCAACCCCCTGGACTCATAGTCATCCAGAACCTCACGCGTGCCGTCAGTGGAACTATCGTCGGACACATAGAGCGCTACCGAGACCCCTTCCTGACTGAGTATGGAATCAAGTTGGCGCCGGAGATAGGCTGCACCATTGAAGGTTGGCATGACGACGCTAACACTAGGAAAATTGCTCATGACGAACTCACGCAAGCCAGGTCATTACTGACTTTTGCGCATCCAACACTCCCAGACAAAATCATAATTCCAAAGCTCTTTGTGGGTATTTGCTAGAGCGATTCTCAATGAATCGCGCATCGCATCAGCGTTGTCCACAAAGTCGTGGAACTGAATTTGCAGCACATTCACTTTATGGATCCAATCTGATTGGGTCAGCGCTTCGAGCAGGCCAAACTCGCCGCCCTCTATGTTGATCTTCATCAAGTCTATATGATCAACATTTGACGCCGCCAAAAAATCAACAATCCCTCGGATTTCTACGTCTTGCGTTTTTTCACCACCGCTTGCAAGCAAGGTGCTGGATGCATCCTCTAGCAGGGAAATCTTCAGAATCTCATCCTTACCCGACAGCCCAAAAGGATAGCAGTGGACCTTGTCATCGCGGTCAAATCGACGTGAGCATTCATCATAGAAGTGCGGCACAGGCTCAAAAAGATAACACTCACTATCGTAGCGCTTGCGAATTTCTGCGGTATAACCACCCATATAGCCGCCGATATCAAAGACAGTGCGGCACTCACTGATGGGAAGCTCGTATCTGAGAGTTTCTTCCCCCCGATCCTTTTTCCAGCGAATCTGACCAATTCTGACTTTATCTTTCTCAACATAGACTTTCTTGAAGTCCGAATACCATCTTCTCAGGTTGCGCCTCAAGCCCACAAAAATAATCCTCTATATAGTGTTACTGGCCGGACCACTGGGAACCATTGTCCAATGGCCAGGAAAAAAATCCCCTAAATCAATTACCGCATCAACGTACCAGCGATCCGGAGCGTAAATGCGCCCATCAGCATTCAAATAAGCACCCCACCAACTGTACGAGCTATTCGCTATAACCAGCTGGCTCGCCTTTGACATCAAATACATGTCTGTATACGGGTCATCCAGAGCCGAGCTGCACAAGATCACATTACTTAGGGATAGACCAGGGAAATAGCTCAGCGGGGCTGGGTCATCGGAGAATATATAAAAGGTAAAGTCCTGCTCTCTTCCCGCAGTAATCTGATCGATGGCCGCATGATAGTAGTGGGATAGATCTAAGCCATGCACAGCCTGCGAAGAACTGCTGGCATAGAAATCACCACGCCGTATATGCAGGGCAACACTCTGTGGCTCCGCAATTCCCTGCAGGTAATCCTCGGTAGGTGCAGCCTTGCGCCCAAGAAAGCCACCCAGGGCATCACGCACTTCACGACTGCAGTCTTCGAAGTAAAAGGGGGATTGCCAATAGCCCACGTAGTATGCTGCTCTTGATTCAGCAGCCGCCAGCGAGTACCCAGAGTACTTTTCAATCACCTGTTGCGCCTGACGGCACAACAAGCCAAAGCTCAATTTATTGATTCGCCTGCGCCATCGCTCTCGGCGCTTGAATTTCTTTTTACTGGAAGTCAGCAGTGTTTTTCCAGCCGGGTGAATCTCTCCCAGTTCATAACCGGTATGGTTGCTGCCACCGGAATACTGCGATGCATCCAGCCATAACTCCGCCTGCATTTGCTTACTTTTTGCAAAGCCAAACGCATACTGGAAAAACTGGTTACCCATACCTCCGGCAATTTCAACGATGACTTTTCTCATTTAAGCGTCGACTCATCAGGGGCATATTTACGCAGATATTTTTTCTGCAACCGCTCTGATTCCTTTTTGATCCATTTAAGCTGCTGACGGTTTGACCGCAGGGTTTCCCGCAAGGGACTGTCAAAATAGTGTTTGAGAAAGCGCAATTCATCCCGCCGCGACAGCTGGGCTGGAAGCGCCGAGAAATACAGCGATGCCAAGTCTTTAGCCAGCCACCGAGTTGGCACCTGCTCACGAAGCTGGGCGCGATGAAGATCAATCAAGGAGAGCTTTACCTCACCCTGAGCCAGCCTGTCTGTATGCAGCAGGAAATGACAGATATACAAGTCCCGGTGGTTCATTCCCGCCCGGTGCATCGCGCGGGTCATCGCAGCGACCTCAGCAATCAGTCGCCGCTTCATCGCGAGTCCTGTGCTCTCGCGCTCAGGGCCTTTAAAAAAATCTTCCAGACTAACTGTCGGCTTCAGCTCTTCCGTGATGACAAAAGACTCTCGACCCGCCGGGTTCCATCCCTGCTGACCGTAGGCCACCAAACGCATGGTGGGAACACCCTGCTTTTCCAACAAGCGGATTGCGCGCCATTCATTTTCCGCGCCCAGCACCGGAAGCCTGAAAAACAGCAGATTCTTAACAATCTCTCGCCAACCGACGCCACGATGATACTTTAGAAAATAGGTATTGCCCTGCTGTTCAAAGCGCAGCGTTACGCGCTCAGCGACCTGGCGGAATATTTCGCCGCGAATAGCCCTGACCGCTGGAAACGGGTTTTCGTCAAGTTCAAACC
>PAKT01000089.1 GCA_002710725.1 Spongiibacteraceae bacterium
ACTTCCAAAAACTGGTGATTGGCCGCGGTGCCGACGGTTATCTGATTCGGCTGAAAGATGTGGCCCGGGTGGAAGTGGGGCCGGCGGAGTGGCGGCGGCTGTTTCGCGGCAACGGCGTGAACATGGTCGGCCTCGGTATTATCAAGCAGAGCACAGCCAATACCCTGGCGGTAACCCGCGAAGCGAAAAAACTGCGCGACCGCATCCAGTCCACCCTGCCGGAAGGCATGGATATCAAGCAGAGTTTTGACAGCTCGGTGTTTGTCGAAAGCGCCATTTCCGAGGTCTACACCACCCTGTTTATTGCCGCGGGTCTGGTGATTCTGGTGATCCTGCTGTTCCTCGGTGACTGGCGCGCGATGATGGTGCCCGCGGTGACGGTGCCAGTGTCGCTGATTGCGACCTTTACGGTGCTCTACGGCCTGGGTTACAGCATTAACCTGCTTACCCTGCTGGCGCTGGTGCTGGCCATTGGCATGGTGGTGGACGACGGCATTGTGGTGCTCGAAAATATTCACCGCCGCATGAACGAAGGCGAGAGCCCGCTGGTGGCCGCCTATCGCGGCGCGCGTCAGGTCGGTTTTGCGGTGGTGGCAACCACCCTGGTATTGATTGCGGTCTTCGTGCCCATCACCTTCCTGCAGGATGATGCGGGGCGGCTGTTTGGTGAGTTTGCGGTGGCCATGGCGGCGGCGGTGGGTTTTTCCAGTGTCGTCGCCCTGACCCTGTCGCCGGTAATCTGCGCCAAACTGCTCAAGGCCGACAATGGTCGGCACCGGGTCAGCCGTCTCGGCGACCGGGTTTTCTCAAGCCTGCAAAGCCGTTATCACGCGGGGCTCAAGCGAGCATTGCACGCCCCGCTGGCGATGGGTCTGGTGCTGGTGGCGGCCTTGGCCGCCTGTTATTTCCTGTTCAAACAGATCCCGCAGGAGTTCGCACCCAAGGAAGACCGCGGTGTGTTCTTTATGATTATCAAGGGGCCGGAAGGCGCTTCCTTTGATTACACCTCCGAGCGGGTGCTGGAAATTGAAGAAAAACTCATGCCGCTGGTGGACGGCGGCGATATTCAGCGCCTGTTGCTGCGGGCACCGCGCGGCTTCGGCGGCGGCGAAGATTTCAGTGGCGCGATGGGGATTATCGTACTGACACCCTTTGACTCCGGCCGTCGCGACGCCTACGCCATCATGGCCGATGCGCGCGAGCGGGTAGCCGATATCAGCGGTGTGATGGTATTTCCGATCATGCCCCAGGCCTTGGGCGGCCACGCCAACAAGGCGGTACAGTTTGTGATTGGCGGCGCCGACTACGACGAACTGGCGCGCTGGCGTGATCGGATCATCAGCGAGGCCAGTGCCAATCCCGGGCTGGTTGGGATCGACAGCGACTACCAGGAAAGCAAACCGCAACTGCGGGTGTCGATCAATCGCGAGCGGGCCGCCTCGCTGGGTGTGCGTCTGATAGACATCAACCGCACGCTGGAAACCCTGCTTGGCTCGCGCCGGGTGACCACCTTTATGCGCGACGGTGAAGAATACGATGTGATTCTGGAAGGGGAACCTGATGCCCAGCGCTCACCCGGTGATCTGCACAATATTTATGTGCGCTCCACGACCACCGACCGCCTGATTCCGCTGTCGAATCTGGTAACACTGGAAGATCGCGCCGACGCGGCAACGCTGAACCGTTATAACCGCATGCGTGCTATTACCATCGACGCGGCGGTGGCGGGCGACTACACCCTCGGTGAGGCGCTCACCTATCTGGAACAGCTTACTCGCGAAGTGGCGCCGGAGGCGGTTATCGATTACAAGGGGGAATCCCTGAAGCTGAAAACCAGCAGCGGCGATATCTACTTTATTTTCGCGCTGGCCTTGATGGTGGTATTTCTGGTGTTGGCCGCCCAGTTCGAGAGTTTTGTTCACCCCTTTGTGATCATGCTGACAGTGCCCTTGGCTATTGCCGGCGCATTGCTCGGCCTCAGCCTGTTCGGCCAGACCATCAATATCTACTCCCAGGTGGCCTTGATTATGCTGGTGGGGCTGGCCCCCAAAAACGGCATTCTGATCGTCGAGTTTGCCAATCAGTTGCGAGACGAGGGCCGGACGTTTGAGGAGGCCCTGATTGAAGCGGCGGGTCAGCGCCTGAGGCCGATTCTGATGACCTCGATCACCACCATCATGGGTGCAGTGCCGCTGATTCTGGCCACCGGTGCCGGCGCCGAGGCACGCTTTGTGATTGGTGTGGTGGTGGCAAGTGGCGTCAGCCTGGCTACGGTGCTGACGCTGTTTGTGGTGCCGCTGGCCTACTACCTGCTGGCCCGCAATACCCATACCCCACTGACAGTGACCCGCCAGTTGGAGTCTGAGCTGGATAAATTCTAGAGGGCGGCGTGCTCTTCCCCTCACCCTGACCCATTGACTCGCTGCGCTCGGGACTTCGCCCCACCGTCGCAAGCTCCGGTGCCCAAACCCTGCGGGTTTGTCCCAAAGGGAGAGGGAACCCTCCATTTTGGTTCAGTGCGCACCCTCTCCCTTTGGGAGAGGGCTGGGGTGAGGGTTTGCGGGAAGCGCGAATCACTGACAACCCAATGTCTTATTGCTAATCCCCGCGCTAAACCCAATCAGAGCTCCGGTTGCAGCTCGCCGCTCTCCGGCAGATAGCGATACTTGAGATCGTCGTCGCTGTCACCCAGTGCCTGCATGACAGATATCACCAGAACCTCTCCCTCCCAGGCGAGGGTGGCGGTGGCGGAGTTAAACGGCAGTTGCGCGCGATTGCGGTTTTCGCCAAAGAGGTCGGCGGTGGCTTGCACGTAGATCGCCTGCGCGGTTTGCAGGGCGACCCAGTTCTGGGCGGGAGAGACGCGCAGCTGCAGGGCTTTTTCATGCACACTTCCGAGCGGGTGGCGTAGAGTTTCACCGCGCGCCTGCCACATCCACATCAAGCGCGATTTGCCACTGCTGCCGACAACGCTGCACAGCAGGCCGGGTTGCGCGATGTCCGGGTGCAGCAAGGGCGTGCAGACCTTTGCGCTGGCCGTGAAACTCATACTGGTGGCCATTGCTTCCTGCTGCTCGGCTGCCTGGCGTTTGGCAGCCTGCTCCCGCGCGGGTGGCGGGGCCGCCAGATCGGCTTCGGCCGGCGCGGGCGCGGCGGCGTACTCCTCCACCGCGGGCTTTGATAATTGCGGGTTTTGCTGCGTGGCCTGAAACACAAAGAGAGTCAGGCCGAGCACCGCAAAACTGCCCAGTGCATAACGCCAGTCGATCAACCAGTTGTTTAGGCCTCGATTGAGCACCGCGAGCAGAGATGTCTCGGCAGCCGGCTGAGCCGCCATTTCCACAAACTCCAGCCACTGGCGATAGCGATCCGGCCGCGCTGCCAGATGTGACAGAACCTCGGCGCGGCGCTCATCGCTGAGGCCGCCTTCCATCAGCAGGGCAAGCTCTTCATCGCTGGGGGGCGAGCCTTTCGCCACCCGCCCCTGCTGTGCCAGGTTGATACCCAGCAGGGCCTCGCTGTGTTGATCGGCCTTGCTCACAAACGGTCCTCCAATGCCTGCGCCGCGCTGCGCAGATGCAAGCCGGCGCCTTCTAGCGCCTGGTTAATCTTGATCAAACCCTGCTTTATCTGACGGCCAGGCTGGTGTTTCGGGACATTCAGAGCACGAGCAATGCTGGCAAAGTTCAGTCCGTCCTGAAAGTGCATTTTCAGCATCAGCAGAGATTCGTCGTCCAGTGTCAGGGCGCTGCGGGCCTGTTCGATCTGGCGGGTTTCCACCTCGGCAAAGGCTTCTTCGTCGCCGAGCAGTGCAGCCAGCAGGGCGAGGGTGTCTTCGAGGTGCGAGGCCGACAGCGCATCTTCCAGACTGTCGCTGGCAAGGCTTTCGCTTTCGCCGAGGTATTCTTCCGGTATTGGCAGGTTGCTGGCGCCGCACCAGGGCAGGCGCGCTTTGATGGCGCGAATGATGTTGCTAATGATCGCGACGTCGTGGCTCTGCTGACGGCTTATCACATACTCCGTGCTGTGCCGCTCCAGACACACCGCCTTCCACAGGCGCACCCAGAGTTCGCCCTGTTGCTGCAGCCACTCGGGTGGCCGGGCGCGGCCGTAGCGCTGGCGGGAAAATTCTTCAAGCAGGCGGGCGCTGAGACTGTAAAGGAAGGTGGTGGGGCGCGCCTGACCGCGAAAGGTTTTGCAGCGGGCCCAGTCGTCTTCGGCGAGCTTGCTCAGAACAAAGGTGCTGGCTTCTTCTGCAGTTACCGGTTCGACAAAGCGGCGCGATGCCTGTCGCTCCAGTTGCTCCAGCCACTGTTTGTCCAGCACGATTTCCGACCAGTTGACGCTATGCATTGTTAGAAGTCTATCACTCGTCGCCGGACAGTCGCGACAGTAAATGCCTCAGCTGCTTCTGCTGACCGGCCGACAGGGTGTCTTTAAGGGCGTTTACATCGCGGCTAGAACAGCTCGGGTTTTCGCGCAGCGTAATCAGGTCGTTAGTGCGCTGTAGCAGATCGGCGTCGATCTGCTCGGCCAGAAACAGGAGCATGGCCTGGGACGATGGTCGACGTGGCGCGGCGGTCGCGGCATCGCCCTTGAACAGCTTGCAGTCCCTGGCCGGAGCAAACGGTTTGAGTAAGCCGCTTTCCAGCGCCAGCGCTTCGTAGAGTTGGCGGGCCAGAGCTTCCATTTCCAGCAGCCCCTTTTTGCCAAGGCTCTCGCTCAGCTCCGCGCCAAGGCGCTGCACGCTGGTAACCGAGTCGCGAATCAGTTCCAGCCCGCGCGGGGTGAAGAATATATGCCGCGCTCGGCGGTCGCTGCCGCTGGTGGAGCGCTCAATATAACCCTGGCTTTCCAGTTCGCCGGCAATGCGTGAAATGGCCTGGGTGGTCACACCGTTCAACTGGGCCAGTGCGGCCACCGGTGTGCCGTTGAGATCAATGGCGCTCAATACCTGGGCAAAGGAATACTGCAGATTGTGACCCTGACTGGCGGTGAGGGTCATCAGCCGTTCCTGCAGGTTGCGCGACAGCGGGCTGAGCCGTGCCGGCACCGGCAAACCGCGGTCGCGCCGCAAGCCTTCACCCGGCACCTGCATGGCCTGAGCCGCGCCGCGAAGGCATTCGCCAAGGGCTTTTACCCGCTCCGGGCCAATGCGGGCTTCATAGTCATCCTGAATCGCCTGCATTTCTTCAAAGGCGTGCTGAATCAGCTGTTGCCCGGAATCGGTGAGCGTGACCAGCCGTGCGCGCTTGTCTTGTGGGTCGGGCTCGCGGCGGATATAGCCGGCCTGTTCTATGGGTTTGAGGCTCTGCAGGCACAGCTGCTTGCTGGCACCGAGGGCATCGGCCAGCTCCGTGAGACGCAGCGGGCGGGCGGCCAGCAGCGACAGGGGCGCGGCAAAGTTCATGGCCAGGCGAGGGTGGCCCCGCTCCAGCAGGCGCTCCATGGCGCGGCGCTCCGCGTGGCGCGAGATGGCCGTCAGGTAGCGCATGAAATTGTAGCGGTAGCGCTCCCAGACGGGCGCAAACTGTTCAGCAGTCAGTGGCACAGGTCTATCCTGCAATGAGTGGAATAATGGTAACAGTTATTTATCAAATGCAATACATGTATTTACTATTATGGTGCCGCCGTGGTAGCGTAATGCTTTCGAGTAATGCGATTTCCAGTGAGCGACCACGACGAGGACAGGCGATGTCGGCTACAAAAGGCAGTGAGGTTCATTTCGACCCCTACGCACACGAGGTCCACGACGACCCCTATCCCTATTACGCCCGGCTGCGCGAACATGCGCCAGTGTACTATAACGAAGAGCATGGTTACTGGCTGCTGAGTAAGTGGGACGACTGCTACGAGGCCTTCCGCGATGTTGACACCTTCAGCAGCACTGCCGGCCCCGCCCTGGAAGCGCAGCAGGATGCCAACGCCGGCTACCCCATGTTTATCAATATGGACCCGCCCGACCACACCCGCATTCGCAAATTGATTCAGTCTTTGATGCTGCCCAAGCGGATTTATGCGCTGGAGCAGTACATTCGCGACAAAGCCATCAGTCTGATCACGCCGCACCTGGAAAAGGGCTATATGGATCTGACCCAGGATTTCGCGGCCCTGCTGCCGATGGATGTGATCTCCACCATGATTCACGTGCCGGAAAAAGATCAGGACACCGTTCGGGGCTGGGCTGACGACCTGATTTATCGGGAGGACGGCCAGTTCGGTTTGAACGAGCGCAATATCAATGCCTATTTCAATCTCGGTAAATACTTCGACCAGCTGGCCACGGAGCTGTCGGAAAAACTCGAGGGCGTGGATGATATTTTCAGTGCGGTGCTGCAGGCTGAACGCGAGGGCAAGCTGACCCATGAAGACGTGATCGGCTTTGGCATTCTGCTGGCCATTGCCGGCAATGAAACCACCACCAAGCTGATCGGCAATATGTGTTACCGCCTCTGGCAGCACAAGGATCAGCGACAGATGTTGCTGGATGATCCGTCGCTGATGAGCAAGGCGGTGGAAGAAACCCTGCGCTTTGATGGCTCTACCCAGCTGATCGGCCGTCAGGTGATGAAGGACGTCGTTATTCGCGGAAAAACTCTGAAAAAAGGCGAACGGGTGGGACTGTGCATTATCTCCGCCAGCCGTGATGAGGATAAGTACGAGAATCCGGACAGCTATGACATTACCCGGGGCAGCCGCGACCATATGGCCTTCGGTAAGGGTATTCACTCCTGTATCGGTGCCAATCTGGCGCGTCTGGAGGTGCAGGTCTGCATGGAAGAAATTTTGCGTCTGATACCGGACTACGAAATCGATGAAGCCGGTCTGAAGCGCACCTACAACCCCAATGTGCGCGGCTTTACCCATGTGCCGGTGACCTTCACGCCAAAGCGCGGCTAATCCCTGGTGTTTGTTGTGCAATCTTCACTGCAACTAACGCGGTGATCTCCTGTCGTCAGTAGTGTGTGCGGACAGTTTTGTCGGCACGCGCTTCTCAACGCGACATTTGAGCTTAAAGAAAGAAAACGCTCATAAGGAGATTGCCATGCAAGTGAAAGATGTCATGACCAGTAAACCGGAATACCTCGAAGCCAGCGCAACCATTCGCGAGGCTGCCATTCGCATGCACGAGCACAATCGCGGGTTTACGCCGGTGGGTGAGCGTGAAAAGCTGGTGGGCGTTGTCACCGACCGGGACATTGCCCTGCGTGGCATTGCCGATGGCAAAACCCCGGACGACCCGATCAGCTCGGTGATGAGCAGCAAGGTGCTTTACTGTTATCAGGGCGATGATATCGCTGATGTACTGCAGAATATGAGCGATCAGGGGGTGCAGCGGCTGGCCGTGCTGAATAACCCGAAAAACAAGGAGTTTGTTGGTGTGGTAGCGCTGAGTGATATTGCCAGGGAGTGCAAAGACGGGGATCTGGCGCAGCGTATCGTTAACTGCTGTCGGCATTATCACTGATTGCCGTAGCAGAGACAGGCTCGGTTGCTGACGGCCGAGCCTGTGATTTATTTTTCGAGTTTATCGTCATAGGGCAGCGGCGTGCGCTGCTCTGTCTGGCGGTCCAGCGCGCCCACATCCAGAAAGGGTGAGGCGTCGATATGCTGGGCGTCCATCATCTGCGCCACCCGCTGCAGGGCGCTGATGATCATGGTCTGCTCCCATTCCTGCAGGTATTTGAACTGCCGGATAAAACTTTCCTGCAGCAGCGTGGGCGCGGTTTTCAGTTTGTCGAGGCCGGTGTCGGTGATAAAGGCCAGCACTTTGCGCTTGTCCTGCTTGGAACGCTCCCGCGCCACGTACTCTTTCTTTTTCAGTCGGTCGACAATACTGGTCACGGTGGCCTGGCTCAGGCTGACCTCGTCGGCCAGTTCACCAATGGGCACGGCTCCCTTGTCGCGCAGGGTCTGCATGATCATCAATTGCGGCGCGGTGAGGGCGGCGGTTTTGACCAGTTGTTTTGACTGCAGGTCGGTGGCGCGGATAACGCGGCGCAAGGCGACCAGAACGTCTTGAATGTGATCCATAAGTCTTTTTGTCTGTGAGCTGGGCGGCGGAAGTTTAAACGATTGTGACCGAAGACCCTATATTTTGGGGAATATTTCCTTAGAGTACTATGGATTGTTTCTTGATAATTCAGGGGAATATACGCTAAAATACTTCGTACACAATTGATTATTTAAGGGTAGGCTTGCGAAATATCCGCTGTAATCCGTGTTAAAACAATTGTTTATGTGTTTTTGCCCGGTTTTTGTGCGCAGTGGATATAGTGAGTCCTAAATATTTTGACTAGTAAAAATACTCAGGCCTCTACAGAAAATGTGCAGGAGGCGTTGAGCTTCCGCGTCCCTCGTGCAAGCGATGGGGCAGCACTTCACCAGCTGGTGGCGAACTGCCCGCCGCTGGATCCGAACTCCTTTTACTGCAATCTGCTGCAGTGCTCTCACTTTGCCGATACCGCTGTGGCGGTTGAATACGAAGGCGAACTGGTGGGCTTTATCTCCGGCTACATCCCTCCGGGCAAACCCGACACACTGTTTGTGTGGCAGGTAGCCGTGGATTCGTCCATGCGCGGCCAGGGCCTGGGCGGCAAAATGCTCGGCCACCTGGTGGATCGCACCGGCGTGCAGTGGATGGAAACCACCGTAACACCTGACAACGGTGCCTCCTGGGGCATGTTCCGCAGCTTTGCCCGCAAGCGCGGCGCCGAATGTGAAGATTGTGGCCCGCTGTTTGAGCGCGACGCCCACTTTGGCGGCAAGCATGACAGCGAGCACCTGGCCCGATTGGGGCCCTTTACCGCATCAACGAAACAGCAAGCATCTTGAACCTGACTGAGGACACAACAATGACTATTTTTGACCAACTGGAATCCGAAGTGCAGAGCTACGCCCGGTCTTTCCCGGTAACGTTCGACAAGGCTCAGGGTGCCAAGCTCTACGATACCGAGGGCAGGGAATACATCGACTTTCTGGCCGGTGCCGGCACGCTCAACTACGGGCACAACAACCCCGTATTGAAAGAAGCGCTGATCGAGTACCTGCAGGCTGACGGCATTGCCCACGGCCTGGATATGCACACCCGTGCCAAAGAAGATCTGCTGAACGCCTTTGACGAGTGCATTCTCAAGCCGCGCGACCTGGAATATGTACTGCAGTTTACCGGCCCCACCGGCACCAACGCCGTTGAAGCGGCCATGAAGATTGCGCGCAAGGTAAAAGGGCGCAGTGAAATTATCGCCTTTACCAATGGCTTTCACGGCTGTTCGCTGGGCGCCCTGGCAGCCACCGGTAACCGTCACCACCGCGGTGGCAGCGGCGGCGTATCGCTGCCCGACGTAACCCATATGCCGTACTCGAACTACTTTGGCGACGATGTGGACACCATCGCCATGATCGACCAGCTGATTGAAGACCCGTCGAGCGGCGTCGATCAGCCGGCGGCCGTCATGCTGGAAACCGTTCAGGGTGAAGGTGGTTTGAACACTGCCAGCTTTGAGTGGCTGCAGGGCATTGAGAAGCTGTGTAAAAAGCACGACATGCTGCTGATTGTCGATGACATTCAGGCGGGTTGTGGCCGCACCGGTAGCTTCTTCAGCTTTGAGCCTGCCGGCATCAAGCCCGACATCGTGACTTTGTCCAAATCACTGAGTGGTTTTGGTCTGCCTTTTGCGCTGGTGATGATGCGCCCTGAACTGGATATCTGGGAGCCGGGTGAGCACAACGGTACCTTCCGCGGCAACAACCACGCTTTTGTCACAGCGACGACAGCCATCCGTCACTTCTGGAGTGATGACAGCTTCGCCAAGGAAGTGCAGGACAAGGCGGCACTGCTGTCAAAACGCTTTCAGGAAATTGCCAATATGGCTGGCCCCAACAACATGCAGCCGAAAGGCCGGGGCATGATGCAGGGTCTGAGCTGTAAAGATGGCGACCTGGCCAAGCTGGTCATTACCCGCTGTTTTGAGCTGGGTCTGGTGATTGAGACCTCAGGCGCTTACGACCAGGTGGTGAAATGCCTGTGTCCGCTGACTATCACCAAGGATGAGCTGAACAAGGCACTCGATATTATTGAGCAGAGTGTTAAGGACATTATGACCAAGCGCTACCAGAAGGCGTCTTGATACCAGCCCCTCACCCCAGCCCTCTCCCAGAGGGAGAGGGGCGCACCCCGAAACAGATTTAAGGAACCGTCATGATCGTAAGAACACTGCAAGACTGCATCAACAGCGACCGCCACGTGCGGTCTGACAACTGGGAAAGCACCCGCATGTTGCTCAAGAATGACAACATGGGTTTTTCCTTTCATATCACCCGGATTTTTGCCGGCACCGAAACGCCTATTCACTACCAGAACCATCTGGAATCGGTGTACTGCATTTCTGGCAGCGGTGAGGTGGAAACCTGCGACGACGGCAAGGTTCATCGCGTCGAGCCGGGCACCATTTATATTCTGGACAAGCACGACAAACACTTGCTGCGCGCCGATAAAGGCGAAGACATTGTGTTTGCCTGCGTTTTCAACCCGGCATTGCACGGCAAGGAAGTTCACGACGAAAACGGCGTCTACCCGCTCGAAGCGGACACCGTGGAGTAGGGCATCGTCAATACACCTATGAGTAGCCATACCGAACGTAAGCAGGGGGACACTATGTCACATACCGTTGAAAAAATCGGCGGTACATCCATGAGCCAGTACACCGCCGTTAGAGACAACGTCATTGTCGGACTGCGTGAGGCTGATGAACTCTACAACCGGGTTTTCGTTGTATCAGCCTACGGTGGCATGACTGACAAACTGCTTGAGGCCAAGAAGGGCAATAAAGCGGGTGTCTACGCCCTGTTTGCAGGTTCAGAAAATGAAGGCGAGTGGCGTGAAGCGTTGGCAACGGTGCGCGAGGCCATGCTGTCTATTAACGAATCGCTGTTTGAAAGCGGCAAGCTGCTGGATCAGGCCAACGCCTATATCGAGGAACGCATCGGCGAGGCTGACCGCTGCCTGAATGATCTTGATCGCCTCTGCCAGCACGGCCACTTTGAGCTGGAAACCCAGCTGCTGACGGTGCGCGAAATGCTGGCGAGCCTGGGCGAGGCCCACAGTGCCTGGAATATGACCCATCTGCTGCAGCGCGATGGCATTGCCGCGCGGATGGTGGACTTGAGTGGCTGGCGCGCCGAAACGACGCTGCCGCTGGATGAGCATATCCGCGAAGCATTCAAGGATGTCGACCTGAACAGGGAGCTCGCCATTGTCACCGGTTACGCTCACTGTGAGGAAGGCCTGATGGCCACCTTTGATCGCGGTTACAGCGAGATGACCTTCAGTCGCATCGCCGTGATTACCGAGGCCCGCGAGGCGGTGATCCACAAAGAGTATCACCTGAGCAGCGCCGACCCGCGCGTGGTCGACGAAGAAAAAGTTGTGCCGATTGGTCGCACCAACTACGACGTGGCCGACCAGCTCGCCAACCTGGGTATGGAAGCCATTCACCCCCGCGCCGCCAAAGGCCTGCGTCAGAACAACATCCCGCTGCGGGTGAAAAACACCTTTGAACCGGAACACAGCGGTACCCTGATTACCCGCGATTACGTGAGTGATTCGCCCTGTGTGGAAATCATTGCCGGTAAGCAGGTGGTGTACGCGGTTGAGCTGTTCGACCAGGAAATGGTCGGCGATGTGCACAGCTACGACCAGGCCTTTCTGGCGCTGGTGAAGAAGCTGAAGGCCAAGATCATTACCAAGGATCTGAACGCCAACACGATCACCACCTACATGGGCACCAACCTCAAAACCGTGAAGCGTATTATTCGCGAGCTTGAGGCCTCCTATCCTAAGGCCGAAATCTCCTACCGCAAGGTGGCGATTGTGTCTGCCATCGGCAGCGACATGCAGGTGCCGGGCATGCTGGCCAAAACCGTGGCGGCACTGGCCGAGAGCAATATCAGCGTGCTGGCCATGCACCAGTCCATGCGTCAGGTCGATATGCAGTTTGTGATCAATGAAGATGATTACAACAAGGCGATTCAGAGCCTGCACCGCTGTCTGGTTGAGCCGCATAATCACGGCTTGGCGATCTGCGCAGCGTAAAATCTACCCTCACCCTAACCCTCTCCCAGAGGGAGAGGGAACTTAACCCCCTCTCCCTTTGGGACAAACCCGCAGGGTTTGGGCACCGGAGCCCGCGACGGTGGGGCTTTAGCCCCGAGCGTAGCGAGTCAAAGGGCTGGGGTGAGGGTGCTACAACGACATCTCCCTTTCTATGACCACCATCAGCTTCCTGATCTTCCTCTCCGCCTTTGTTCTCATCGGCGTCAGCTCCATGCGTCACGCCACCGGCCAGCGCGAAGACTATTACCTGGCCAGTTCCACCGTGCCGCCCTGGCTGGTCGGCCTGTCGGCGATGGCGACCAACAACAGCGGCTATATGTTTATCGGGGTTATCGGCTACACCTACGCCACTGGCCTCGCGGCCATATGGCTGATGGTGGGTTGGATCACCGGTGACTTTCTCGCCTCACTCTATGTTCACAAGCGGCTGCGCGATGCCACGGAAATCAGCTCCGAGGCCTCTTATGGCGCCGTGCTCAGTCACTGGTACAGTCGTTCCAATGCCCTGCAGAAGCTGATTGGTCTCATCTCAGTGGTGTTTCTGATGGCCTACGCCAGCGCCCAGCTGGTTGCCGGTGGCAAAGCCCTGCACGCGCTGTTCGACTGGCCCCTGTGGGCCGGCGCGGTGATGGGCTCGATTCTCGTAATGGTCTACTGTTTTGCCGGTGGTATCCGCGCCTCGATCTGGACCGATGCGGCCCAGTCTTTTGTGATGGTGGCGGCCATGGCCCTGTTGCTGGTGATGGGAACGCAAGCGCTGGGGGGCTTCGACGCGGTGGTGGCGGATATGTCCGTTATCGACGGCTTTTTGGATCTGTTTCCGCGCGACCTGGTGCTGCCGGGGCTGGCCGGCGGGGTCTTGTTTGCCCTGAGCTGGATGTTCGCCGGGCTGTCGGTGATTGGTCAGCCGCATATCATGGTGCGCTTTATGGCACTGAGCGACGCGGGCCTGATGCGTCGGGCCCGCATCTGGTACTACCTCTGGTATACCGGTTTTTATGCGCTGGCGACCGGTGTCGGCATGCTGTCGCGGGTCTATATCAGCGACCCCGGCAATTTCGACGCAGAATTGGCTTTGCCCACCATGGCCATCGAGATTTTGCCGCCTCTGATGGTGGGGCTGGTATTGGCAGGGATTTTTGCGGCAACGCTGTCTACCGCCGACTCACTGATTTTGAGCAGTTCGGCGGCCATTACCCACGACCTGTTGCCACACCGGGTAGAGCGGCCGCTGTTGATCAAGGCCGCAACCCTCGGGGTCACACTGTTTGCCCTGGCCTGGGCTCTGTGGAACGAGCAGTCGGTGTTCAGTCTGGTGGTGCTGTCCTGGTCCGGTATGGCGAGCAGCTTTGCACCGCTGCTGCTGGTGTTGGTGATGGGAGGCAAGCCCTCCCAGGGCTTGTCGATCACTATGGTGATTGGTGGTTTGCTGACCGCACTGCTGTGGCGCTATAAGGGCTTGCACGAACTGGTTTACGAGGGCATGCCCGGTATTATGGCTGGATTGCTGATTTACGGTGTCGGCCGTCTGCTGCTGAAATCGAGAAAAAACTAACAATTACCACCAGTTGCGTGCCACACTTTACTCGCTAGTGGTATCTACGTAGAGTCAGGGAGCCTCCGAGCGAGTACGCTAAAGTCATGGAATTTCAGGGTTAAGGGCACGTTTTGCACAGCGCTCTGGCCTTCACCTTGGCTGAGGAGACTCAGGAGTGCAAACAGCGGCAACGCCTCAGGATGACGCAATCGAGGGTCGAAAGATGGGCAGTCAGACAGTGTTGATTGTCGATGATTCCAGCGGTGATCGCCTGGTGATACGTCGTGCCTTCGAAAGAACCCGGCGCGACGTCAAACTGGTGGAATTAATCGACGGCGAAGAGCTGGTGGATTACATCGAGCGCAAGGTTCCCTTCAAGGACACGGTCAGCTATCCGGAGCCGGACCTGATCCTGCTCGATATCAATATGCGTCGACTGGACGGCAAGCAGGCCCTTAAACTGCTGCGCTCCAAGGAAGAGTACGCCAATATTCCGGTGGTGATGTTGACCACGTCTTCGCGCGAAAAGGATATTAACGAATCCTACGAGCTGGGCAGTACCGACTACATCACCAAGCCGGAAAACTTCAAAGACTTCATGCAGGCGATCACCAACGTTTGCGCCTATCTCGACAAGCCCAGCGCTGTACTTACCTGATCGTTTTCGCCTGAGTCGATGGCTCTGCCAGCGCGCCCACATGTTCCTCACGTAAGTGTCCCGCTGCCAGCATCCACTGTAATAAATCGCGGAACGAGGTTTCGGCAGAGCAGCCCTGTATAGAAAATTCAGTAAGCGCCGGCGAGTCATCGCTCGGCACACTGGTGGTCAGCACACTGGCGGCCTCATAGGTCAGCGGTGAGCGCCGACCGGTGATTTTTGCAAGCACATCGCCGACGCTTCCCATCACGCGCAACAACCAGCCGGGCACGCGCTGTGCTTTCAAATTGCGCCCGGTAATTGTCGTGAGTAGACCGTGCAGCTCCGCATGTGCCACGTAATTGCCGCCGAACATATAGCGGCGCGGTCCGCGCCCGGACTCGAAAGTACAGCTGATCACCTTCGCCAGATCGCGCACGTCGGTATAGACCAGCCCACCCTGCGTCACCAGCACATTGCCGGTTTTGAGATAGCGGGCAATCAGTTTCGGGCCGTCGCTGAAGGTGGGGTCAAAGGGCCCTTGCACCGCGCCGGGATAAATACACACCACCGGCGCGCCCCGGTTCTGAAACTCCCGGGCAAGGGTTTCCGCCCGCGCCTTGGTTGCCGCGTACACCGAGCTGGGGGCTCGCACCGGGTCATCGGCAGTCTGCACCGCACCGGGTGGCGGAAACAGGGCCAGAATGCTGGAGACGTGCACGATCGGGTCGAGGCCGAGCTCGCTCGCCAGTGTCAGCACCGAACGGGTACCGTCAACGTTGGTGCGTTCCATCAGCGCCTGATCTTCGAGCCGGTTGGAAAAAAGCCCGGCGGTGTGCAGCACTGCATCGCAACCGCTCAGAGCCTGGCGCAGCGCATCGCTATTACCCAGCTCGCCTTCAACCGTTTCGCAGTCGCTAACCTTTACACCGAGCGGCGCCAGGACCCGCTCAAGTTTGTCGCGGTTTCTGACAAAAGCGCGCACGCTGTGACCGCTTGAGATCAGCGCATGGATGCTGTGAGCGCCGACCAGGCCGGTACCGCCCGTGACCAGAACCTTCATTGTTGTGTCTCCTCAAGCCGCAACGACAGGGCCCAGAATCAGGGCCCACAGATCCAGCAACAGCAGGCTGATGGCGCTCACAGCGCAGGCTTCCAGCACCGTGCGCGACAGGGTCCAGTTGTTTTGATCCTCGTCGAGCCGAAACACATTCGGAAAGCTGACGATAAAATACATGGCGTAGTAGATAGAGCCCCACTTGAGCATGCGCTCCAGATCCACATACCAGACATTGGCCGCCGCATCGTCGGTGATATAGAAATAGGTTTCAGCCCAGGCAAAAAACAGCGCCGTAGCCGCGACAATGACCACCCAGGCAATAGGCTTCATGGCCCGGCCCCAGTCCTCAGTCATACTGCGAATGCGGCGCATCAGCACCACGGCGGCGGTGTGATAGACGATAAAGAAGGCGATGGAGTTCAGGTACATCCCCGGCGGTACTTTCTTGTGCTGGGCCAGGGCCGTGGCTTCGTCGGGGCCCACCAGAACCGAGTCAAAATACAGGCTCACATCGTTGAAGCGATAGCGCAGCCCCAGTACATCGAAGAAATACTCGGTGTGAAAGTACGTGCAGAAAAATATGAACACGGCCATGTAGAGGTTCAGCTTGAACCAATAGCTCTGCTGCCAGGGCACACCGCTGTTGCGCCGGAGCACCCAGGGCAGAATCACGCAAAACGGAAACCACATGATCAGGTTCTGGGTGATATGCCAGAAATTGCCTGCATCCAGCCAGCCAGTCTGCTGCATCAGGGCGTTGTAGGCAAAAAACACCGGAATATAGGCGAGAAAAAACTTCTCGGCCCAAGCCTTGTCGGGGTTGCGGGAGAACCAGTAGCCGCGAGCAGTCATCGTATTATTCTCAAAAACATTTTGTTAAAAATGTTATTGCCTGGGCACGGCCGCTGTCAATGGCGCTGGCCCCATTGCTGGTCGCAGGCTGGCCTGTTGAACTACACTTGGTGTGGGAACTTCTGCCACATCCCTTCCTTCCGGAGCTGCTATGAGCAATTTTTTCGATACCTTCTTCGGCAACAAGATGCCGCCGCACGGTCACTGCTACCTGTGGGACGACCGGCTGGTATCCCTGCATGTGATTACCGATGCCATCATCGTGGCGGCCTACTTCACGATTCCGCTGGCGCTGGTCTATCTGGTGCGCCGGCGCGATGACCTCAGCTTTAACTACATGTTCGTGATGTTCGCCATTTTCATTTTTGCCTGTGGCGCCACCCACCTCGTGAACATCTACAACGTGTGGTACGGCGCCTACTGGCTGAGTGGCTCCATCAAGGCGATTACGGCGGCCGCCTCGCTTGGCACCGCCATTCTGGTGTGGCCGCTGATACCGAAGGCCCTGGCGATTCCCAGCACCCGGGTGCTGCAGGGTCTGAATGAACAGCTGGCCGGTGAAGCCGCCCGCAATGCCCAACAGGCGAAAGAACTGGAAACGCTGTCCAGCCAGCTGGAAATTCAGGTGCAGGAGCGCACCGCCGAGCTGGAAAATGCCAAGCGTCTGCTGGTAGCCAACAACCGGGCGCTGGAGGCGAGCAACCGCGAACTGAATGAATACGCCAACATTACTGCCCACGACCTGCGCGAGCCGCTCAAAAAAATTCGCGCCCAGGCGCGGCTGCTCAGCAGCAAGTTGAGGCCGGAGCACGAGGCGGAGCTGAAAAGCAATGCGCTGGATATTGCGGAAACCAGCGAACGCATGAGCGAGCTGATTGACTCCCTGATGTCCTATGCCCGGGTTGAGTCAGTTACAGCGCCAGCTGAAGATACCGATGTCAACAGTGTTGCCGAGGAAGTATTGCGCGATCTGGCGATACAGATCCGCAAGCGCGAAGTGTCTGTCATTAAAAATGTACTGCCCGAGCTGCCGGTGGAGCGTTACCACCTGCATCAGATTCTGCTGAACCTGCTGAGCAATGCGCTGAAATATACCGTGGAGGGGCGTGCCCCGGTGATTGAGATCGGGCCGCTGCGCCCGGCCGACCGAAGCCTGGTAGGTTTTCATGTGCGTGACAACGGTATCGGCATTGCCAAGGCCGATCGCGAGCGGATCTTTCGCTTTGCCGAGGGCGGCGACGGTGAGGGAAGCGGCATTGGTCTGGCGATCTGCAAGAAAATCGTCGAGAAGTACGGCGGCAGTATCGATGTGGACAGCCGAGAAGGCGAGGGCGCCAACTTTCGGGTTTACTTCCCCCAGCGCCCGTCCATGGCCTGAGCGGCTCAGGCCAACAGTTTTTTGCCGCGCAGCATCATCAGCATGCTGCGCTTGATGCGATCCAGGTGGGCTTGCTCGTTGGCGATCTCACCTTCAAACACCTGCTCGATCATCAGCCCGGTGAGAAAGGTGTGGGTGTAGATCAGCGCCTCCAGCAAATCCTCGTCGTTCAGTGAACAGTCGCCAAACCAGGCCTGCATGGTATCCGCGTGGCTGCTCGATTGCTGCTGGATTTTAGACTCGGCAGCGGTGAGCGGGTTTTTGCGGCTGGCCAGCAGAATCTCCAGCGTCGCCACATATAGATCGCTCTGGTAGTGCTGCCACATGCGTTCGACAAACTGGTCCACCCGGTTTTTCAGGCTGCCGGCGGTGCTGGCATCGCTGTCCATCAGCTCGGTAAAGCGCTGGTGGGACTGGTCGAGGATAGCCGCCAGAATATCTTCCTTGGAGCCGAAATGGTGCTGCACCGCCCCCCAGGTCAAGCCGGAGCGGCGCGAGATCTTGCTGGAGCTGGCAGCGCCAAAGCCCCCTTCATTAATCAGGGAGATCACGGCGTTCAGGATTTTCTCGCGTGCGATGCGCGTTTTCTGGGCCTGTTTGCCCGGCTTGCCGGTGTCGTCCGTTGTCATCCTGTTAACCTGTGGGGTTACTGTTTCGAGAAGGTCTCTTTATAAAACATTCTCAAGCAAATGTTTATAGGCGTTTGCGGCTGGCGAGTTTAGCATGTCTGTGCCCGGCCCGAGCCGGCGCTTTCACCACAAATACACACTGCCGTTGACGTCTCGCCAAATATCAAGCAATTTGCACGGCTTATACTCAACCTGCGGCTGGTATGCTGCTGACTGGAGATAAACTATGGAATGGCTTGCCAGCCCCGAAGCCTGGGTGGCTCTGTCAACGCTGATCGCCCTGGAAATTGTCCTCGGCATCGACAACATTATTTTTATTTCGATACTGGTGGCGCGTCTGCCTGCCCACCAGCGCGACAGCGCGCGGCGCATCGGCATCGGACTGGCCATGTTTGCGCGGCTGGCATTATTGTTCGCGCTGAGCTGGGTAATGGGCCTGACGGCAGAATTGTTTACCGTGTTTGGCGAAAGTATCTCCGGGCGCGATCTGATTCTGGTGGGTGGCGGGCTGTTTCTGCTGCTCAAAGCCACCCACGAAATTCACAACAGTTTTGAGTTGGACGAGGATGAGGGCGGCGGCCCGGTGGTGGCCACCTTTGGCGCCGTGCTGCTTCAAATCATGCTGCTCGACATCGTGTTTTCGCTGGATTCGGTGATTACCGCCGTGGGCATGGTTGATCAGATTTCCATTATGGTGATTGCGGTGGTGGTGTCAGTGCTGGTGATGTTGCTGGCGTCCAAATCGATCGCCGACTTTGTCGACGCCAACCCCACGATTAAAATGCTGGCGCTGGCCTTTTTGATTCTGATCGGCGTGACCCTGATAGCCGAGGGCTTTGATGTGCATGTGCCCAAAGGTTATGTCTACTTTGCGATGGCCTTCTCGGTGACGGTGGAGCTGCTGAATATCAAAATGCGCAAAAGCAAACAGGCGATTCGGCTGCAGAAGAAAATCGGCTAAACCTTTGTCATTGCGAAGCGCAGTGAAGCAATCTTCTCCAGCGTGGTCACTGGACAGCTTCGCAATAACGGCTATCAGTCCGCACCTGCCAGAAGCGCTGAGTTCAGCGCTTCTTCTATCGACGCTTTCAAACGCAGCTCATCAGCCAGATGTTCGCTGAAACTGGCGTTGCCATTGCTTCGTCCCGCGTGCTCAATGCGGCTTAAATAGCAGAAACGCAGGCCTTCTTCTTCAGGCAACAACTCGCGAATATAGCGCGCGGCGTGTTTAAGGATGTCTTCGCCATACTGGGCAAAGTGCAGGGTTTTGCGGTTGATCTGAATATCAAAGCGCGGCCCTTCGCTGCCGGCTTGATACGCGAGCATTTTCACGGTTATGCGCAACTTGTCGGACTGATTTTCCGGTTTGAAGGGCTCCAGCTGCCACTTGCCGCCCTGTTCAAAAAGCTGAAACCAACGCAGCGGGCTGGTCGCCAGATACTGCTGTCGCAGCGGCTGAAGAAAATAGTTCAGATGGGTGAGCATGATATTGCTGTGATGGCAGAGCAGGGGCTGGTAGTGAATGGCGCCGTGCCCGTCGAGCAGATAAATGTCGGCCGCTTCTTCGCGGCGTTGAAAGACCACCTGTAATTCTCCCTCGCGCTGGAGGTTGGCCACCTCGCAGAGCGCGCTCAAGCGCGGGTTGCGATTGCACACTTCAATGCGGCTGGATGCGCTCGCGCTTTGGGCCAACAGCGTGGCCAGTTCACTGAAACTTGCGGCCTGACTGAGGCGCAGGTTTTGCTGCGTTAACTGAAAATGGTAATAGGCGCGACCGCATTCAAAAATGTAGCGATCGCCCTTGCTGCCCTGCTGAAAAAACGCCAGCAGTGCCTTCAGATCGCTGGCGAAGCGCTGGCTGCTGTGCTCGGCCGTGGCAGAAAAGGGTTGAATGCTCAGAGCTATTTCAGCTTTCTGGCTCACTACACTGCCGGCGATATGCTGCAGGGCTTCGGCAACCGCGTGATCGCCGGTGTGGGCCTTGCAGAACACTTCACCCCAGCTGGTAACGCTAAGCACATCAATATGGCGCACAATCGGCGTGCCAAGCGGCTGCTGCTGGCTGGCGTTGCCGACGAAGCAAGTGATGCTTTCTACCTGCCGGGCATGCTCAAAGCGGCGATGTTCATCCGCGTGGGCGGCGTAGGTATAGGTGGGTAGCTGGCTTTTCAGTATCTGCACCAGCGATTCCAGTTTGCCGCGATGGTGCTCTGGGTGGTCGGAGGCGAGGTGAAAGCGGGTATCGCTGTTGATCAAGCCATTGCCCAGGCACCAGCAGATCAGCGCGGTCAGGCTGTCGCCCTCGCGCAGGGCTTTGCTTTGCGACCAGTGCGACAGCGACACGCGGCCTTCTATCACCGCCCAGTTCGGTGTGCCGGCATCGGCCTTGCCCAGGTAGCAGAAGCTGAGCGTGTTTTCGCTGAGCGTTGGTGTCAAATCACCACCCACCCGATCAATCTTGTCCGGCTGGCGCTCGTAGGCGGCAAACAGCTTGCGCCCAAGAATGCTCATCTCACGCGAACTGATCAGCTGGTCCGCCTTGTGCTCCGAGGCAAAGGCCTGCAGAAAACGGTAGCTGCCGGTCAGTTCGCGCACCAGCGCCTGATGTTCAGCCCGCACCCGGTGAATATGCCAGGTGTCGCGCATGTCCAGGTTGCGCAACTGATCCTCACGCCAGCCCCAGCGGCTTACCAGCGCGCGCATTTCTTTTTCGCGCCAGCTCAGCTCGTCGCGCTGCTGGCTGAGCCGCAACTCCGATTTGAAATAAAAGGCGCGGCGCAGCAGATCAAGCCGCTCGTGTTCCTCGCGCGCCAGCAGATAGGCCTCAAGGCGGCGGTAGATCTGCAGGTAGGGGTCGAGGGGTTCCTTTGTGGCTTTACTGTGCAGTGCACTGCGCACTTCTTCCGACAGCGGCGGCCGGTGGCGGTGCTCGCGCGCGTAGGCCTCAATCAGCAGGAGCTTGATCAGGCTTTTGTGGGGCGCACTAATGGCCTTGAACAGTTGCCAGATACCCGCGCCGACAAACTCCCCCGCCGGAATGCTGTGCACATTGCCCAGATCCAGCAGATTTGCGGCGAGGCGATGCTGGCCTTGCTGCAATCGCTCGACGGTCAGGCTGTAGTCCTCGCCGGGCGGTACCAGCCACCAGGCCAGGTATTTGCCCGCCAGGCGGATTGAGCTGCGGTAAAACTCATCCAATAACAGAAAGTGCTGGGTGCTGCCGCAGTCTTCACCGCTGAGGGCCTTGCGCTCACCGGCGCGAAATTCTTCCGCGCACATCAGAAAGAGGTGCATTTCCAGGCCCAGTGCCGAGGTGGCATAGGCGCTCAGCGCATCGCACTTGGCGCGCAGTTCCAGCCGCTCTTTCGAGCTGAGCTCCGGGCGGTGGCACACCCACACATCGATATCCGAACTCGGCGCATGGGCGATACTGCCTAGTGAGCCCATCAGATACACCGCCTCCAGCGCCGGGTGCTCGGTCGGCGGCGGCAGCCGAAAATTCGGGCTCAGGTGGCGCTTGACCCGCTCCACCATCTCCCTGCCCGGGTCAAACTGAACGATGCCCGCCGGGCAGGCAAGGCTTTTGAAGCCGGGCAGGGAGGGATGGTTGCTGTGCAGCAGCAGGGGCAGAAAATCGAGAAACAGCTGCTGGCGCGGGCCCAAAAGCGAGCGCGCACGCTCCAACCGCTGCTGGTTGAAGTGCTGCAGACGCCGGAAAACTGCTTTTGTGTCATGGGCTTGGCTTAGGCCGAGCCGGGTTTTGAGTAGCTGCATTGGGTGTAATTTTATGGGCTTTTCCCTCACCCTAGCCCTCTCCCAGAGGGAGAGGGGATACAAAGCGCGGACAATGCCTCCCCCAGAGGGAGAGTGGATGCGAAGCCCGGACTGTGCAACCGGAACATGGGTAACAGTCCCCTCTCCCTTTGGGAGAGGGTGAGGGCAATCGGGCAATCTACGCCTGGCCAGGGTGAGGGTAACCCCTAAACATTCCCTCCTAATCCTGTGATATGCAAGCCATTTCTCTATTTAGCTAAAGACAGCCCCAAATCATCGCGCTATTATGAGCGCAAGTATACCCACGCGCAGCCGTCAAACCGAACAGGCCGCGCGGCGACATAAGAACAGGGAGGAACACCCATGACTGCCCGCCAACATGTTACCCGCTGGCTCAACGTATTGTGCCTTTCCATTGCTCTGGTCATCCCCCAGATTTCACTGGCTGAAACCGTCACGGAAGAGCCCTCCGCCCTGGCAATGGTTACCGATACCGTATTGGTGCGGCCCGTGATGCTGGCGGTAACCGTCGTCGGCACCGCCTTTTTTGTGGTCAGTCTGCCGTTCTCTGCTCTGGGGGGCAATGTCGGACAGGCCGCCGATACCTTGATGGTGCAACCGGCCGCGAATACCTTTGTGCGTTGTTTAGGGTGTACTAAAGCGGGTTACCGAAAGGCTGTCGACGAATAGGCCGTCTCCCCGCCCTTCTCCCGTGTGCGGGAGGGGGGTAGAAACGCCAGTCCTCGCTCCGATATAGACCCTTCTCCGTTTTTGGGAAAGGGAGTGTGAATTGCTCTAGCCCTTCGCTCCGGTTTAACCTCTTTTTCCTCTGGGAGAAGGCTGGGATGAGCGAGGCACCGTCAATCCTTTACACTCAGCCATAAACTGCAAACTCCCTAAATCACAAGAAATCTCCCCTAAGGCTGTAAATTCATATTAACCCGCTTATAATCGTACCTTCACAATAAAGACGTATCTGCCAGATAGCGGCAGTTTTTTTGGGGCTTCAAGTTTGCTGCGCTTCCTTTTGCCACCACTAGCACGGGTGTTGTTGCTCGTCGTTTTACTATGCGGCGGTGCCGTTCACGCTACGCCGTGGATTGAGCCGGGCGACTTGCGGATGCGCCACAGCTTGCAAATGCTCTCTGACCATCGGAGCCTGCACAGCCCAATAACCACTTGGCCTATAATGTGGTCTGGCGTGTCTCAGGGCCTTTCTGAGGGCGAGAGTTTTTCCAGTTCAACATCGCAGGCACTTGATTACGTTCAGTTCGAAAAAGGTTATCGCGCGCGCGCTGGCGTTCGCGCGGAGTTTGAGTTGGCCGCCGCCAATGAAAGCACTATGCTCAGGGGCTATGCACCCCAGCCTCGCGAGGAGCGCCAAGCCTCAATTGCGGTTGATGCAGTGGGTGAAATATTCGCGGCGCGGCTCAACTATACCTACGTAGACGAACCCGAACAGGACAGCAAAAAACAGCGTTTCGACGGATCTTACCTGGCGGCCAACGCAGGTAACTGGGTTATGGGTGTTGGCGCTATCGACCGCTGGTGGGGCCCCGGCTGGCAATCCAGCCTGATACTGTCGTCCAACGCCCGACCGATTCCCTCGGTCTGGCTTAACCGCAAAAACCCCAGTGCGCCAGAGTGGCGTTGGTTGCGCTGGGTAGGCCCTTGGCAGCTGACCTTGCTAGCCGGGCAGCTTGAAGAAGAGCGGCGTATCCCTGACGCCAAATTATTAGGTGCCCGCCTTACCTTTATGCCTCTTTCAGGGCTGGAGGTGGGGCTGGTGCGGGCCATTCAATGGGGTGGAAAAGGCCGGCCTCAGGACTCGCGGAGCCTCGGCAAGGCGCTGATCGGCGAGAGTAATGAAGTGGGGGATGAGGTTGGCAACGAGTTGGCGGGGTTTGATTTTCGTTACGGTTTTGCCGCAGGCAGTGCCAGCTACGGCCTCTACGGCCAGTTTATTGGTGAAGATGAGGCCGGCAATTCGCCCTCGAAATACATGGGGTTGGCGGGTTTTGATATGGCCACGCACTGGGGAGCCGGCAGCCAGCGCTGGTTTCTGGAGGGTGTTAATACCACAGCCAGAGATATTCAAGACGACGCGGATTTCAATATTGCCTACGAACACACGCTGTATCGCAGCGGCTATAACTACCGGGGCCGCAATATCGCCAATACCTACGGCAGCGATGCCACCGCCTACACGCTGGGGGTCATGCAGTTTTTTGCCAATGGCCACAATCTGGCGCTGCTGCTGACCGATGCAACCCTAAGTCGTGACGGCAGGTCGGTTGCCTTCGGTCAACAGCGCAACCCGGAAGTCAGGCCGCAAATTGTGGTTGCGCGGCAACCCTTGTTTCGCGGGGTGTTGCGTTATGAGTTTGCGGGCATGGGAGGGTGGATCGCGCTACAGGCCGAATATGCGGACCAGCCGATCGTTATAGAGAATGAAGAAGATGCGGATTGGCAGCTAAGTGCGAGTTGGAAATATCGATTTTAGGCTTGGCTGGTCAGGTCTGCTCCTTGAAAGATAAAGTTTCTGGGCGGCGCTAAAGACCTGTGGTCTATCGGCGCCGCTTAGCGTTATCGTTTTTAACAATTGGGTTTTGACCAAGTGAAACTGACCAAACAGCTTCTGATGTTCGTGGCTCTTATAGTGCCGGTCACGGCTGCGGGCCAATCCATCAGCCAGTCCCAGATCGAGCAGTTCAAAAACATGCCCAGGGCCCAGCAGGAAGCACTGGCCAGCCAGTATGGCGTGGATCTGGATACCGTCACCGGTTCTACGGGCACACAGAGCCGGCGCCCGCAAAACGTCAATGTCGTTGAGCCGGTAGATGCCTCATCGGAACATGAGCGGCAAAAAGCTCGGGAAGGGGCGCAGGAAAACAAAGCGCAGGACCGCAAGAACGGCGGCCTGAAGCCCTTCGGTTACAATCTGTTCGCCGGGAGCCCGACAACTTTTGCACCGGTGACGGAAATACCGATTCCCAACGATTACACCATGGGCCCCGGCGATGTACTGCGGGTTCAGCTCTGGGGCAAGGAAAACCAGCAACTGGAACTGCCGGTTTCCCGGGATGGCACCATCAGCTTCCCTCAGTCTGGCCCGCAAACCATTGCTGGCCTGACCTTCGACCAGGCAAGACAGCAAATCAAACAGCGCGTGTCCGAGCAATATATAGGCGTGCAGGCCAGCGTTACCCTGGGTGAACTGCGCAGCATGCGGGTATTTGTGCTGGGGGAGGCCAGAAATGCCGGTTCTTATACCGTCAGCTCACTCTCCACCATCACCAACGCGCTCTATGTCTCAGGTGGCGTTGAGCGCACCGGATCCCTGCGTAAAATTCAGCACAAGCGCGACGGTAAACTGATCGGCGTGCTGGACCTGTATGACTTGCTGCTGGCAGGCGATACCTCTAACGACAGCCGCCTGCAACCCGGCGACGTTGTCTTTATCCCGCCGGTGGGCGACCGCGTGGGTATAGACGGCGAAGTCTACCGCCCCGCGCTGTACGAACTAAAAAACAACACCACCCTGCAGGAATTGGTCAATCTGGCCGGCGGCCTTACACCCCAGGCCTACCCAAAACTGGTGCGTATAGAGCGTAGCGACGACGACTTCCTGCGCATCATTGCCGAAGCCAACCTCACCACCGCAAAAGGCAGGCAGGCCAAAGTTAAACCGGGTGACCGCATCGAGGTCGCCTCTATTTCTGACATCACCGGCCAGTATGTGGAAGTGCAAGGCGCTGCCACACGCCCCGGGCGCTACGCCTGGCTGCCCGGCATGCGCGTGAGCTCTTTGATTCCTTCTCTGGATGGTGACCTGCTCCGGGAAGCGGATAAACGATACGCAGCCATCGTGCGCACGAATCCCGATACAGACACCGTGTCGGTTATCAACCTCCGGTTGCGAGATGCGCTGAACAATCCCGGTGGCGAGAACGACATCCGCTTGCAGGAGCAGGACCACCTGCTTATTTTTGCGGATGAGGGCAAAGTGAGCGCGAAAAGTCTTGAGCAGAACGACAGCCAAACCGAGGAAGAAGAACTCCGGCGCCGTGTTCTTCAGGTTCAAGATCAGGAGGGCGAAGAAACCAACTACAGTCGGTTCAGCCGGGAAGCACTGTTTGCACCGGTGTTGGAGCGCCTCAAAGCCCAAGCCAAGCCGGGCGCGCCTCAACAAACTATTCAGATAACAGGTCCGGTACGCTACCCCGGTGAATACCCACTGCCAGCGTCAAAGCAGGTGGCCGATGCGATTTATGTGGCCGGCGGCCTGAAGGACTCGGCTTCACTGTATAGCGCAGAACTTGCACGCTTTGGCATCGATGAACAAGGCACTGGACGAACCAGTATCATGGATCTCGACCTGCAGGCGGTGATGGCAGGGCAGGCCTCGGTCTCCCTGGAAAGCCGGGACCGCCTGCTGATCAAATCCATCCCGGAATTCGCTCGTGCCAAAACCATAGAGATTGATGGGGAAGTTCGCTACCCGGGCCAATACACCATCCGCAATGGTGAAACGCTCCGGGACGTGATTCAGCGCGCCGGTGGCTTGACGGACAATGCTTTCCCTGAAGGCGCTATATTCACCCGCGAGAAACTTCGCCAACTGGAAGCCCAGCGCCTGCGGGAAGCTGAACGCCGGCTGCAGGGCGACCTGCTGGGTGTGCAGCTTGAGGGTAATGATATAGGCGGCCAGGCTGCAGATCGCACCGAACAGGTAAGGAGCTTGCTGGATGACGTGCAGGACTCCCGCCCCGTTGGCCGGATGGTCATTAACCTCGCATCGGTCGTGAAAAACAAGGATTACCAGCCTATCCGCCTTCAGGACGGCGACACCTTAACCGTGCCCGGTATCCCTCAATCGGTCAGTGTGTTTGGCGAAGTCCAGTTCCCGACCAGCCACCTGCACACCGAAGGGCTGACCGTGAATGATTACCTTGAGCGCAGCGGCGGACCTACCCGACAGGCGGATGAAAGCAGGGTATACGTAGTGAAAGCCGATGGCTCCGTGATGCTGCCGGAGAAGGGAAGCCGCTGGTTTGGCGGCCGCAGCGAGCAACTGGCGCCGGGTGACACCATTATCGTGCCCATTGATGTGGACAGACTGAATAAGTTGGAGCTGTTCAGCAATGTGAGCCAGATCATCTATCAAATGGCGCTGGGCGCAGCGGCTGTGGGGAATCTGTGATGAGCGAGCAAACCACTGGATACCAACAGCGCCCTGAACAGGCCCAGTACGGAGATCAGTACCCGGATGATGAAATCGACCTGCGTGAGCTCTTTACCACCCTCTGGGCCGGCAAATGGCTCATCATCGCGATTACCTTCCTGTTCGCCGTCGGCGGTGTTGGCTACGCCCTCTATAAACCCGACATCTACCAGGCCAGTGTTCTGATGGCGCCAGCCAATGAGGAAGGCGGCATGGGCGGCATCTCCGGCCAGCTCGGCGGACTGGCCAGCCTTGCCGGTATTAACATCGGCGGGGGCAGTTCTAATCAAACGGCTATCGCCACGGAA
>PAKT01000090.1 GCA_002710725.1 Spongiibacteraceae bacterium
GATTGGCGACCGGGTAGACCAGCCGCGCCAGCATTTCGCGGGAGTAGGTGGTGATGTCGCAGTCATGCAGGGCGATTGCCTTGCCGCGACCTGAGGCGAGCACATAGCCCAGACAATACCAGGCATTGCGGCCCTTGCCGGGTTCCTGCGGCGCCAGCCCCTCGGCCTGCAAACGCTGATCGATGGCGCGCAGGCGCGGGCCGTCGTTCCAGAGAATGCGATGGTGCTGAGGCAGGCGTCCAAAGTAATTGACCGCCTCCCGAAACTCATTGGCATTGGCGCGATCGAGGCCGATCACGATTTCACTGAGATAAGGCACATCGCGTAGATTCTGCACAATATCTTCCAGCGCCTGCCCCTGTAACTCAGAAAACAGGCTGGGCAATACCAGACTCATTGGCCGGGATTTCGAAAAATCGATCAGATCGGCCTCAAGATCTTCCAGCGGCCGATCAACCAGGTTATGCAGGGTGGCAACCATTCCCCCCTGATAAAAATCACCCATCGAGCCACTCCTTTTTCAGTTTGCTCGTAAAATCTCGCTTATCGCTTCTGCCCAACCTTCAGGCCCGCAGGCCAAGGTATGCATCACGGTGTTGTTTGAGTCGCTCTCAAGGTGCAAGCGCTTGCCGCTGGTCGAGCGAATACATACCGCAATATCCGCCCGCTTCAGCATGGCAAGGTCATTTTCACTGTCACCCAGGGCCACCACCGGCCCCTCTGTATCAGGATAGTAGCTTTCTCGAAGTTGCTGCATGGCCGCGCCTTTATCACAGCGCCCCATCACATGCAGAAACCGCCCTCCTTCAAGACACTGCAATCCCTGTGCCTTAATCCAGCTGACAAACTCTCTGCGGCGCTCCGGCGTGCCCTGCCAGACCAAGGGTTCGGTAAACTCCCGGTCGAGTGAGGCCTTGGCAGCCGCGCGATCAAGGCCGGTGTGCGCCATCACGCCGTCGAGCCCCATGTCGCGGTAGCTGTTGAACTCAAACCCCTGACAGCGCGCCTCATCCAGCGCCTCAAGCAAGACCGGGCGTTCCACACCCAATACCTGACAGGTCTCACCCTCGGCGTCATAAATCGCGGAGCCATTTTCAACAATAAAGGGGGTGTTCAATTGCAGTGCAGGCAACAACTGCACCAGTTCGGTGCGCGTTTTGCTCGTATTGAGCACAACGGGAATAGTGCGGCGGGCGAGCTCTGCCAGTGCGGCCGTCGCTGGCGCATGGGAATAGGTGTGGTGGTCGAGTAAGGTGCCGTCGAGATCAGTGACAACTAGCATGGAAAGTAGCCGCTGCGAATGTCGCAGCGGCCTTTTACTTAGTGAACGTGGCCGTGAGCAATTTCCTCTTCGGATGCTTCACGCACCGAATCGATGGTCACGTCAAAGTTCAGTACCTGTCCGGCCAGGGGGTGGTTGCCGTCAACCAGAACTGCTTCCTCACTGACTTCGCGGACAACAACCATCTGCGCCTGACCGCCCTCGCCCTGGGCCTGGAACTGCATGCCCGGCTCAATGCTTTCTACGCCCTGAAAGGCCTCACGAGGAACCTGTTGCAGCAGGTCGGGATTGATCTCGCCGTAACCGTCAGCAGGCTGCACAACAACCTTCAGCGACTCACCTGCCTCTTTGCCTGCCAGCTCGTTTTCCAGACCGGGGATAATGCCATTGTGGCCGTGGAGATAGGTCAGCGGATCGCGACCCTCGGAGCTGTCCAGTGTCTGGCCGTCTTCGTCAGTCAAGGTGTAGTGGAAGGAGACGGCACAGTTGTTTGCGATTTTCATAGTAACCTCGTTAGTAAATGAGCTGCACAGGATGCCATTTTGAAGCCGCGAGGTCACGGAAAACAGGGAAAATAGCCCGGATTATGGGCGTTTTTCTGGTGGATGGGAGGATATAGCCGACTATTCCGCCCTGCCTCAGCGCTCCGTGTCGAACGGCCGCTCAGGCCACATGCGCCAGGCCAGCAGCATAGGCATGAGCATCCAGGGCAGGTTGAAGGCGAGGTAATAGAACGTGTTCGGCGGCGGGTGGGCGCCATTAAAGGTCTCGTAAAAGTAAAAATACATATTGGTGACGGAAGAACCGGCAAACAGCAAGGCCCACAGGCGAATCCAGTTACGCTGTTTCCACAGGGCAAACAGCAGCACCAGCAGAAAGGGCGAGTGCACCAGCCCGTCGAGCGCGGTACTGGCCAGCAGGGTCATGGGCGGATTCAGGTGTTGTGGTTCTTCCGCGACAGCCCAGTCATGCAGCCACTGCAGCGGCGGCCAGGGGCTGTCCGGGCTTACCGGCACACCCAGCGCCTCGGGCAGGCTGAACAACAGGCCGTAGGTGACCGAGATGCAGTAGAAACTGAATAACAGAAGGTCAATCGGGCGTTTGTAGAGGGGCATGGGCTTATCCCTTTATTATTTTCGGTGTGGGATCAGCGTAGCGGAATGGCGCGGCGGGGTCACTAGTGGGGCGGGAGACGCTGGACGGGAGATGGGAGACGCAAAGGCGGAGCGCGGTTCTTTTTCGAGTGGTCTGACGTCGGACGTCGGACGTCGGACGCAAAAGCCTTGCTGCTACGCAGCTCTCGCAGCATCGTGCGGCGCAGCCGCACCCGCTTTTGCGTCTCCCGTCTCCCGTCCAGCGTCTCCCCTACCGATTCTGGGTTTCCTGAATAATCCGCTGGCCCAGATCAACGATTTCACGGCGCAGCCAGATATGCCCCGGATCGTGCTGCAGCAGCGGGCTCCAGGCAATTTTCAGCTCAATCGGAATAATCATGAAAGGCGGTTTGCGAATTGCCAGCCGCGAATCCTCTGCGTGCAGGCGCGCGACCTGGGTCGGAAGCGTGGCAATCAAGTCCGGCTGACCAGCCAGCAGCGCGGCAACCTGATAGTGACGGGTAAACAGGCGAATGCGGCGGGTGTGGCCGGATTCTGCCAGCGCCTCATCAACCCAGCCCAGGCGCTGCGGGTCTTTGGTGTTCATGCCGCGCCCTACCCCCATGCCGGTCTTGCTGACCCAGATATGGTTACCCTGCAGATAGGCCTCCAGATCGAAATTTTCCAGCACAGGATTGTCGGCGCTCATCAGGCAGGAAAAGCTGTCGCGCCATACTGTCGCCTGATGAAAGGATTGGGGCAACTGATCAAAGCGGTTAATCGCCATATCGATTTTGCCCTGCTCCAGATCCTGAAAGGACACATCAGAGGGCGTGAGGATATCCAGCGTAATGTCGGGTGCCGCATCGCGCAGGTCGTTCAAGAGCGGTGCCAGCAGGGTTGATTCGGCGTAGTCCGTGGCCATAATCCGGAACACCCGGGTGCTGGTTTTGGCATCAAACTCCGCCACCGGCAACACCGCTTTTTCAACCGAGGCCAGTATTCCCCTCACCTGAGGCTGCAGCTCGTTGGCCCGCTCAGTAGGCGTCATCCCCTCACTGGTGCGCACCAGCAAGGGGTCGCCAAACAGTTCCCGCAGGCGGCGCAGGCCGTTACTCAGGGCCGGCTGGGTGATGCCCAACTGCTCCGCCGCACGCGTCACGTTTTTTTCACGCAGCAGCACGTCCAGATACACCAGCAGATTGAGATCAACGCGGGACAAATTCATAGGATAAATGCCTCAAGCCCAATAATAATTATGAAAAATCATTTAACCAGAAGCTTCGCCGAATGGAAATACAGTCCAGAAGGCTTAAAAAAAAGCCCGGCAAATTGCCGGGCAAGCCTCACACTGACAGGTATGAAGTCGGTTTGGAAAGCGCCCAGTGCCCGATCAGGCTACTGGCCGCGCTTTGCCTTAAGCTCTCGGCGACGGGCGTGCAACACCGGCTCGGTATAGCCATTGGGTTGCTCGGTGCCCTTGAACACCAGATCACAGGCGGCCTGGAAAGCCACACTGTCATGAAAGTTCGGTGCCATGTTCACGTAATCCGGGTCGCCCGCATTCTGGCGGTCGACCACTTCGGCCATGCGCTTGAGGGTTTCCATGACCTGCTCTTCAGTACAGATCCCGTGGCGCAGCCAGTTGGCGATATGCTGACTGGAGATACGCAGGGTGGCTCGATCTTCCATCAGGCCAACGTCGTTAATATCCGGCACTTTGGAACAGCCGACGCCGGCATCGATCCAGCGCACAACATAGCCGAGAATGCCCTGGGCATTGTTGTCCAGCTCATTCTGAATTTCTTCAGCCGACCAGTTGCTGTCTTTGGCAACGGGAATGGTCAGGATATCGTCCAGTGCCGCGCGCTGACGCTCAGCCAGTTGCTGCTGCACACTGGCAACACTGACTTCGTGGTAGTGCATAACGTGCAGAGTCGCAGCGGTAGGTGATGGTACCCAGGCACAATTGGCGCCGGCCTTCGGGTGACCAATTTTGGCGTCTATCATCTGCGCCATCTCATCGGGCATGGCCCACATGCCTTTACCGATCTGGGCCTTGCCACTGAGGCCGCACTCCAGACCAATGTCGACGTTCCAGTCTTCATAGGCCTTGATCCATGCCTGCTGCTTCATGTCGGCCTTGCGCACAAAGGCGCCCGCTTCCATGCTGGTGTGGATCTCGTCACCGGTGCGATCGAGGAAGCCGGTATTGATAAAGATCACCCGTTCCTTAGCCATGGCGATACAGGCTTTCAGGTTCACCGTGGTGCGGCGCTCCTCGTCCATGATGCCAATTTTCAGGGTATTGCGGGTCAGGCCCAACGCGTCTTCGATGCGGTCAAACAGTTCGCAGGCAAAGGCCACTTCTTCCGGGCCGTGCATTTTCGGCTTAACGATGTACACGCTGCCTTCGCGGGAATTACACAGGGTGCCGGTGCGTTTCAGGTCGTGAATGGACGCCAGCGCGGTGACCATGCCGTCCATCATGCCTTCCGGAACCTCGTTGCCGTCGGCGTCCAGAATCGCCTCGTTGGTCATCAGGTGGCCCACATTGCGCACCAGCAGGAGGCTGCGACCGTGCAGAGTCAACTTGCTACCGTCTTTGGCGGTAAAGACGCGGTCTTCAGCCAGACGGCGGGTGATGGTTTTACCGCCCTTTTCCAGCGATTCTTCCAGTGTGCCCTTCATCAGGCCCAGCCAGTTGCTGTACACCACCACCTTGTCTTCGGCATCAACCGCCGCGACAGAATCTTCACAGTCCTGAATGGTGGTCAGGGCCGCTTCGAGCACCACATCTTTAACGTGAGCAGCATCCGTCTTGCCTATCGGGTGCTCCGCATCGATCTGAATATCGATGTGCAGGCCGTTGTTGATCAGCAGAATGTTGCTGGGCGCGGCGGTATCACCGGCATAGCCGACAAACTGATCGGCGTTTTTCAGGCCCTGGGTGCTGCCGTCTTTCAGTGTTACCTGCAGCTGGCCGTCAACAACCGCATAGCCGGTGGCATCAGCGTGTGACCCACTCGCCAGCGGCGTATGGGTATCCAGAAATTTGCGGGCGTAGGCGATAACCTTATTGCCGCGCACGGGGTTGTACCCTTTACCTTTATCCGCGCCGCTGTCTTCGGGAATCACATCGGTGCCGTAGAGCGCGTCATACAGGCTGCCCCAGCGGGCGTTGGCCGCGTTCAGGGCGTAGCGGGCATTCATAACCGGAACCACCAGCTGCGGACCCGCCAAGGTGGCAATCTCGGCATCCACGTTGGATGTGCTCACCTCAACATTGGCCGGCTCCGGCAGCAGATAGCCCAGATCCTCGAGAAAGGTTTTGTATGTGGCGGCGTCGAACTTGGGGTTTTCCCGATGCCAGTTGTCTATAGTGGCCTGCATTTCGTCACGGGCGGCCAGCAAACGCTTGTTCTTGGGTGCCAGATCCTTGAGGATGGCCGCGAACTGCGACCAGAAGTGATCAGGCTCTACTCCGGTGCCCGGCGCAATTTCTTCGTTGACCAGGCGATACAGCACCTCTGCAATCTGCAGACCGCTGTGTTCGATGCGCTTGGTGGAAGATGAAGACATGCTTGCTCCTTATATACAGGTCTTGGTAAGTACAAATGCCCGGCAGTCCGGGAACCGGAGTTTGCGGGCATGTTAGCGAGCACAGGATAATTTCGCAAATTAATCCATATTATCCGCGCAATTCACACAGAAAATAAACAAAACTACCGGGATTGTATGCCACACCTTCATTTATAGACGCCACCACGCTGTCTACAATAGTTTTTGTTGGCAGAAATTCCCCTGAGTGATGGGGAATAATCTATTTACAAAAAAAATACTCGCTATTAAGTCTATAAATTAGATAAATCAACAACCCAGCCCTAGAATACGCGGCATCCGTCAACTCCATTCGACACAGAGAAGGGATCGAATATGTCTGATTATCGCTCAACTATCGAACACATCGCCAAACTGCGCGAGCAGATGGGTGACGCCTGGCGCGACATCAAGCCCGAAGCCGCTGCCCGCATGAAGCTGCAAAACCGCTTCAACACCCACCTGGATATCGCCAAGTACAACGCCGGCATCATGCGCAAGGACATGGCCGAGTACGATGCTGACACCAGCAAGTACACCCAGTCGCTGGGCTGCTGGCACGGCTTTATCGGTCAACAGAAGATGATCTCGGTCAAGAAACACTTCGGCACCACCGACAAAAGCTACCTCTACCTGTCAGGATGGATGGTTGCCGCACTGCGCTCTGAGTTTGGCCCCCTGCCCGACCAGTCCATGCACGAGAAAACGGTTGTTGCTGACCTGATCCGCGAACTCTACACCTTTCTGAAGCAAGCTGACGCTTGGGAACTGAACCACCTGTTCCGCGGCTTGGACGACGCCCGCGAAGCTGGCGACAAAGCCAAGGAAGAGGAAATCATCAACAAGATCGACAACTACGAAACGCATGTAGTGCCGATTATTGCTGACATCGACGCCGGTTTTGGTAACGCCGAAGCCACTTACCTGCTGGCCAAGAAACTGATCGAAGCCGGTGCCTGCTGTATCCAGATCGAAAACCAGGTTTCCGACGAGAAGCAGTGTGGCCACCAGGACGGGAAAGTAACTGTACCGCACGAGGACTTCCTCGCAAAAATCCGCGCCTGCCGCTACGCCTTCCTTGAGCTGGGTATCGACGACGGTGTTATCGTTGCCCGTACCGACTCACTGGGTGCCGGCCTGACCAAGCAGATCGCTGTAACTGAAGAGCCGGGCGACCTGGGCGACCAGTACAACGCCTTCCTTGACGGCGAGTACATCGATTCTGCCGACCAGATTCAGAACGGCGACGTTGTGATCAAGTCCAACGGCAAACTGCTCAAGCCCAAGCGTCTGCGTTCTGGCCTGTTCCAGTTCAAGCCGGGTACTGGCGAAGATCGCGTGGTTCTGGACTGTATCACCAGCCTGCAAAACGGTGCTGACCTGCTGTGGATCGAAACCGAGAAGCCTCACGTTGGCCAGATCGCCGGCATGGTAAACCGCATTCGCGAAGTGGTTCCCAGCGCGAAACTGGTTTACAACAACAGCCCGTCTTTCAACTGGACCCTGAACTTCCGCCAGCAGGTATTCGATGCCTGGGAAAAAGAAGGCAAGGACCTGTCTGCCTACGATCGCGCCGGCCTGATGGCCGAGAAGTACGACGACACCGAGCTGGGCCAGCTGGCCGACGAATGGTGCCGCAACTTCCAGCGCGACGCGTCGCGTGAAGCGGGTATCTTCCACCACCTGATCACCCTGCCGACTTACCACACGGCCGCCCTGTCTACCGACAACCTGGCCAAGGGTTACTTCGGCGACCAGGGCATGCTGGCCTACGTTGAAGGTGTTCAGCGCAAGGAGATCCGTCAGGGCATCGCCACTGTTAAGCACCAGGATATGGCTGGCTCCAACATCGGTGACGACCACAAGGAATACTTCGCCGGTGAAGCCGCGCTGAAGGCCGGTGGTAAAGACAACACGATGAACCAGTTTGGTTGATTGTGAGCTCTACTAGCTGACTACGATAAGGGGTGACGTTATGTCGCCCCTTTTTGATTATACGCTGAACGCTTGACGGGAGACGGGAGACGCCAAGACCTTGCTGCTTCGCAGCTTCGCGCGGCGAAGCCGCGCCCGCTTTTGCGTCTCCCATCTCCCGTCCAGCGTCTCCCCCCACCAAGGAGGCACTATGACTAACATCTCTACTCCCGATCTCTGCGATGCCTACGGCGACAAGGTCCAGGTGGCCGACCCGGTTTTCCGTCACTACGGCGGCAATGACAACTTCCACGGCGAAATCGCCACCGTCAAATGCTTTGAGGACAACTCCAAAGTTGGTGAGTCTCTGCGCACCAATGGCGAGGGCAAAGTCCTTGTTGTTGATGGCGGCGCCTCGCCGCGGCGCTCACTGCTGGGCGACAAACTGGTGCGCATGGCTATGGACAATGGCTGGAAAGGCATTATTGTGTACGGCTATATTCGCGATCTGGAAGATATCGCCGATATGGACATTGGCGTGATGGCGCTGGGCAGCATTCCCCGCAAGACCGAAAAGCGGGGCGAAGGTCGCACCGGCATCAATCTGCAGTTTGCCGGCCTCAGCGTTCAATCCGGTAACTTTATCTACGCGGACCGCACCGGCGTGATTGTCGCGGACGAAGCAATCAAGCTGACTGATCTCGGCGACGATAACTGAATCAAGAATAAGGAGCTGTTATGAAACTCGGAATGATGCTGGGCTACTCCGGCAAGAAAATGACCATCCCCATGGATCTGATCAAGAAAGCCGAGTCTCTCGGGTTTGATTCTGTCTGGACCGCCGAAGCCTACGGCTCAGACTCGATCAGCCCGGCGGCGTGGATTCTGGCGCAGACCGACAAAATCAAGGTCGGCACCTGCATCATGCAAATGCCTGCGCGCACCCCGGCGATGGCAGCCATGACCGCCAATACCCTCGACCATTTGTCTAACGGCCGCTTCCTGGTGGGTCTCGGCGCCTCCGGCCCGCAGGTAGTTGAAGGCTGGCACGGGGTGCCTTACGGCAAACCGGTAACCCGCGCCAAGGAATATATCCAGATCATGCGCAAGATTTTCGAGCGCGAGGCTCCGGTCGAATTCGACGGCAAGATGTACCAGATGCCGGTGAAAGGCGAAGGCACCACCGGTCTGGGAAAACCCCTGAAGTCCATCCTGCACGGCAACCCCAACATTCCGATTTACCTCGCCTCCATTACCCCCGCCGGTCTGGCCAACTCAGCTGAAGTTGCCGATGGCGTGTTCCCGGTCTTTATGATTCCCGAAAAATTTGATGTGCTGAAAAAAGATCTGGATCGCGGTTTTGCCAAAAGCGGTCGCAGCATGGAAAACTTTGATGTTGCCCCCACGGTTGGCGTAGTGATGGACGACAATCTCGACGGCTGCCGTTACTTCATCAAGGACTTCCTGTCGCTCTATATCGGCGGCATGGGTGCCAAAGGTAAAAACTTCTACACGGATTACGCGACGCGCCTGGGCTACGGCGACGCCGCCGAAAAGATTCAGGACCTGTATCTGGCCGGCAAAAAAGACGAAGCCCGCAATGCCGTACCCGATCAGCTGGTAGATGACATCGCACTGGTTGGCCCGGAAGCGCGAATTCGCGAGCGAGCTCAGGACTGGAAGGCTGCTGGTGCCCGCGGTGAAATTGGTACGCTGCTGATCAACGCGCAACAGCCTGAAGTACTACCAATACTCGCAGACGCGCTGCTGTAAACCCCCTCACCCCAACCCTCTCCCTAAGGGAGAGGGTGCGCACTGAAGCACAATGGAGGGTTCCCTCTCCCTATGGGAGAGGGACAGGGTGAGGGAAATTACTTTATTCGCCCGCCGGTAACTCGCTATCATTCGTACTTCGTCTACCCGGAGCCATTTCTCCTGTGACCACCATAACCCGCCGCCTGGCCCTCGCTATTTTAAATGGCTTCGATGCCTTTTTTGCCGAGTACAAGAACATCACGCTGGGCGCTCAGGCCCGATTTGAAGCCGCCGATTGGCAGGCCGCGCAAAAGGCCATGCGTGACCGTCTGGACCTGTGGAAGCAAAAACGAAAAATTGTGGCCGAAGCGGTAACCACGATTACTGCCGGAGGAGTCTACGACCGGGACAATTGGGAAGTCGCCAAGGCCGAATACTCCGAATTAATTCAGCACCACCCGAACTTCGAAATCGCCCAGTCTTTTTTCAATTCCATTTACTGTTATATCTTCGAGCACGAAAAAGTGCGCGAACTGCACGCCTTTGTCTCCGCACCTCAGGGCTATAAGCCGGAAGGCAGTGAGCGCATCATCCACGTCTACAACTTTCGCGGCGACGGTCGTGATGTCGTTAAAGAGATGCTGGATAACTGCCACTTCAATATTCCCTGGGAAGACCAGGAGCGGGACATCGGCTACATCATGGAGCTGGTCGAGCGGGAGCTGCTACCCAAGCTCGACACCAAAAATCATCGCGCCCGCGCTGAAACACTGGAATCCCTGTTTTTCCGCAACAAAGCCGCCTACCTCGTCGGCCGCATTGTCTGCGGCGACACCAGCCTGCCCTTTGTCCTGCCCATTCAGAACAGTGGCCAAGGTTCCGTCTACGTCGACACCCTGCTCTACGATCCCGATGACATCAGTATCGTGTTCAGTTTCGCCCGCAGCTATTTTATGGTCGACGCGTCCATTCCCTCGGAGTACGTCGCCTTCCTGCACAAGCTGATGCCACACAAGGAAATATTCGAGCTCTACAACACTATGGGGATGCCCAAACACGGCAAAACTGAGTTTTTCCGCTTTGCCGTCGATGACACGCTCAACAGTGATGCCCCCTATATCATTGCGCCGGGGATCAAGGGCATGGTCATGCTGGTGTTTACCCGCCCTGACTTTGATTATGTGTACAAAGTGATCAAGGATCGCTTTACCCCTCCCAAGGAAATGAGTCAGGAACACGTCAAGGCCTGTTACAGCCTGGTAAAACGCTGGGACCGGGGCGGGCGTATGGCGGACACCCAGGAGTTTAACAATCTGGCTTTCGACCGCCGTCGCTTTTCCGAAGAGCTGATGGCTGAACTGAAAAAAGAAGCTCCTTCGAAAATCGAGGAAAGCGGCAACGCGCTGGTGCTCAAGCACGTCTATATCGAGCGCAAAATGATCCCTCTCAACCTCTACCTGAAGCAATGTGACGACGACCAGCTCTACAGCGTGATGGACGAGTACGGCAATGCCATCAAGCAGTTGGCTTCCAACAACATCTTTCCCGGCGATATGCTGCTGAAAAACTTCGGCGTAACCCGTCACGGTCGAGTGGTGTTTTACGACTACGACGAAATCTGTCCTCTCGTAGACTGCAACTTCCGCTCACTGCCTGAACCCCAGAATGACGAGCAGGCCATGTCGACCCAGCCCTGGTATGAGGTTAATCCTGAGGACGTTTTTCCCGAGGAATTTCGCCTGTTTTTCTCAGGCAATCAACGGGCGAAAAAGGTCTTTGATGAGCTGCACAGTGATCTGTATGACCCGGAGTGGTGGCAGGATTTACAGGACAAAATCAGCAAAGGCTTTGTGCCGGATCTGTTTCCGTATCGGCGCAAGCAGCGCTTTCAGCAGCGTTAAGTCCCTCACCCCAGCCCTCTCCCAAAGGGAGAGGGGGCGCCAGAACAACTCTGGAGGGTACCCTCTCCCTCTGGGAGAGGGACAGGGTGAGGGGGATCCTTAAAGCAACAAGCGCCGAATATCCCCCAGCACCTCATTCAAGGTGCTGAAGAAACGTCCGGCATCCGCACCGTTAATGGCCCGATGATCGTAAGAGAGCGACAGCGGCAGCATCTCGCGCGGCACAAACTCCTGACCATTCCACACCGGCTTTACCGTCAGTTTTGATACCCCGAGAATGCCCACCTCCGGCGTGTTCACAATCGGTGTGAAGCCCTGCCCTCCAATATTACCAAGGCTGGAAATGGTAAAGCAGCCGCCCTGCATTTCCTGAGGTTTGAGTTTGCGGTCTTTGGCCTTGGCCGCCAGCTCGGCGGTTTCTTCCGCCAGTTCCCACAAGGACTTTTTATCGACGTCACGCACCACGGGCACCACCAGTCCGGCCGGAGTATCCACGGCGATCCCGATGTGCACATACTGCTTGTAGACAATGGTCTCACCATTGTCAGCCAGCGAGGCATTGAACTTCGGGTTGGCCTTCAAGGCCGCCGCGCAGGCTTTCAGCAGGAAGGGCATCGGGGTCATTTTCACGCCCTTTTGCTCTGCCTCGGCCTTCAGCCCTTTGCGAAAGGCTTCCAGCTCAGTGATATCCGCATCATCCCACTGGGTCACGTGGGGTACGTTCAGCCAGCTCCGGTGCATATTGGCGCCGGTCAGCTTATGTAGTTTGCTGGCAGGCTCCGCCACCACCTCGCCAAACTGGGCGAAATCCACTTCGGGGACGGCGGGAATACCCGCACCGCCAGTGGCGCCGGCAGGTGCTTTGTTCTCTACCAGGCTTTTAACGTAGTCCTGCAGGTCTTCCTTCAGCACCCGACCTTTCGGTCCGCTGCCGGATACCGCCTTGAGGTCAATCGAAAATTCCCGCGCCAGCTTGCGCACCGCCGGGCCGGCGTAGACCTCGCCACCGGGCGCCTTGCTGGCCTGTTTACCAAGCGTCGGTTTGTCCTGAGCGGACTGTTCAGGCTTGTCGGCTTTGGCTGGCGGCGAACTTTCTGAAGACTCCGCTGACGCCTCGGGCTTGCGCTCAGGTTTTTTCTCAGGCTCTGGGGCGGCGGCGCCTGCCACGCGCATAACCAGAACCTGATCGCCTGTTTTGGTTTTGCTCCCCTCTTTCAGGGCAACTGATTCGACGGTGCCGCTATAGGGCGAGGGTATTTCCATCGACGCCTTGTCGGACTCCAGCACCACCAGCGAATCGCCTTCGCTGATCTCGTCGCCCTCGCTGACACAGACTTCTATGACATCGACTTCGTCGTCGGTACCAATATCGGGAACCGATACCGTCTGTGAGCCACCCTCTTCCTGTGCCTTTTCGGCAGCTGCTGGCGGGCTCTCGTCCTGATTGCTTTCAGCTTTTTGATCCGATGCGGCGGATTCTTCAGCTTCGGCATCCTCCGACTTGGTATCTTTCGACTTGGTCTCTTCGCTTTCTGCCGCGTCGTCCTCTCCGGCGACTTCGATCTCCACCAGATCATCGCCTTCACTGATGCTTTGGCCTTCCTTCACCAGGATCGCGGTGATTTTTCCCGCCTTCGGGCAGGGCACTTCCATTGAGGCCTTGTCAGACTCCAGCACTACCAGCGAATCTTCGGCAGCCACCTCGTCGCCCACCGCCACACTGATCTCAATCACGTCGGCGGAATCGGATCCGATATCGGGAATTTTGATAGTTTCTTTACTCACGATTCTGTCCTTAACACTCAGGCGTAGAGTGGGTTGGGTTTGTCGGGGTTGATGCCGAGCTTCTGGATAGCCTTGCTGACCACGGAGCGCTCAATCTCGCCCTCATCCGCCAGCGCTTTCAGGGCGGCCAAAGCCACAAAGCTGCGGTCCACTTCAAAGTGGTGGCGCAACTTGCTGCGCGTGTCAGAGCGACCGAAACCGTCCGTACCCAGCACCACAAAGCGCTTATTGATATAGGGACGAATCTGCTCGCCGTAAGATTTGATGTAGTCGGTGGCACAGATGACCGGGCCGTCGCGACCATCGAGCATTTTTGACACGTAAGGTACCCGCGCCTCTTCATCCGGATGCATCAGGTTGAAGCGCTCGCAGTTGGCACCGTCCCGTTGCAGCTGATTGATACTGGTCGCACTCCAGACATCGGCGGCCACACCATAGTCCGCCAGCAATTCAGCCGCGGCTTCCACTTCCCGCAATATGGTGCCCGAGCCCATAAGCTGCACGCGGTGTTTCGGTTTTTTCTGACCACTTTCGTTTAGCAGATAGAGCCCGCGAACGATGCCCTCTTCGCAGCCCTTGGGTATTTCCGGATGACCGTAGTTCTCGTTCATCAGCGTGATGTAATAGAACACGTTTTCCTTGTCCTGATACATCCGCTTCATGCCGTCCTGGATAATCACGGTCAACTCGTGGGCATAGGTAGGATCGTAGGACAGACAGTTGGGAATCATATTGGCCATCAGATGGCTGTGACCATCCTGATGCTGCAGACCTTCGCCGTTCAGCGTGGTGCGACCGGCCGTTGCGCCCATCAAAAACCCGCGCGCCTGACTGTCGCCCGCCGCCCAGGCCAGATCCATAATGCGCTGGAAGCCAAACATCGAGTAAAAAATGTAAAACGGCACCATCGGCAGACCGTGGTTGCTGTAAGACGTCGCTGCCGCCAGCCAGGCACTGAAAGCGCCCGCTTCATTGATGCCCTCTTCCAGAATCTGACCGCTTTTGTCTTCCTTGTAGTACATGATCTGGTCGGAGTCATGCGGGGTGTAGCGCTGGCCCTGCGAGGAATAGATGCCGAGCTGGCGGAACATGCCCTCCATACCAAAGGTGCGGGCCTCGTCGGGAACGATAGGTACCACCACCTTGCCCACACCCTTGTGCTTCACCAGGGTTGAAAGGGTGCGCACAAAGGACATGGTGGTGGAAATTTCGCGCTTGCCGCTGCCCTTCAGCTGACCATTGAGATCATCCAGCGTGGGAACCTCAAGCGCGTCGAATTCGGCCTTGCGCGCCGGCAGGTAGCCACCCAGTTCTTCGCGCCTTTTGCGCATGTAAACCATTTCCGGGCTGTCTTCCGCCGGGCGGTAATACGGGACCTCTTTCAGTTCCGCGTCGGAAATCGGCACCGCAAAACGATCGCGGAATTTTTTCAGACTTTCCAGATCCAGCTTCTTGATGCCATGGGTTTCATTCTGGGCTTCACCGCCCTTGCCCATGCCGTAGCCTTTGACGGTCATCGCAAGCACCACCGTGGGCTGCCCTTTATGCTCAACGGCGTTGGCATAGGCTGCATAGACTTTATAGGGGTCGTGGCCGCCGCGATTCAGGTACATGATGTCGTCGTCGGACAGATCTTTCACCATGTCCAGCAGCTCAGGATACTTGCCGAAAAAGTGCTCGCGGGTATAAGCGCCGCCATTGGCTTTGTAATTCTGCAGCTCACCGTCACAGACTTCATTCATGCGGCGCTTGAGAAAGCCCTCAGTATCTTTCTCTAACAGCGGATCCCAGTGGCGGCCCCAGATTACCTTATTGACGTTCCAGCCCGCACCGCGGAATACGCCTTCCAGCTCCTGAATAATCTTGCCGTTGCCACGCACCGGTCCATCAAGGCGCTGCAAATTACAGTTGACCACGAAAACAAGATTGTCGAGTTGCTCACGGCCAGCGAGTGAAATTGCCCCCAGTGATTCTGGCTCGTCGCACTCACCGTCACCCAGGAAGCACCAGACCTTGCGATCCGCCTGATCCACCAGACCACGGCTGTGCTGATACTTCATCACGTGGGCCTGATAAATGGCCTGTATCGGCCCAAGCCCCATGCTGACGGTAGGAAATTGCCAGTAGTCCGGCATCAGCCAAGGGTGCGGATAAGAGGAAAGCCCGTTACCGTCCACTTCGCGACGGAAATTGTCGAGCTGATCTTCGTTCAGGCGCCCTTCCAGATAGGAGCGGGCGTACATACCCGGCGCGCTGTGCCCCTGGTAGTAAACCAGGTCCGGCTTGTCACCACCGCGAAAGAAATAGTTAAAGCCCACATCGTAGAGTGTAGCCGCCGAGGAGAAGGAGGAAATATGCCCGCCCAGAGCCTCGTTGTTGTCGTTGGCGCGCATTACCATTGCCAGCGCATTCCAGCGAATCAGCGAGCGGATACGGCGCTCCATGAACAGATCGCCGGGCATGCGCTTTTCAGCGGTCGGCTCGATGGTGTTGCGAAAGGGCGTGGTGATTGCAGGAGGAAGTTTGGTGCCTTGCTGGGCGGCGTGGCGCACCAGCATTTTCAAGAGATAGGCGGCTCTCGCCTTGCCTTGATGGCGCAAGACACCGTCGAGGGCATCCAGCCATTCCTCAGTTTCCTGGGGGTCTAAATCGTCGCGTAATTGTTCGCGCAGCTCTTCAAGCTCTTGCAGCATGAAACCGTCCTTCCATCGAATGTCAGTGTGATGGGCCAAGTTAAGCCCATTGTGGCCAGGATTGACCACCTTCTGCACCTTCGATTTCCGACATGCGGGGCTCCGCCGTCAGACGATTGAATGGTTGCCTGAGTGAAGGTTATCACCTGGCCTGCTTGCGTGTTATCGCCTTGTGGGCTGATACCCGCTTTTGTGTTTTGTTCGAATGCAAAAACGGGCCGGTCAGGCCCATATTGCGTGTAAAAATTTTACAGTTAATTCAGAAACATGCAAGTGCATTTGCGGGCACACGAGTTTTACACAGTATACTCACTGATAACATCCAGATTTTTAACCAGTTCCCTGAGAACCAGTGACTACACGCCCTGTAGTTTTACTACAAATCAATCTTTCAGCGGCGGGTGTTCATACAAAAAGAACTGCCGTTTGCGACCGGCCCGCTGGGGGCCGTCCAGTGGTTGCGCACCCAGCGCCTTCTGGCCGCGCTCGCCGCCTGCCTGCAGCCACAGAGAACGACGCGATCCTTCGGCCAGAATAGCCGAGAGCTCGCGCTTCCAGGTCTCGTAACCCATACTGTCCAGGACGTCGACCAACTGCTCGCGACTGTCAAAGTTTGTGTAACCATCCATCAGGTCGCGCCAGAACTGGTCACCGGCCTCCCACAGATTGCGCGGTTGCTCCAGCAGCTTGACCCGCAGCGCCTGCCGGTTGCGATCAAAGATTTTCTCATCGAGACCGTTTTCCTGCCAGTCCTTGAGAAAGGCCCGAAAGCGTTTCTGTAGATCTGCAGTATCCGTCACCGGAGACTGCACCACAAAATACAGCGCGGGCACTTCGCGCACCGGATAGGCGCCGCCATAGACGACATAGCCGAGCTGATCCTGTGTACGCAGCTGGTTGAAGAACGCCGGGCCAACCATCTGCCCGGCGATGCCCAGCACCACCCGCGCTCGATGCCCCGGATCCGGCGCCTGCAGATACCAGAGCAGCGCCGCGTCACCGTGCTCAAGCGCGTAACTGTCGCCAAAGTCGCCTTCCGGTATCCGGCGAATCTGTTCCGGCTGGGCATCCGGCAGCCGCTCACCCAAAAGAAAATCTGCAGCAACCCGCGCAAACTGTCGCGCATCGCTCTCGTGATAATTGCCATGCGCCATGATGTAGAGCTGGGTGGCTGACATGACTTCCTTGCTGTAGGCCTTTACCTCGCCCATACCCAACGCGCGAGCCGCCTCGAGCCGCTGCTCGCTGGAAAAACGGAAGCGCCGCAGTTTCTGCCCCAGCTCGCTCGACAGATAGCGGTAGGGGTCGGCGTGGCGCTGGTTTTCCAGGTCGCGGATATATTCCATTTTCACCCGTAAGAAACGAACCTCGTCCCACTCGGGATTCGCCAACCGACTGGCAAGACTGTCCAGCAGCATTCCCTGTTTGTCATTAAAGCCTCGCAGCTCCAGCGCAATGCCGTCCCAGCGCGCATTCAGGCTGTAGTCGAGCCCGGCCAGCTGCGCCGAATAGGCAAAGGCATTCAGCTCGTCGCGAACCATGCGCACCCAGAGCTCAGCGGCAGCCTGACGGGTAGCATCTTTGCTGGCACCGGGTGAGCGAATCAGTACATTGAGATTGCCTTTGGGCAGGGCAAAGCGCTTGTCGAGCATATGCCAGACGCCCACCCGTCCGGTTCGCAGCACGGCTTTTGGCGTTTCACTGGCGTCGCCAGCTTTAATGGAGAGATCATCGGCTATGAAGGGATTGGGCTTGGGCAGAACCAGGCCGGCAACTCCGGCACGGCGCTGCCAACGTTCTAATTCCGCTTCGCTGGGCGGCAGCACGCTGTAGGGCACACCATAAAGTTCTGAAGTTTGCTCGCCCTCCATCTCCGGCCGGGTGATCGCAATAATGGCCTTGTCCGGCGTCATCTCATCGACCAGCGACTGTATCAATTCCGGATCGAAATCCGTCATCGAATAGTCACCGCGAATCAGATCCGCAGGCGAGTGATAGTGCAGATTGTGGGCGAGCTGACTGGCCTCGTGAATTTCGCTGGGGCGAGTGCGGAAATCAAACTGCAGTCGCGCGATATCCGTCATTTCCTGATAGCGCCATTGGGCAACACCCTCAGCCTGCACCAAGGCGATGGCCTCAAACACCATGTCGGTTACAGTATCCACCGCCGCCATACCCGCCGGGGTCAGTTGCACCTCTACATTGAACAGACTCCCGCCCTGGTACTCAATGCCTGCACCCGCACGCAGACCTTCAGCCCAACCATTCTTTTTCAGCACATAAAGCAGGCTGCCCTCTCCTTCATGCCCGAGCAGGTGGCCGAGATAACTGAGCGGTTTTTTATGGTACTGCGCGCGCACGTCCGGCAGCACGAAACTCACCGACAGCGAGCGCATCTCCTTGCGCGGTTTGAGCTCAAAGCGCAAGGGGGTGTCTTCAACCAGTGCAGCCTTGATGGGCTTGTCTCTCACCTTGTGGTTTTCGATTTCGGAGAATCGTTCCACCACCATATTCTGCAATTCGTCCAGGTTTTCGCGACCAATAACAACCAGTCCCATGCGGTTGGCTGAGTAGTGCTCCTGGTAGAAATCCAGCAGGTCCTGGCGCAGCGCATCTTCTCCGCGCCCACCAAGCAGGGTCGACAGATTACCCACTGTAAACTTGCTGAAAGGATGCTCGGGGTTCGCCAATTCCTTGAAGACATCCAGTGCGCGGCGAAAATCGTTTTGAATACGCGCCTGATATTCCGAGTTCACCGCATTGACTTCGCGCCCGACAAATTCCGCATTAAACAGCGGCGCCACAAAAAACTGGGCAAAACGGTCCAACGCGTCGTCGAGATGATCGGCGCCGACATCAAAGAAATAGTTGGTGTGCTCAAACGAGGTATAGGCATTGTGAGAACCGCCCCGGGATGCAATAAAAGACTGGTATTCACCGGCATCGGGGTACTTTTCCGTACCGAGGAACAGCATATGCTCCAGGAAGTGCGCCAGCCCCTGCCGGTCCTTCGGGTCGTGACGGCTGCCGACATTGATGTCCAGTGCTGCGGCTGCCTTGTCGGCGGAGGGGTCGGAGATCAACACAACCTGCAGATCATTGTCTAGCCGCAGGTAGCGCACCTCCCGCGAATCGGTTTGCGGCAGAACCACATTCTCAACGGGCCTCTCGCCACACGCACTCAGTACGACCAGTAACCACAGAATTGACCAGCGCAGGCGCGACTCCATCATTGACTAGCGTCTCCCATTGTTGACGAATTGTTTGTTTGTGTTGGCCAGGCGTTGAGGATTGCCTTGACCAGTGTGGCCAGCGGAATGGCAAAAAACACACCCCACAGCCCCCATACCCCGCCGAACACCAGCACAGACAGAATGATGGCTACCGGGTGCATGTTGACCACTTCGGAAAAGAGCAGCGGCACCAGCACGTTGCCATCGAGCCCCTGAATAATACCGTAAACCAGCAGCAGCGTATAAAACTCGGACCCCACGCCCCACTGCAGATAGCCCACAATAACCACCGGAATGGTCACCACAGCAGCACCGATGTAAGGAATCACCACAGAAAGCCCGACTAACAGGGCAAGCAGTGCGGCGTAGTTCAGATCCATCCAGATAAAACTGATGTAGGTGGCAACACCGACGATAACAATTTCAATACCTTTACCGCGCACGTAATTGGCCACCTGATCGTTCATCTCCAGCCATATCTTCGCCATCAGCGGACGCCGATGCGGCAAAAAATGTTTCAGCCAGCCGAGGATGAGATCTTTATCCTTGAGAAAAAAGAACACCAGAATGGGGACAAGCACCAGATAGATCAGCACACCAACCAGGTTGGGTATCTGCCCGATGGAAAAGGAAACCACCTGCTGCCCCAGCTTGCCGACCTCAACGCCGGCCACTCCAATCAATTCACGTACCTGTGCCTCGGACACCAGGTCGGAGCGCTCCGGCAGTTGCATCAGCGCTGATTGTAATTGGCGCAGCAGCAGAGGCAGTTCCTGCACAAGACTGGTGAGCTGATTCCAGACCAGCGGCATCAAGCCAAAGATAAAGCCAAAAAACAGACTCATAAACAGCAGGTAGGACACGGTGATGGCAAGCCAGCGCGGCGCTCGCCAGCGCATCATCTGGGCGATGACACCCTGCATCATAAAAGCAAAAACCAGCGATGCGATCACCGGTGCAAGCACATGCCCCAGCGTGATGATCAACACCAGCGCAACGATGATCAGCAACAGCAGAACAACGGTTTCTTCTTCGGCAAACAGCCGGTCTACCCAATTGCGAATTATGCGCAGCATGCCCGTTTCCTGATCAGGATTTTTCAAGGATATAGCGGTACTCGCCGCCCTCTTCTTCAGACAGCAAAAGCGAGTGACCACTCTGTTCGGAGAAAACCGCAAAGTCGCGCACAGAACCCGCATCGGTGGCGAGCACTTCCAGTTGCTGCCCGCTCGCCATGCGATTCAAGGCCTGTTTGGCTTTCAACAAGGGCAACGGACAATCCAGTCCGCGCGCATCGACCGTCACCTCACAAGCCCTGTCCATCTACCACTCTCACTGATTACAGTACCGACAATGCGTGGAGTATACCGACACTACACTACCCCGCCCAGCACACCTGAAGGTGACCAGCCCACACTTCGGCACTTTTTACGATTCCTGCGGTCTGACAAGTTCAGCCTTGTTTTCGGTACTCACAAGGCGATAAAGTTCCCTATCACTCGCCGAGCATAATGAGTCACGTGGTTAAAGCCCTTCTTATCGCCCTGTTTGCCCTGTCATCACTGGCTGCCTCTGCACAATCCTCAGGCACTGCCGGAAACGAGGGCTATAACCTACCCGAACTCGGTGACGCCAGCTCCAGTCAATTCAGTCTCGAGCAGGAACACCAGCTGGGCCGCGTCTGGCTGAAAGCCTTTCGCAGTCAGGTGACCACCGTTTCCGACCCGCTGATGCAGGACTACATCGAGAACCTGACCTATCAGCTCGCACGGCACAGCCAGTTGAGTGACAAACGACTTGAACTGGTGATCGTCGACAGCCCCGAGCTCAACGCCTTTGCCGTGCCCGGCGGAGTGGTTGGCGTTAACAACGGCCTGCTGACCTACGCAGAGAATGAAGCCCAGCTGGCCGGCGTGCTCAGTCACGAACTTGCCCACCTCAGCCAGCGCCACTTTGCCCGCTCACTCGACAAACAAAAAGCCGGCAATCTGTCGATGATGGCCGGCCTGCTGGCAGGCATTGTGCTGGCAGCCACAACCGGCAGTGATGCGGGCATGGCGGCCATTGCCACAGGTCAGGCTGCCGCTATGCAGTCTCAGCTTCGCTTCAGCCGCGAACACGAACAGGAAGCAGACCGTATCGGCATGCAGACCCTCGCCAAGGCGGGCATGGATCCCGGCGGCATTCCCAGCATGTTTGAAATCATGAACCGGCGTCTGCGCTTTAACAGTAACAAGCCGCCGGAATTTCTGCTGACTCACCCGCTGACCGATTCGCGTATCAGTGACAGTGAAAACCGCGCCCGGCAATTCCCGCGCGGGGTTTACACCGACAGCCTGAATTTCCAGCTGATGAAAAAACGCGCGGAGCTGTCGCTGGCCAGTAATAAGCGCGACCTGCTGAACCAGTGGCAGCACGCGCTGGAAAAAGCGCCCAGCGACGCCAATACCTATGGCGTGGTGATCGCCCTGATGGCCAACGATAAGTGGGAGGAAGCAGACCGCAAGCTCGCCCCGCTGCTGGCCGACGACCCCAGTCGTATTGCCTACGTGGTAGCCAAGGCCAATATCCTTGCGGGTCAGAAAACCTACGATGAATCCGCTGAATTACTGCGCAAACACCTGAATCTGAATCCGGGCAATAACCCACTGACGATGACGCTGGCCGATGTTCTGCAGCGCGCCGGGCGACCTCACGAAGCCGAGGAACTGCTGATCGATCACAGCAAGCGCCGCCCGGAAGACCCGGCCCTGTGGTATCAACTGGCAGAGCTGCACGGCTTGTCCGGCAATATTCTCGGCGTGCATATGGCGCGCGCGGAATACTTTATGCTGCGGGGCTATCTGGACAGCGCCGAGAAGCAATTGCACTACGCCTGGCCCCTGACCGAGACCAACAACGTGGCCCGGCACCGGGTTCGCCAGCGGCTTAAGGATTTACAGGAATTGCGAGAAACGCTGAAGAAATTCTAACGGGCGCCTGAATTGGCGCCCGACAGTAGATCAAAGATTTTTACTGGCGAAATCCAGCATTCGATCCAGAGGCACCAGCGCCTTTTCAATCAAAGCTGGCTCCACAAACACCTCATTCAGGCCTTTATCCAGCGCTTCCGCCAGATTGTCCAAGGCGTTCATCGCCATCCAGGGGCAATTGGCACAGCTGCGACAGGTCGCGCCGTTACCCGCCGTAGGGGCAACGAGAAACTCCTTGTCGGGCACCAGCTGCTGCAGCTTGTAGAAAATCCCCTGATCCGTCGCCACGATAAAACGCTGATTGGGCAGGTCGCGAGCCGCATTGATAATCTGGGTGGTAGAGCCCACCACATCCGCCAGCTCCACCACGGATGCTGGAGACTCCGGATGCACCAGAACCGCGGCGTCCGGGTAAACTGCCTTCAGATCGCTCAGACCCTTGGCCTTGAACTCATCGTGAACAATACAGGCACCGTCCCACAATAGGACGTCGGCACCGGTTTCCCGCTGCACATAACTACCCAGGTGCTTGTCCGGCGCCCAAAGAATCTTCTGCCCCTGCGAATCCAGATAATCCACCACTTTCAAGGCGATGCTCGAGGTTACAACCCAGTCCGCACGAGCCTTGACCGCCGCCGAGGTATTGGCATATACCACCACGGTGCGATCCGGGTGCTGGTCACAAAACGCGGAGAACTCGTCGGCCGGGCAGCCGATATCCAGCGAGCAGGTGGCTTCCAGAGTTGGCATGAGCACCCGCTTGTCAGGCGACAGAATTTTTGCGGTCTCGCCCATAAACTTGACGCCGGCAACCACCAGCGTTGAGGCCGGGTGATCGCGACCAAAGCGGGCCATTTCCAGGGAGTCAGACACACAGCCGCCCGTCTCCTCGGCCAGGGCCTGAATCTCAGGGTCCGTGTAATAGTGAGCGACCAGAACCGCGTCACGCGCCTGCAATAGTGCCTTGATACGCTCAATTTGAGCTTCGCGGTCGACGCCAGACGCTGGCAGCTCGACATCGAGACTGTCCAGATGATCACGCACCCACTGCTGCTGAGGAGTTACCTGCTGCTCCATACTACACAACCCGTAGTTACAACCTAGCTCCCTAGTTTATCAGGAAACTTTCCCGCTGGCATGCGGCGGTGTGCTTGCCAACACTGCGGCTAAGCAAACACTCAGCGCCGCTCGGCTGGCCGCTGCCAGTCTCAAAATCGGCTTCCGCGTGGCCTGCAACAGGGCTTGAAATTATCTGACCACGCTGGACGATTCAAGCCGTTGCCAGTAATGTTGCCGCCATGATCGAATACGCTGCGGTGGCCTTGACCACCTTTTTCGCAACGGTTGGCCCCATTGATGTGGCCACCATGTTTGCGGCCTTTACCGTTGCCCTGCCCCGCAAGGAACGACGCCGCATCGCCTTTAAGGCCTCTTTCATTGCATTGATTATTTTGGTCGTATTCGCCCTGATTGGCCGTTTCGTTCTGGACAGCCTGGGCATTTCGATGGCGGCCCTGCGAGCTGCGGGCGGCATCCTGCTGCTGCTGATCGGCATTGATATGGTCTTTGCCCGGCATTCCGGCGCCACCACGACCACCGCAGACGAAGACCACGAAGCCATAGAAAAGCACGACATCGCCGTTTTCCCCCTGGCCACACCACTGATCGCCGGGCCCGGCGCCATCGGTGCCACACTGCTGCTTATGGCCGAAGCGCAGGGCAATCTGCTGCACCAGACCATCGTACTCAGCTCGCTGGCCGCCATTGTGCTATTAACACTGGTTTCGATGCTGATGGCCGGCGAAATCAACCGCTTTCTGGGCGTTACCGGCATTCAGGTCATAACCCGGGTGTTCGGCATTCTGCTGACCGCGCTGGCCGTGCAGTTTCTGTTCGATGGTATCGCCCAGGCACAGTTGCTATCCGGGGGCGTCTAGGTGGCCAATTCTGAGCACTGGGACTACCCCGAGCCCTTCATCCTCCGTTTTACGGTTGAGCCGCAGCACATCGACGTACTCCAGCACGTCAATAACACAGTGTATGTGGACTGGTGCCAACAGGCGGGCTGGCAGCACTCTCAGGCGCTCGGACTCGGTATCGAACACTACCGGGAGTTGGACACCGCCATGGCCATACGCCGCGCGGACTACGACTACATCAGCGCGGCCTATCTCGGTGACGAACTGGAGCTGGGCACCTGGCTGACCGGCTGCGATCGCCGTTTGCAGCTGGAGCGCAGCTTTCAACTGCGCCACCGCAAGCGGGGCATCACGCTGCTGCGCGGCCGCTGGCAATTGGTTTGCATCGGCCTGTCCAGCGGCAAGGCCCGGCGCATGCCGCCGATCTTTTGCCGTCTTTACGGCGATGCCGTAATCGAGACCAGCACCGTCAGCGTGGAAAGGGCCCGCGACTGAAAGGCAGCTTCAAGAGCTGCACCAGCGTCTGGCTCCGCGCCTCCCGAAATTGACTCAAACCCGCCCCCACCTGCAAGTCACCCGCCTGCGCACTTGCACGATAGCTACCCAGCCAGCGATCCCACAAAGATAGGGTGAAACCAAAATTACAGTGATGCTCATCAGGCTCCGGCGAGTGATGAATTCGGTGCATCTCCGGGGTTACCAGCAGGCGCCGCAATCCCGGTTCGAAACGCCCCAGCGCCACGTTGCCATGGTTGAACAAAGCCGCCGCATTCAGCGCAATCTCAAACACCACCACCGCCAGCGGGCTTGCGCCCAACAATGCCACCAGCCCCATCTTGAGCAGCATCGACAACAGGATTTCCAAGGGGTGAAAACGCACGCCGGTGGTTACATCTATTGCCGTGTCACTGTGATGCATCGCATGCAGACGCCACAGCGGCGGCCAGCGGTGCATCAGGCGGTGCTGCCAGTAAATCGCCAGATCAAGCGCAATCAGCGCCGCGGCAAACTCGACCCAGCCGGGCAAGCTGACGCGATTGAACAGGCCAAAACCGGCATGCTGAGCCTCTATGGCGACCCCCGCCGCCAGCAGTGGCAGGCAAAGCCGCAGAAAGGCGGTATTAACCACCACCAGCGTCAGATTCGCCCAGCGGCGCCGCCCTGCGCCTGTCGGCCTTGGCCGGTGGGGGCGATACCACTCCCAGCTCCACATCAGCAGCAGAACCGTGGCAAAGATCACCAACCGCCACCCATCCAGACTCATAGTCTCTCCAAATCATCACCAAACTAGATGCCGAGTATAGGGTTAATCTGGCGATTAACAGCTGCTAAAACATCCCGAACGGTTGCCAAAACGCTCAACCTGTATAAAATTTCGCCAGCCGCACCCACCCTCGACTCCATGGGCACGCGCGAATGCAGGATTGCACATTGCTGTGAGCTGCTTCACAATAGCTTGCCAAATAGGTAAAAGTACCAATAGAAATCTGCCACGCACACCCAGGCGCCCCTGAAGGGCATCGAAGTGCCAAAAGCTAGAGTTCATAAAAATGCGAGACAGATACACCGTCACGATTACCGATTACCGGGGTGCCCGTCACTTCAACCTCAGCCAGCTGATGCGCCGGATGCTCGGTGCCGTCGGCACGGTGGTAACGCTGGGGTTTGTGCTTGGCGCTTTTGCCATCTATATGCTGTCCACCAAAGTCTCGGCGCTGAATTCAGACCTGAAAATGCTGGAGAACTATCAGGCCCACATAAAGGACCAGAATCTGCAGCTGCTGCGCAAGCAGAAATCCCTGTTACACGCGGTTGAACAAAAAGCCGACGCACTCACCCGCATGAGTGACGAGCTGGGCGACCTGGAAATCCTGATAGGCCTCAAACCACAGACGGCCAATACCATCGCTGATCGACTCGACTCGGCCACCCTGACTGCCCAACAGAAAAGATTGATGCTGGAATCCATCCCCAGCGGCCTGCCCCTGAAGCAAACCCGGCTGACCAGCGGCTACGGCATGCGTGTGCACCCGGTGCTCAACCGCAAAGCGCTGCACGGAGGCCTGGACATGAGCGCCCAAATTGGCACGCCGATCTACGCCACAGCGAACGGCGTAGTCGAATGGGCTGCACCCCACAAGAGCAGTGGTCTGGGCAATATGATCAAGCTCAACCACAATTACGGCTTCAGCTCGACCTTCGGCCACCTGAACAAGATACTGGTCAATGTCGGTGACTATGTGCAGCGCGGCGACCTGATTGGACACACCGGCAATACCGGCATGAGCAGCGCCCCTCACCTGCATTATGAAATTCGCTACCTGCATCGCAGGCTCGACCCAAAACCATTTACTGACTGGTCCTTTGAGAACTATGATGTGTTGTTCGAACGGGAGGAGAATATAAAATGGGATTCCTTGGCCGAGTCAGTAAGGAAGGCGGTGATCAGCCCGGAACGACTGTTGTTGCAGGCGGAACCAAAATTGTCGGCGATCTCCAACTAAGCGACGATTTTCATCTCGACGGCAGCATGGAAGGCAGACTGCGCTCCAGCCTGAACGTGTCAGTTGGCGTCAACGGTCAGTTTGACGGCGAAATCGAAGCCAAAAAAGTCATGATCAGCGGCCGTGTCGACGGAACCATTGACGCCGAGCGCCTGGAAATTGTCAGCACCGGACGTGTCACCGGTGAAATCAAGGTCACCGAGCTGGTCATTGAACCCGGCGGTCAGTTCAGCGGGACCAGTCAAATCAAAGAAGCCGGTGAATCCGCCCCACGCCAGCTCACTCACACCAGCAGCGCGCAACAGCCCACTGAAGTAAATGATACCGACAATGGCTCGGATTCCGATAAAGACGCCTCGCTGCGAGTCGACCCCTCCATTGCCGTCTGAACGAACCCAGGGCTCTCACCTAAACGGGTGATTTGCCCCGCCCCACCCGTCTTTAGAATGCAGCTTGCTACCTGCTTCCAACCATACAAATAACAATTGCAGGGTCAACCCTGCGCACGGGGCAATATTCTATGATTCACACCCACGTTAGGCGTCGGGCGCTGTGCCTGCCCGCGCTGCTGTGCGCCGCAGTTCTTAGCAGCACACCCGCTATCAGCCAGACCTCTTCGACGACAAAACCCCAGTCCGCCAACAAACGTGCCTTCACCGGCGCGCTGGAGGAAGTCGTCGTGACCGCCCGAAAGCGGGCAGAAAGTATTCAGGAGACACCGGTCGCCGTGACCGCGCTGAGCGGTGACGACCTGCGGGCACAAGGCATCGTAAACACCAGCGAACTGGCCAAGTCCGTTCCCAGCCTGCAGATCAATAACAGCACCAGCCCCCAGATCTTTATTCGCGGTATCGGCCAGCGCGCCGGGCTGGTGCGCCAGGACCCCTCGGTCAGCGTCTATCTTGACGGCATCTTTATCCCACGTGCCGATGGTCAGCTGTTCGATACTATCGACATTGACAGCGTGCAGGTACTGCGCGGTCCTCAGGGCACGCTCTTCGGGAAAAACAACACCGGTGGCGCGCTGGTATTCACCCTGACCAAGCCTGCGGATTACCAGCGCGGTTACGTCGAAGCCGCACTCGGCAATTACGACAGCCAGCGCCTGCGCGCGGCCTACGACTTCCCGATCAATGACGAGTTCTTCACCCGTATAGCGGTTAACAGCAATCGCCGGGATGGTTTTATCAAGGACTTCTCCACATCCAACAACCAGTCGGTCGACCGCCTGTCGGCGACCTTTCAAACTCGCTGGCTGGCGAGCGACGAGCTCACCATGGATACCTTTACCTTTATCGGCAAGATCGACGAGCGTTATCCGTCCTATCACTGCAAACTGGTCAGTGAAGATGCCCTGTTTGTGAATGGCCTCGGCATTCTCTGGCCGGGTGACACCGAACCCGCCAACCCCCGCGCGTACAAAGACAACTGCCTTGCCAACGACCGCGACGCGCTGCCGGACCTGACGACCAACATGGGCACCAGTCAGCGCCACACCAAAAAACTCGATACCGTGATGTTTGGCACCACCTTCGACTGGGCGCTCAATGACACCCACGACCTCAAGGCCATTCTCGGCTGGCGCGATGCCCTGAAAACCGGCCCCCAGACCAACAGCGACGATGCTGGCCCCGAGGAGTATCAGAAGGCAGTGATTCTCGGCGAGGGCGATCAGGAGTCTCTGACGGTTGAGTTTCAGCTCAATGGCAGCATTCTGGACAGTCGCCTCGACTACACCGCCGGCGTGTTCTGGCAACACGAGTACAAGTCGGAAACCTTCCTGACTTCCGACCCCATTATCGGCGCTGACGGCGTCGTGCTCGCGGGCCTGCTCGGCGCCCAGTTTGCCGGGCTGCCGCCAACACTGATACCGCAGCTTATCGGAACCCCGCTCCCCATCGTCGCCGCGCTGCTGCCCCTCGATACCCTGCAGGAATTTGATATCGACGGCTACACCAGCGCGATCTTCACCCAGGCCACCTGGCATATAACCGAAAACCTGGAGCTGACCATTGGCGGTCGCTACACCGAGGAACGCCGCGAGTCCACGCTGACCACCCAGGTCGCCGACAACGCGGCGGTCAGCGCCATCGTGGGCGCAGACCCGCGCTTTAATACGGTCTTCCCTGACCTGGCGATACACACCTTCAACGGTTTATGGATTCAAGACCCCATTCGCATCGCCAACGAAATCCTCAAAAGCGCCGTGGGCGGTGACGGCAATATTGGCTCCCCCCTGCTGGCGCCGAAAGTCGACGAGCGCGACGCCACCTTCCGCCAATTCACTCCCATGGCTTCGGCCTCCTGGTTTGTGCCGAGCGACTGGCTTGATGACGGCCCCCTGGATTCGCTGCTGCTGTATGCCACCTGGAGTAACGGCTTTAAATCGGGCTTTCTGGAACCCAGCGGTCAGGACGGCCTGGTAGTAGTTGAACCGGAGAAACTGGAAAACCGGGAAATCGGCTTCAAAATCGATGCCTTTGAGCGCTCCGTGCGACTGAATGTTGCTCTGTACTCGATGATATTTGAAGACATGCAGTTGATTACGGTAAAGACTGACTCAGCCAACACATTGGTTGTGACTTCGCAGAACGCCGGTAAATCGATGATTGAGGGCGGCGAAATGGAGCTGATGTGGCTCCCCAGCCCGCAGGCGATGATTACTTTCAGCTACAGTAACAACAATTACAAATTCAAAGAGTTTCTGGATCAGGATCTCACTGCGCTGGCCGTCAGAGGCCAGAATGTGACTATCGATCGAAGCGACGAGCAGTTTCCCGTATCACCGGAACAGACTGCTTCACTGGGTATGCAATACACCTTCGTGACATCAGTTGGACTGATCACACCCCGGCTGGATTTCAGCTATAAAAGCGAAATTTACCTGGGCTTCGACAACGGCTCCTGGGATGTCCGCCACACCAACCCCGAAGGCGTTTATTCCGAGGCCTACACGCTGGTGGACGCACGCCTGACCTGGGCCAATAACGATGACGATCTCTCGGTGTCAGCCTATGTCAAAAACGCCACCGACGAGCGCTATGACATCGGCGCTGTAGCCACGGGGGACTCTATAGGCACTTTTGCCCAAGCTCTGGGTGATCCGCGTTTCTATGGCGTGGAAGTTCGAAAAACATTTTAACTGCCTCGCAGCCGGGTATCGCCCGGCTGCAGGCCCTGTGGCAGTGAAAATGTGATAAACCTCTACTTTTCAATCAGTTCCCTGCCATCTCACAGACAAATTAACAAACATTCCCACTGCATCCCGCACCTTCATAGTGCAGTATCCCCTCCCACCAAACACTATCGTGTGGAGGAACCCTCATGAAGAAAGTTCTCTGTTTTGCAGCCGCCGGTTTAATCGCCGCCGGTGCAAGCGCCCAATCAAGCCAACCCCAGCTCTACGGCAGCGCCTCCTACGGCCTGCTGGAAACCGAAGTCGGCAGCACCGACTTTGACACGCCAACCCTGAACCTGGCCTTTGGTGGCAAGTTCAACCCCAACTTCGCGCTGGAAGGACGACTCGGTTTTGGCGTCGGTGACGACAGCGAAAACGGATTCGAAGTAGAGATCGAGGACTACCTTGCCATCTACGCAAAACCCATTCTCCCCGTGTCTGACGTGGTCTCGGTCTACGCTCTGCTGGGCCTTGCTGAAACCGCAATCGATACCAACTTTGGCGACGAAGATGATGATGACTTCAGCTACGGTATCGGCATCAGCGCCCGTCTGAACAACGGCATCGATCTGTTCGGCGAGTATATTTCGCTGTATGACGACGACAATGTCGAAATCGGCGGCATCAACCTCGGCGCGAGCATGCGCTTCTAAGCACCCTCACGCGGCACTTCCGGTCTGGGTGGTCAAGACGCCACCCAGACCTTTTCATACAAACCGATAATGTCTTCACGCTCCGGCACCCGTGGGTTGTTGGCGGGCGAACCCGACGCCAGTGCCTGATCGGCCATCAGTGACATCAACGACGTCCAATCGGCCTCGCCAATACCAAATTCCGCTGGCGAGGGCACGTTCAAGTCAGCGCACAACTGACGCAAGCCCGATACCAGCTTTGCCACAGCCATCTCCGTATTGTCTGACTGAGCCGCGTAGCCCATCGCCCGCGCGCTGTCCGCGTAGCGCTCGGGCGCGCCCGGCACTGACCAGGCGGTTACCTCCGGCAGTAACATCGCATTACTCAAGCCGTGGGGCACGTGAAAATGCGCACCAATGGGACGGCTCATGCCGTGAATCAGGGTGACCGAGGCATTCGAGAAGGCAATACCGCCCTGGGTCGCCGCCAGCATCATCGCTTCCCGCGCGGCGCGATTATCCGGTTCGGCACAGGCAATCGGCAGGTGCTCGACGATGCTGCGCATACAACTCAGTGCGATCGGATCGGTAAAGGGGTTAGCCTTGCGACTGACGTAGGCCTCAAGCGCATGGCACAGACTGTCCAGACCAGCATCGGCTGTCAGGCGGTAAGGCATGGTCATCGACAGCTCAAAGTCCACCAGCGCGGCCACGGGCATCAATCCCAGCCCCATGCACAACATCTTTTCCTGGGTTTCGGAATCGGTGGCTACGGCTGCGCGGGTCGCCTCTGAGCCCGTGCCGGCGGTCGAAGGAATTGCAATCACCGGCAAGCCGCTGTCGAGGGTAGCCGGCACCTTGTAGTTGCGCAATTTACCCTCGCGGGTCGCCATTACGGCAATAAACTTGGCCGTGTCGATGGCGCTGCCGCCGCCAAGCGCGATAATCGCGTCGTGCTCACCACCCTTGAGCAGGTCCAGCCCGGCGTCGATGGAATCCGTGGTGGGGTCCGGCACCACCCCCGAGAAGACGCGCAGCGCCATGCCCTTGTCGCGCAGGGCCTGTTCCAGTGCGTCGGCATGCCCCTGCCCCTTCAGAAATTCATCGACGACCAGAAAGGGCCGGCTCAGCCCAAGGCTCTGCAAGACTTCGCCGATCTCGTGTCGTGCGCCGGCGCCCACGCGCAACACCCGCGGCAGTAACAGCGTTGAATCCATTCCCTTCTCCCAAAGCAGATGACTTGTAACCGGGCATTATAAGGAATGCCCAGCATAGACCACTTCGATCCGACCGAGGCCGAACCTTTTTGCTACCATCGGTGATGCTACCACTGAGAGCGAGGAAGTCTTCCATGGAACCCGGTGTTCACAGCATCAATTCTCTGTTCAGGCAACTGGGGTTGCCTGACGGTGACAAAGACATTGAGAGCTTCATTCAATCTCATCAACCACTCCCGGGTCGCGTTTGCCTGCAGGATGCCGCGTTCTGGTCGCCTGCCCAGGCCGATTTTCTGCGCGAAGCCATCAGCGACGATGCCGACTGGGCCGAAGTGGTGGATGAACTGGACGCCCGCCTGCACACCACGCCTCGCAGACCCCTTCCGGGCAAACCCTGGCTGACCGAAGGCTGTCGCGCCTATCTGCCGGAAATGTGCGGTTACTGATAACACGCTCCGCCAGAGAATAATCGGCTCCAGACACTAAGCAGTAGTGCATTTTTCTCGTTATACTCCCCGGCATAACCAGGGAGGTTTAGTCTTGCGCTTAGTATTAGGGTTTCTGATTATCGCGGTGTTGTTGGTGCTGCCACTGCTGGCCCCCCAACTGGAAAATCACCAGCCACTGATTGATTACCGGCAGGAGCGAAATCTGTCGCTCGCGGCCTCGGAAAGCGGGATTACCCGCTATCAGAGCTGGGGAAGAGGCAACGACCCGGTCGTGGTATTGATTCACAGCTTCAATGGCTATCTGGAAACCTGGGAACCCAACATAGAAGCCCTGGTCAACGCGGGCTACCGGGTCGTGGCCTACGACCTGTTTGGTCGTGGCCTGTCGGACCGGCCACTGAAACCGCACACCCTGTCGCTGTTCCGCGAGCAATTGACCGCCCTGCGCGATACCCTCGGCATTACCAAGCCCATGCACCTGATCGGCGCCTCTTTCGGCTGCGTCATCGCCAGCGACTTTGCGCTGCATCACCCGGATCAGGTCAAAAGCCTGACTTTGACCGGCCCCGCCGGCTGGCCCGATGACAAAAACGCGGCGCAGGAATGGGCCAGAAAGCCCTTTCTCGGCGAGTATATTTTTTACTATGCGGGCAAGCCGCTGTTGCTGTCCAAACTCGACAGCTATCTGCTCAATCAGGAGGACAACCTCTGGGCCAAGGCTTACTGGAAGGTCTACCAGAATTACCCTGGCGTGAAACGTGCAGCTCTGTCGACCCTGCGCTATTCGCCGGTGCTCGACTACACCGCCGGCTGGCAAAACCTCGGTAAAACCAAAATACCCGTTCAGTTTATCTGGGGCCGTCAGGACAGCAGCTTCCCCTACTACCACCACCGCGAAGCCGAGAAACTGATCCCCCAAGCCGAGATTGTCGCCATCGACAGCGCCGAGCACTGGGTCAACGTCGATCAGCCGGCCGAAACCAACCGCGCGATAATCGACTTTCTGCGCGGAATACGCTGAATGAGTCTCGCGGACGCGCATCAGGAACAGGCCATACTGTCTTCATGGCAGGTCAATGCGGCCCCCTGGACTGACGCGGTGCGCCAGCGCCAGATTGCCAGCCGCGAAAGGCTGACCAACGCCGCCATTATAGAAACGCTGCTCGCTATCAAACCCGATGCGCTGCTTGATATCGGCTGTGGCGAAGGCTGGCTGTGTAGAGCACTCTCCGCCCACAACATCGCGTGCACTGGCGTGGACGCCATCGACGATCTGGTGCAGCAGGCGCGGGCCAGGGGCGGCCGCTACCTGCGCCTGGACTATCACGACCTGGCACATGTCCCCTTGCAGCCGGTGGATTGCGCCGTTTGCAACTTCTCGCTGATTGGAAAAACCTCGACCGAAGCGGTGTTTGCCGCCGCTTCGCACTTTCTGAAAACAGGTGGCAGACTGGTGGTACAAACCCTGCACCCGGTCACGGCCTGCGGCGAGCACCCCTATGAAGACGGCTGGCGCGAAGGTTCCTGGCAGGGGTTTTCTGAGCGCTTTCAGCAAGCGGCGCCCTGGTATTTTCGCACCCTGCCCAGCTGGCAGTCGCTGTTTGCTGAGCACGGTTTCAGTCTCGAACAGCAGCGGGAACCAACGCCTGACGATAGCGACCTGCCCCAGTCTCTGATTCTGGTCGGTAAGTTAACCCCGGGGTAATGCTGGACGACTGGCCGCTGTGCAAAAATCATGAGCGCTAAACCAGAATAAGGACAAACTCATGCCCATGCGCCTCAATCATATGGAGCTGACCTTTCCGGAAGGCACTCTGACCCCGGAATTCAAACAGCAGATCACGGATTTTTACCAGGAACTGTTTGGCTGGAACACGCTGGAAATCGATATCGTCGAGCAGAAAGCCCTGCTGCTGATGCTCGATGAGGATGTGAGCCAGTTTATTTTATTGGCCGAAAGCCCCAAGCCTATGCAGTCTCCCAGCTACGACCACCTGGGGCTGCTGTTCGATACCCGCGAAGAAGTGGACGCCCTGCTGGAAAAGGCCAAGGCCATGCAGACAGTGAATAACGAGATTCAGATAAAAGAATACGAAGACCTGAAGGAAGGCGGTACCATTGTCCACGCCTTTTACGTCAGACACCTGCTGCCTATCTGGTTTGATGTGCAATCCATCGACTACGAAAATGGCCTCGAGCCGGCCCGGAAGTGGCACTATGGCTGATTCGCCCACAGGGTCCGACAAGCCGTCAGGACGTCGCATGCTTGAAGATCTGCACAACCCCTTCCTTCCTCTGGATGAGCGCACTCCGGCTACCCCCCAATGGGAGGCCAAACGGGAGCTCGCCCAAACGCTGCGGGATTACACCGAGGCCTTGATGACCTCGACACCCACACCAGAGCAGATGTCGGCCATGAATCAGTGGCTGCAGGACGCCACCGCACAACTGGAGCAGTCGCCGCGAGTTTACGGTCGCAGCGGCTACACAGAGGCGGGTGAAGGCAGCTTTGGTGAGGTCTTTCAGGAAGTGGGCCCCCTGTGCGGGCACAGCAATCCGATCGCGCCGCCGCTGGAAATGTGGGCAGAGGGCGAAACGGCTTACGCCCGGGTCACCATGGGCTGGCGCTATGAGGGCCCACCCGGCTGTGTGCACGGTGGATTTGTCGCCGCCCTGTTTGATGAGTTTCTCGGCATGGCCCAGTTTATGGGGGGCCACCCCGGCATGACCGGCACCCTCACCATCAGATATCGGCAACCGACCCCGCTGAACGTACCACTGGAAATGTCAGCCTGGATTGACCGCTCCGAAGGACGCAAGACGTTTGTCAGCGGCAAGATAGAAGCCAATGGCCATGTTACCGCCGAGTGTGAAGGTATTTTTATCCGGCCCAACCAGCCGGTCACGGCCCTGCGCGATGCGGTGATGGCAGAGAAAAGCTAATACGCGCGATTTATTCTGCTCTCGCCTTCGCCTGAAAGCACAGGCGAGAGCGAATGAAATTTTCTACACTAGAGCCATGACTCTGCGTTGCTCGACACTACCCTATGTAACCGCCGCTCTGGTGCTGGTCACCATCCACCTCTGTTTTCTGCTGTCATTGAACGAAGGCCATGTTCACGCCTGCATCCCCTACTGGGCAGACTGCGTCAGTATCAGCAAATCGGGCCGTTATGGCAGTGCCTACTTCGTTTTCAAGGGCGGCATGATTCCCGCTTGTGTCCTGCTCGCCCTGTTCTGGCGGCTGGCACAGCTATGGCTGGCGGAGTTGGGGCAGCCCAATCGCTGGCTGGGCTTTGTCGGCCTGATCGCCTCAGTCGCACTACTGACCTACACCCTGTCGCTCGGTCACAGCGGCGACCATTTCCGCACGCTGCGACGCTTTGGCGTCGTCTTGTTTCTGGGCTTGAGCTTTGTCAACTTTGCCGGCCTGGCGCAATCCCTGAAACAGACCCGCCAGTCCCGGTTTGCACCGGCCCTGACCCGCGCCTGCGCCACGATACTCGGCATCGCCCTGTTTTCACTGGTGCTGGATGCGTCGATGGGTGAGGACTACGATCGGCTGGAAAACGCCTTTGAATGGTGGCTTATTGTTCTGCTGTTGGGCTTGCTGATCTATATCGGAAGGGTGTGGCAGGTATGCCGTTTCACCCTTCGACCTGCCGTGGGCGATTAATTACTGCTCGCTGGCGCTGGCGACGTGACGGAAGAGTTCACTGGAACCGTCTTCCTTCAACAGCAGAACATCATAAGGCGAAAATCGGTCTCCCACTTCCATGCCGGGGCTGCCCACGGGCATGCCCGGCACCGCCAGGCCAATGGCGCCTTCCGGCGGCGACTCGAGAAACTGCGCTATATCACGGGCCGGAATATGCCCTTCAAAAACATAGCCCTCGGGGGAAACGGCGGTATGACAGGACTGGTATTGCGGAGCAATGCCCTGCTCGCTCTTCAAGGCGCCGAGATCATCCGGATGATGAACGGCGGTTGAAAAGCCCGCATGTTGGACGTGCTCAACCCATTCGCCGCAACAGCCGCAGGTAGGGCTTTTGTAGATCTGAAAGTCGGCACTGCTCGACCCGGTCGCCAGGCCATCGCTGTCAACACCCTCGCTGGCTGCAGACTCGGCGCCTTTCTGGCAGCCTGCCAGCAATAACATCAACACAAGTACAAAAATGGGGCGGAACAGGGTCATGGCAGTCTCCTTTAATTCTGAGGCCGCAGCATCTATGCTTTGACAGAATGAGTCAAGCGAGGGGCCATAACGCTTGCACTGGTTAATGTTTTCGTTTACGCGTATAATTTCCGCCCTTTTGTTCGCCCCGCCTAGGGCTCCTACGCCGGCTCATAAATAAGCCAGTCAGCCCGAACCACCAGGAAAATTGAATGACCCAATCTGCCCCCGCCACTTTCGCGGACCTTGGCCTGCCCGCCAACCTTCTCGAGTCACTTGCACAAGTAGGCTATGAACAGCCATCTCCCATTCAGGCCCAGGCCATACCCAGCCTCCTCAACGGCAAAGATCTGCTGGGCACCGCCCAGACCGGCACCGGCAAGACCGCCGCTTTCGCCCTGCCTGTGCTGGCCGGCATCGACCTGTCGCTTCGCAAGCCCCAGGCACTGGTGCTGGCACCCACCCGCGAACTCGCCATCCAGGTGGCCGAGGCTTTCAAAACTTACGCCTCCAAGATGCCTGGCTTTCGGGTATTGCCGGTCTACGGTGGACAGGGCATGGCTCAGCAGCTCAAGGCCTTGCGCGAAGGCGTGCATGTGATTGTCGGCACACCGGGCCGGGTTATGGATCACCTGCGGCGCAACACGCTGTCACTGAGCGCCCTGAAAACCGTGGTACTGGACGAAGCCGACGAAATGCTGCGCATGGGCTTTATCGACGATGTGACCTGGATTCTCGACCAGACGCCCAAGCAGCGTCAGGTGGCCCTGTTTTCCGCCACCATGCCACCGCCCATTCGCAAGATCACCAAGCAGTATCTGAACGATCCGGTCACTGTGGCCATCGAGGCCGGCGAGCGCAGCGTTGCCCGCATTGAGCAGTGGGCCTGGCAGGTTTCAGGCACCAATAAATTGGATGCTCTGACCCGCATACTCGAAGTGGAAGATTTTGACGGCGTGATCATGTTCGTGCGCACCAAAAACTCCACGGTAGAGCTGGCCGAAAAGCTGGAGGCCCGCGGTTACCGCACCGGCGCCATCAACGGTGATATGACCCAGCAATTGCGCGAGCGCACCATCGAAAACCTGAAGAACGAGCGCATTGATATTGTCGTGGCCACCGATGTGGCGGCACGCGGTATCGATGTGAGCCGGGTGACTCACGTTATCAACTACGATATTCCCTACGACGCCGAGGCTTACACCCACCGTATCGGCCGTACCGGCCGCGCCGGGCGCAGTGGTAAAGCCATTCTGTTTGTCGCACCGCGTGAAAAGCGCATGCTGAAAACCATCGAGCGCGTGACGGGCCAAACCGTAAACTGGCTGGAGCTGCCCACCCGCGAAGCCGTGAATCTCAAACGCATCGATCAGTTCAAAAGTATCATCAGCGAGACCATGGAAAATGAAGACCTGACCTTCTTCAGCGGCTTGATTGAAAGCTATCTGGCGGAGACCAGCGCCGATCTGTCAAACGTCGCCGCTGCGCTGGCCTTTATGGCCCAGAGCGATCGCCCCATCGCCCCTTCACCCGCACGCAAGGAGCGGGAATTCGAGAGCAAGGAAAAACCGGTTCGACACGAGCCGACGCTCGCTCCGGAAGACGTTGCCATGGAAACCTTCCGCATGGCGGTGGGCAAACAACAGGGCATCACCAAGGGTGACATCGTCGGCGCGATTGCCAACGAAGCAGGCATCGAGAACCGCTATATCGGCAAGATTCGTATTTTTGACGACTACAGCATTATCGACCTGCCGGACGGCATGCCCAACGACCTACTGGCACACCTGCGAAAAGTTCGCGTTCGCCAGCACCCCATGATGCTGGAGCGCGCCACTCGCGCGGGTGATGACAAGCCCAAGCGCAGCCCGAAAAACCGCGGACCTAAAAAGCCGGGCGCCGGGAAAGACTTTGCTGCGAAGAAGCCTCAGGGCGGGCCGCGCAAGCGACCCAAGGAATAAGGGCCTAAAGCCGCCCCCTCCAGGCCGGAAGGGGGCGGCGGTTTCAGCTGTCCTGCAGCTGGTGCAGCACGAAGTGCAGTATCCCGCCGTGACGGAAATAATCCATTTCACTCACGGTATCGATCCGGCAGCGCGCCAGTGCTTCGTGCCGATTGCCGTCATTGCGGCTGACGATAATCTTGACCTTCATCCCCGGCTCGAGAATATCTTCCAGGGGCTCAATACTGACCGTCTCATCACCGTGTAACTGCAGCATTTCGCTGTCGTTTTCGATCTGCAGTGGCAACACGCCCATCCCCACCAGATTCGAGCGATGAATCCGCTCAAAGCTTTCGGCAATCACCGCTTTAACGCCCAGCAGATTGGTGCCCTTTGCGGCCCAGTCGCGACTGGAACCGGTGCCGTATTGCTCGCCGGCAAAAATCACCAGCGGCGTATCCTGCTCCCGGTATTTCATGGCCGCGTCGTAGATGCTCATCTCATCGCCATCCGGCATAAAGCGGGTATAGCCACCCTCGCGGTCCACCATCTTGTTGCGCAGGCGCACATTGGCAAAGGTACCGCGCATCATCACCTCGTGATTACCTCGCCGGGAACCGTAGCTGTTGAAATCCTTGGGCTCGACGCCGTTTTCACGCAGGTATTTACCTGCCGGGCTTTCCAGGGCGATTGCCCCGGCCGGAGAGATATGGTCCGTGGTTACACTGTTGCCGAGAATGGCCAGAATGCGAGCATTTTTAACTTCCGGAAAAGTTTCCAGCGGATCGCCCAAGTCATCAAAAAAGGTGGGGCAGTGAATGTAGGTGGAGTCGTCCTGCCAGTCATAGGTTTTACCCTCACCGGCATCCAGACTCTTCCACACGTCCGTGCCTTCAAACAGCCCTTCGTAAGCAGAGTGAAACATTTTGCCGTCGATGGATTTGCGCACGGACTGAATTTCATCATTGCTCGGCCAGATATCCACCAGATAAACCGGTTTGCCCTCGCTGTCCTCACCTAAAGGTTCCGACTGCAGATCAATAACCGTGGTGCCGGCCAGCGCAAAGGCCACCACCAGCGGCGGCGACGCCAGCCAGGCCGCACGCACGTTGTTGTGTATGCGCCCTTCAAAGTTGCGGTTGCCAGACAGCACCGCACTCACCACCGCGTGTTTATCCGCAATCGCCTTGTCGATGGCTTCGGGCAGCGGCCCCGAGTTACCAATACAGGTTGTGCAACCGTAGCCGACCAGATTAAAACCCAGTGCATCGAGGTCTTCCTGCAGGCCACTTTGGGCAAAGTAGTCACTCACTACTTTGGAACCCGGTGCCAGTGAGGTTTTTACCCAGGGTTTGACCTTCAAACCCCGTTTATGAGCGGCCTTGGCCATCAGGCCCGCTGCCAGCATCACGTCGGGGTTGGAGGTATTGGTGCAAGAGGTAATTGCGGCAATCACCACCGCCCCTTCGGGCATATTAAAGCCCATTTCCGGCACCGGAATTTCATCGTCTGCCTTGCGGTCAAACTCGTGAATACACTCGGTGATGGCCGGTTTCAGGCCACTGAGGGATACCCGGTCCTGCGGCCGCTTGGGCCCCGCTAGACTGGGCTCCACAGTGGAGAGATCCAGCGTGAGTTCGACGCTGAACACCAGATCGGCCTCGTCGTCGCGCCACAGGCTCTGAGCCTTGCTGTAGTCTTCCACCAACTGCAGGGTCGCATCGTCACGACCCGTCAGTCGCAGGTACTCGATGACCTTGTCATCCACCGGGAAGAAGCCACAGGTTGCCCCAAACTCCGGGGTCATATTGGCGATGGTGGCGCGATCGGTGACCGCCAGATCAGCCAGCCCCGGACCATAGAATTCAACAAACTTACCCACCACGCCGTGCTTGCGCAGCATCTCCACCACGGTAAGCACCAGGTCAGTAGCCGTCACCCCCGCTTTCAGGCGGCCGTTCAGGGCTACGCCAACCACCTCAGGCAGCAGCATCGATACCGGCTGACCCAATAAGGCAGCCTCCGCCTCAATACCGCCAACACCCCAGCCCAGCACGCCCAGACCATTAATCATCGGGGTGTGGCTGTCAGTGCCCACCAAGGTGTCAGGGTAGGCCTCACGCACGCCGTCAACGTCCCGCTGCCACACCACCTTGCCCAGATACTCGAGATTGACCTGATGACAGATACCCGTGCCGGGTGGCACGACCTGAAAATTATCGAAGGCTTGCTGGCCCCACTTGAGAAAACGATAGCGCTCGCCGTTGCGCTCCATTTCCAGTTTTACGTTGTCGCCAAAGGCACGCGATGAGGCAAAGTGGTCCACACTGACCGAGTGATCGATAACCAGATCCACCGGCACCTGCGGGCTGATCACTGACACGTCACCGCCGCGTTTGGCCACCGCCTCGCGCATGGCAGCCAGGTCGACAATCGCCGGCACACCGGTAAAGTCCTGCATCAGCACGCGCGCCGGCGAAAAATTGATATCGGTGCCCTGATGGGGTTCGTCCACCCAGTTCAGAAAGGCGTCAATATCCTTCTGGCTGGCGGATTTATTAAAGAATCGAAGCTGGTTTTCTAGCAGCACTTTGAGAGAGTTGGGCAGACGCTTGTAGCGATCGTCTCCCAGCTTGTCAAAAGCGTAGTAACGGTAAGTTTCACCGTGGGACTGCAGACTGGCACTGAAAGGGTTTTTGCTCATCCGTAAACTCCCGCTCACACTTGGCGATTGAAATATCTGGGAATAGAAATCTGTTATTGCAATATAGGCTACATCACCCGCCTCGTATTGCAAAACCCCCACAATTTCCGAAAGTTATTCGCTCTACCGGGTATCGGGAGCGGCTGTTAGAATGATTCTTTCTTCTGACGACAGGCGTATGACAGACTTCCGGCAACAGTTTCTGGCGCTTGATGAACTGCTCAGTAGGCACCGCCATTACTGGCACAGCCAGCCCTTTGTCAGTGCGCCAGAGTGGGCGGATGAAGTCGAGTTTCTGACTGAGATCGACGACGATCGAATTCATCAGGCCCAGGCCAGCGACAGCGCCCTGCTCCAACTATTCCAAGGGCAATTTCCCGAACTCTGTGAGCAAATCGCCCAGCTCTGCACAGTTCCTGTCAGTCGCACCGAAATCGCCAGCCACGCACCGCCCTTTGTCCCCGGCCGAAAGTGGCGGCAGATTGAAAGCTTCGCCCACAGTATCAAACCCCTCTCACACCCCACACTGGAATGGTGCTGTGGTAAGGCACACCTGAGTCGCTACCTTAGCCAGCTAAGCGCCAGTGAAGCCCAGGGCCTGGAAATTGATGCCGCCCTGGTAGAGGCGGGTAATGCCCTTGCCAAAAGGTCACAGCAACCCGTGCAGGTGATTCAGGTGGACGTTCTGGAAGACGCAGCAGCCGACCACATTTCAAGCGAGTCTCACGTGCTTGGCCTGCACGCCTGCGGCGGCCTGCACCGCAAACTGCTCACGGATGCCACCGCGCAGCAGGCGGCGCGCCTGAGTTATTCGCCCTGCTGTTATCACAAATTTCTGGATCGCGCGTTTCAAGCACTTTCAGCCGAAGGACAAAAAAGCGAACTGCAACTGACACTCGCTGACTTGCGCACGGCAGTGCGTCAGAACAGCACCGCTGGCAGCGCCGAGCGACGACGCCACCATCAGCAGCAAGGCTGGCGATTGGGATTTGATGTTTTGCAGCGCGAACTGCGCCAAGTGAACCAGTATCTACCGACCCCTCCCCTGCCAGCCACCGCTCTGCAGCAGGATTTCGAGTACTACTGCCGCCTGTTGGCCGAGCAAAAAAACCTGCACCTGCCCGCGGGCGTAAATTTTTCAGCCTTTGAGCAGCGAGGCAGAGAGCGCTACCGGGCTGTCATCCGTCAGGAGCTGCTGCGCGCCCTGTTTCGCCGTCCGCTGGAATTGTGGCTGGTACTGGATCAAATCCTGTTTTTACAGGACGCCGGTTATCGCTGCGAACTGACGAGTTTCTGCCCGCAGTCGATAACACCTCGCAATCTGCTGATTGACGCGCATTACCAACACTAAAAGCGCCGAAGACAAAAAGGCTTGAAAACCGATAGAAGGGCTGAAAGAGAGGTTGTTTTCACAGGGTGAAGACAGCAATGGCAAAACGGTCAGGCGCCCGCTGACAGGCGCCTGACCCGAAGACTTACAGTTTGCCCTGCTCCTTGGCCATATCCAGCGCAAGATCTTCGATCATGTCTTCCTGACCGCCAACGGTGCGGCGACGGCCCAGCTCAACCAGAATATCGCGCGATGACACGCCGTACTTCTTGCTGGCGCGTTGCGCAAACAGCAGGAAGGAGGAGTACACACCGGCATAGCCCAGCACCAGCGCATCGCGGTCGATGCGGATCGGCTGATCCATGATCGGGGTGACGATCTCTTCAGCCACATCCATGATCTTGTACAGATCAATGCCGTGCTGCACGCCCATGCGGTCAGCAACGGCGGTAAACACTTCCAGCGGCGTGTTACCGGCGCCGGCGCCGAGGCCTGCCACCGAACCGTCAATGCGGTTGGCACCGTTTTCAACGGCTACCAGCGAGTTCCACACACCCAGGCTCAGGTTGTGGTGAGCGTGAAAGCCCAGCTCGGTTTCAGGCTTGAGTTCTTTGCGCAGCAGGCTGATACGCGATGCCACATCGTCGGGCAGCATAAAGCCGGCCGAATCGGTGCAGTAAATGCAGTTGGCACCGTAGCTTTCCATCAGCTTGGCCTGCTCCAGAATTTCTTCCGGCTCAATCATGTGGGCCATCATCAAAAAGCCAACGGTATCCAAGCCCATTTCAGCAGCCATCTGGATATGCTGCTCGGACACATCGGCCTCGGTGCAGTGAGTCGCCACGCGAATCGTGGTAACACCGCAGTCGACAGCCATTTTCAGATGATCAACCGTACCGATACCCGGCAACAGCAGCGCGGAAATTTTTGCGTTTTTCACCGCGCCGCAAACCGCTTTCAGGTATTCCTCATCGCTGTGCGCGGGAAAGCCGTAGTTGACGGAGGCACCGCCCAGACCATCACCGTGGGTGACTTCGATCATCGGCATACCCGCGTCGTCCAAGCCCTTGGCAACCGCAACCATTTCGTCGAGGCTGATTTTGTGCTGCTTGGCGTGCATGCCATCGCGCAGACACATATCGTGCAGGGTGACTTTTTTACCTTTCAAATCCATGCTGCAAATCCTCTCTTAAGCGGCGACCGGCTTGGGCTCAAAACGCCCGGCCTGAATTTCCTGTGCGTACATTTCGGCGGTGCGCAGACCGGCGGCGGTCATGATATCCAGATTGCCCGCGTACTTGGGCAGGAAGTCACCAAGGCCTTCCACTTCCATAAAGATCGATACGCGCTTGCCGTCAAAGACCGGACCGTTTTTCAGTTTGTAGCCGGGCACGTATTTCTGCACTTCCACAATCATTTCATCCACAGACTTGCGAATCGCATCCTGATCGGGCTCGTCTTCGGTCAGGCAGTGAATGGTGTCACGCATGATCAGCGGCGGCTCGGCCGGGTTGATCACAATGATCGCCTTGCCTTTGTCGGCGCCGCCCACAGTCTGAATACCGTTGGCGGTGGTACGGGTGAATTCATCGATATTTTTACGGGTACCGGGCCCGGCCGATTTGGATGAAACGGTCGCTACAATCTCGCCGTAGGTCACTTTCTGTACGCGGGAAACCGCAGCCACCATCGGAATCGTCGCCTGACCACCACAGGTCACCATGTTCACGTTCATGGCCTGAGCATCCACCGCCGCTTTCAGATTGACCGGCGGCACACAGAAAGGCCCGATGGCCGCAGGCGTCAGGTCAATCATGACCGCGCCCAGCTCGTTGACCTTGCGGGAATTTTCCGCATGTACGTAGGCCGAGGTGGCATCGAAACAGATCTGGACACCGTCTTCTTTCATGGTGGGCAACATACCGTCAACACCATCGGCGGTGGTTTTCAGACCCAGCTCCTGAGCGCGGGCCAGACCGGGAGAATCGGGAACCACGCCGACCATCCACACCGGTTCGATGTATTCGCTGCGCAGTGCCTTGATCAACAGGTCGGTACCGATATTACCGGGACCGATGATTGCTGCTTTGATTTTTTCAGCCATGATTGCCTCTCGTTAAAACGTTTCCCTCACCCCGGCCCTCTCCCAGAGGGAGAGGGAGTTCACCGCCAGAGCTGTGGCAGTGCGTCCCCTCTCCCTCTGGGAGAGGGTTAGGGTGAGGGGCAAAATTACACGAACTGACAGCTCGCGCTGCCAACACCTTCCAGTTCCATTTCCATCTTGTCGCCCGCTTTCACATCTTCCAGCGGCACCAGCGAGCCGGACAGGATCACTTCGCCAGCCTTAAAGGGGATATCATACGCCCCGAGGGTATTGGCCAGCCAGGCCACCGCCGTCAGGGGGTTACCCTGAACTGCACTGCCCAGGCCTTCACTGAGAAATTCGCCGTTCTTTTTGACGACCACTTTCAGGTTCGGCAAATCGACTGTTCGAGGATCAACTTTCTCCTCGCCCAGCACAAACACACCACAGGAAGCGTTGTCAGCGACCGTATCCTGAATCTTGATTTTCCAATCCTTGATGCGTGAATCGACAATCTCGAAACAGGGCATGATGTAGTCGGTAGCATCGAGTACGTCCTGTTCGGTCACGCCGGGGCCACTCAAATCTTTCTTCAATTTGAAACCGATTTCCGCTTCAGCACGCGGTGCGATCAGGTTGCCCGCAACCGGAATATCCGCGCCGTTGGCGTATTCCATCTTGTCGGTAAGAAAACCGAAGTCCGGCTGATGCACACCGAGCATGTCCTGTACAACTTTGCTGGTGACACCAATTTTCTTGCCGATGATTTTCTCGCCGGCTTCAACGCGGCGGCTGACCATGCGCAGGGAAATGTAGTAGGCGTCGTCGATGGTGATATCCGCTTCACGCTCCGTAAATGGCGTCAGCGTGCTTTGAGTGGTCAGCGCTTGGTACAACTCGTCGCCAAGTTTTTCCTGTTTCGCTTTATCCATTACGTAAGAAATCCAGTGTCATGCGGTTAAACAGATCCTTGTGCTCCACCATTACCCAGTGACCGCATTCGGATACGATCGTCAGGCGAATATTGCTGCATTTTTTGGTGAGTTTGGCGATGCCGGTTTCCGGCATCATGTTTTCGTTGGCACCCCAGAAGGCGATAATAGGGCAGTTCAGTTCACCCAGCTGGTCTTCCATGTTGGGCACCACCATGGTGTTGATGACCTGCATGTTCTGCTGCTGAAAAACACCCCAGCGCTCGTTTACCAATTGCTCGTCGACGTGCTTGTCGTCAAACACCAGACCGCGACGGATAAACTGTTCCAGCGCGTCCTTGTTCGGGCCGCCGGTAAACACTTCCTTCATAATCGCCATGCCGGGCATGGCAAAATAGGACGGCTGGTCTTCAATGCCGCCGGGCGCCATCAGATTCAGGCTTTTTACCTGATCCGGGTAGGCCAGGGCGAAGCGAATGGCGATCGCCCCACCCAGTGAGTTGCCGATCAGGTGAACGCTGTCCACACCGATGACGTCCAACGTCTGCTTCACGCACTCCACAAAAAAGTCGATGTGGTATTCGACATCGTCCGGCTTGTCCGAGTAACCGTAGCCAATCAGGTCGGGCACGATGGAACGAAAACCGTTCTCCGCCAGAAAGGGGTAGTTGAACTTGAAGTTGCTGTGGCCACTGGCACCGCTGCCGCTGCCGTGCAGAAACACCACCGGCTCACCACTCCCCTGATCCAGATAGTGAATGGTGTGGCCATTGGCCAGCTTCGCGTAGTGACCTTCGGGTAATCCTTCCACCAACTGCGGCATCGCTCGGCTCCTTACAGGTTCAGATCAGTATTATCGTTGCCAAACTGTACACCGCCAAAGTTATTGGCGTACATGTTCACATTGTTTGCCACGTGGGCCTGGCTGGCCATAATATCCAGATGACGCTCCAGCACCCCGTTGCCGAGGAAAATGCCCTTCGAGCCAACCGCTTTCAGCATTCGCGCCGACAGCTCGGCGCAGCGATCAGCTACCACCGCCGAATCAAAGCGGTACTGCACACGATCATCAATCGAAATGGGCTGGCCCGCGCGGGCGCAGTCCATCATCGCATCAAAGTTGGCGAACATGGTGCGTTTCATTTCCACAATCGCCGTTTTCACATCAGCCGCCAAGCGGCGGGCAAAGGGGTCATCGGACATTTTGGCCGGGCCAACCATGCGGGTTTTGGCGGTTTCGATATAAGCGTCCAGTGCGCCTTCCAGCGCGCCCAGCGACGCCGTGCAGACGGCGCGGACAAAAACCTGACCAAAGGGCAGCCGGAATACCGGGGCGTTATTCACCGCGTTGCCTGGGTTATCGCAGTTGTGACCATCCAGCAGTTTGTGAGTACGATGCTCGGGCACAAAGGCGCCTTCCACGCGAACATCCTGACTGCCAGTCGCCTTCAGGCCCACCACATGCCAGGTATCGATGATTTCGTAGTCGGACTTGGGTACCAGAAAGGTGCGGTAGTTGCGCATATCAAAGGGCGCACCCTCTTCCGGCACCACCGCACCGAGGAAGACCCAGTCGCAGTGTTCGCTGCCGCTGGAAAAGCCCCACTGACCGCTCAATTTGTAACCACCCTCGACTTTCTCGACTTTGCCCACCGGGGCATAGGAGGAAGAAATCAAAGTCGTGGGATCATCCTTCCAAACGTCCTGGGCGGCCTGATCGTCAAACAGCGCCAGCTGCCAGTTGTGTACGGCCACCACACCCAGCACCCAGGCGCTGGACATGCAGGCTTCGGCAATCTTCATCTGCACCGCATAAAACACCTGCGGATCAAGGGCATAGCCGCCCCACTGCTCGGGCTGCAGTATCTTGAAAAAGCCGGCCTGCTGAAAATCGGCGATGGTTTCGTCGGGAATACGGCGCAGCTCAGCAGCCCGGGCGCTGCGCTCGCGCAGAGCGGGTTGCAGGTCTTGTGCGCGCTGCAATAAAGTTTGCGCCAGTTCTGAAGTCAGCCCTTTGTCGTTATCTACACGAACGGTACCGTCCATCGCCTCTACTCCCGGTTATCACTAAAGGCGAAAATTCTATCGGATTGGCTGGCCGCGACTATAGTCCAAATGGGCCATATTCCGCCCGGCAAACCGGCCACTGACCGGCAATTACTGCCCACAGGGCAAGGGTTTAGCGCTGAGCAGAAAGCGTTCAGCGCTAACTTAAGGGGGCACGAGACTCCCGTCTTGCCAACACCGGCACCAGTAGAATGGCGGGAATACCCACAGCCGCCGCCACTAGGAAGAAATAGCTATAACCGCTGGCATCGACAATCAAACCGGAGAACCCGCTGAAGAACTTGCCTGGCAGCGTCATCAGTGAGCTAAACAGCGCATACTGGGTCGCCGTATAGGCGCGATTGGTCAGCCCGGACAGATAGGCCACAAAGGCGGTAGCGGCGATACCGCCGCTGACATTGTCAGCGCTGATTACCACCATCAAAGCGCGAATATCCGGGCCGATATGCGCCATCACCGCAAACAGGATATTGGTAGCGGCAACCAGCACTGCGCCCAGCATCAAGGGTTTGTATACGCCCCAGCGCACCACCAGTACCCCACAGAGAAAAGAACCAGCGACGCTCATAAAAAAACCGAACACTTTGGCCACCGAGGCAATTTCCGACTTACTGAAACCCAGATCCAGATAGAAGGGGTTGGCCATAATGCCCATGGTGATATCGCTCAATCGAAAGACGGCAATAAAGAGAAGGATCACCAGCGCAAAGGAACCGTTGCGTCGGAAAAAATCGGTAAAGGGGCTGACCACCGCATTGGCAAACCAGACACCAATATCGGTGAGTCGATCTTTATGGCGCCCGAATACCGGCTCCGGGAGTTAGCGCTCCGGCTCGGCAATCAGCAGAACGGTGACCACGCCCACCGCCATCAGAGCCGCCATACTGAGATAAGCCAGCTGCCAGTTGCCAAAATCGGCAATAAACAGCGCGCCGGCCCCCGCCACCAGCAGGGCAACCTTGTAGCCAAACACGTAGCTGGCGGACATGGCTCCCTGATAATTGGTGATGACCGCCTCAATCCGATAAGCGTCTATTGCCACATCCTGCGTCGAGGACGAAAAAGCCACCAGCAAGGCGAGAAGCGCCACGCTGAGCAGATGATCGGCCGGATCGACAAAGGCCATACCCGCCAGACCGGCGGCGATACCGATTTGCCCAAACAGCATCCAGCTCCGTCGCTGCCCCAGCCGCTTGCCAATCAACGGCAATACCAGTCGATCCACCACCGGCGCCCACAGCACCTTGATAGAGTAGGTAATGCCCACCCAACCGAAAAAACCGATGGCACTGCGCGCCACCCCTGCGTCGGTGAGCCAGGCCGTGAGAGTGGAAAACACCAACAGGAAGGGGAGGCCGGCACTGAAGCCGAGGAAAAACATGGCCAACACACGCGGCTGAGTGTAGATCCGGGCGGCTTCCAGCCAGCCCACTTGCGAATTCTGCATTATCCGAATGGTCGACGAGTCAGAGAAAGGCCCATGCTATACTGCGCCGCTTGTTTTCGCGAGGACTGTGCGCGCAGGGAGCCATGACGCCAATACTGGAAGTTAGAAACCTTACCAAGCACTACCGTCTGGTCCAGGCGGTGAAGGGCATCTCCTTCAGCATACCGACCGGTATCTGTTTTGGCCTGCTGGGCCCGAACGGCGCCGGCAAGTCCACCACTATCGAAATGATAGAAGGCATCAAAACGCCCTCCAGTGGCGAGATCCTTTACAAGGGCGCGCCTCGGGGCAAGGACTTTGCCCAGCAGTGCGGCATCCAGTTTCAATCCACCGCCCTGCCCGATTTTTTGCTGGTGCGGGAAGTACTGGCCCTGTTCCACAGTTTTTACGACAAAACGCTGGCTATCGACGAACTGGTTAGCCTGTGTGATCTGGGTGAATTTCTGGACCAGGAAGCCAATCGCCTCTCAGGCGGCCAGAAGCAGCGCCTGCTGCTCGCCCTCGCACTGATCAACGACCCGGAAATTGTCTTTCTTGATGAACCGACCACCGGCCTCGACCCCCAATCCCGGCGCCGTTTCTGGCACCTGATCGATCGCATTAAAAAACAGGGTAAAACAGTCATTCTCACGACCCACTATATGGATGAAGCCGAATCGCTCTGCGACGATCTGGTGATTATTGATCACGGCACCATCGTCGATCAGGGCTCACCCC
>PAKT01000091.1 GCA_002710725.1 Spongiibacteraceae bacterium
GGTAGAGAACGCAGATCGACTTACCGACCGCTTTTACCGGGGTGAAAACCTGCCCGAGTCGGGCACCGGTCTTGGGCTTTCCATTGCTGGCCGGATTTGTGAGCTGCACAACGCAGAACTGCAGCTTGGCTATGACCGCGACAGCAGCCGGTTTGTCGCCAAAGTAAACCTGCAAGCTTCTGAATAATAAAGATAAAAATGTCTTAAGCTAAATTTCAGGAAGCGGCTGTAGACTTTAGACCATTCGAATAATATGTGCCCCCCGTGGAGGTGCCATGCGGCTATTGTCTGCGCTCACCATTTGCCTGCTGCTTGTCGGCCCGGCCCAGGCCAAACCGGGATTTCCGGCGGCGCCTGATGCAGGCACCGTAAGTTACAACCGCGATATACGCCCGATCCTGGTCAAAAACTGTTTTGGCTGTCATGGCGATGTTAAGCAGCTGGAAGGCAATGTGCTGCTCAAAACCTTTGCCGACGCGACTGGCAAAACCGGTTTTGAGCCGGTTATCGTGCCGGGTGAGCCACAAAAGAGCATTCTTGTTCAGCGCGTCAGTGCCAGTGAACCCGAACTGCGAATGCCCCCGCCGGAGTCTGAAAAACAACTCAGCGCGCGGGAGATCACGCTGCTTGAGCAATGGGTTGCCGCCGGCGCCGAATACGAGCAGCACTGGTCCTATATGCCCATTGAGCGACCTGCTCTGCCGGTGCTGGACGAGCACAGCGATTGGCCGCGCAACCCGATTGACCACTTTGTTTTAGCCGGCATGCAGGGAACTGGTCTGTCGCCAAACACGGCGGCCGATGATCGGACGCTGGTTCGTCGTCTTTCCATGGATCTGCACGGCCTGGTTCCCGGTTTTGACGATGTGCAGCAGAACGCGGGCATAAGCAGCGATGATCAAGCCTACAGTGATCTGGTAGACAGCCTGCTGGCATCGCCGCACTTTGGCGAGCGCATGGCGGTGCCCTGGCTCGACTGGGTGAAGTATTCGGATGAAATCAGCGATCGCGGCGACTATCTGACGACCTTCTACCCCTATCGCAACTACGTAATTAAATCGTTTAACGAGAACAAAGCCTTTGACCAGTTCACCATTGAACAGCTGGCCGGCGATCTGTTACCCGAGCCGACCCGGGAACAACTGATTGCGTCGGGCTACAATCACCTGATTGTCCGCGTGCAGGACGGTGTCGGCGCTGAAGCGATTCACAAATACCTCACCGAGCGCGTGGATAAGCTGGGCCAGATCTGGCTGGCGGCCTCGCTGGAATGCGCCCAGTGTCACGATCACAAATTTGATACCTGGTCCCAGAAACAGTACTACCAGTTTGCCTCATTCTTCTCAGACCTCGACCGGGTTGGCGTCTGGACCGTCGGTGTGTCCGGCAGTTCCACCGCGCCACGCAATCCCGACGACGCTTACTTTAAACTGCCGCGCATTTACATGCCCACCGAGCAGCAGCAGTCTCGTCTCGATGCCATCGATCAGACAATGGCATCGCTGCGGGAACAGCTTGAGCAGCAAAATGAAGCATCTGAGACTTTGCGCAAACAGCTCCTTTCAGACGCCGACAGTATTCCCGACTACTTCGGATGGATAGAACCGCAGTTCACCCGCGCCGAGGTTGAGGGCACCGCGTTGACGGTAGAAACCGCCCGACCGCAGGGCGGTAACGGTGCGATTGTGACTGGCGATGTACAATTTCTGCGGCTTGATGACGCCACGGTGCCGGGCGTCGAATACGTCGCCGAATTCCCGTTGGAACACGCACAGCTAAGTGCGCTGATGTTGCGCATCGCCCGTGAGCGCGACAGTCACTACAGTTTTGCGGTCCCTGATGAAGTGGCCATCAGCGAGGTGGCGGTTTCGCTTAAACAGGGGGACAGCTGGGTGCCGATTGACCTGGCGCGGGCGGAAAGTACCGATCTCGGCCGGTTTAACGAAGACGCGATGATTGACGGCGACCGCGGCACCTACTGGTCAGTTACGCCGGAGGACCTGTTCCACAAATACCGTTACGAGCGCAAGGACGATATGCTTCTGCGGACCCTGCACAATGAAGCATTTCTGGTTTTCAATTTGCAGGAAGCCCTGAAAAACGCCAGCGGTAAAACCCTGCGGGTAAGCATTCGCTTTGCCGATGAAGCGCGCCGCGCGCGACAATTGAATCTGAGCTATACCCCATCACGGGTGGCAAGCCCCTTTCAGAAACACGTCGCTGGCCCGGTGCAGGCCGGCAGCTGGATGCGAGGTGCCCGTCAAGGCATATACAATTTTGTCCACGACAATCTGTTTTTCACAGATTTCTGGGACTTCACTGTTTCCGGCTGGTTCACGATGGCGGCGACCGCCGCTGGGGTGTCCGCGCCGGTGCCCTTCAATGACATCATGAAATCGGTGTTGGCAACCATCAAGGAGATGTTTGCCTGGGAGGAAATCTACACCGATCACGTATTGCTGCGCGCACCTCAAAACGCCGAGATCGGCAGTCAGATCCGTCGTCTGGAACGCGAAAAGGAAAAAATCTGGGGCGAAGTAGAGCGCAGCTGGCGTTCGGCCAGTTCTACCCGAAGCTGGCCCGTGCGGGTGCTTAAGGGGGGAGAGCTTAGCGATACCTCCGGCGAACTGGTCGGGCCCGGCCTGCCCGAGTTCCTCGGCGCGCCGCAAATACCACAGCCGACGCGCTTGGATCTTGCGCAGTGGCTGGTTTCAGACGACAACCCGCTGACGGCGCGAGTCATGGTGAACCGTTTGTGGCGCCTGTTTATGGGGCGGGCACTGGTACCCACTCTGGAAGAGTTTGGCAGCGGTGGCGAACTCCCCAGTCACCCGCAGCTACTGGATTGGCTGGCGGCAGAGTTTGTCGACAGCGGCTGGGACGTGAAGCACATTGTGCGCCTGATCGTAACGTCCAGTACCTATCGTCAGCATTCGGAAGCCAGCCGGGCATCCCTGCGCATCGATCCTGAAAATCACTACTTCGCACGCCAGGGCAGATTCCGGATGGACGCCGAATTCATTCAGGACTTTGTGTTGAAGGCTTCCGGTTTGCTGCAGCCCGGATTGTACGGTGAGCACACCGAACACGGCAGCGATGCACTGGGCGAGGATATCAATCGTCGCAGCGTGTATTTACTGCGCAAGAACATCGATGTACCGCCGGCGCTGAAAGCCTTTGGCGCACGACCGCGCGAAAAAAGCGTTATCCACCGTCCCGAGAGCATTACCCCGATTCAGGCGCTGGCCAGTCTCAATCAACCACTGGTGATCGATGCTGCCAGGGCGCTGGCGCAACAGATCGAGCAGGATGCCTCGGGCGATCCTCTGGATTATCTGTATCGAAAAATACTGCAGCGCCATCCGCTGCCCGAAGAGCGCAAACTGTTTCAACAGCCCGACAGCGTTAGCAGCGAAGCCTTCTGGATCAACCAGGCACGGACCCTGCTGAGTCTGCGCGAAGCGACTGTGAGGAGTTAAACCGTGAAACGACGAGACCTGATCAAGCGTTTGAGTGTGGGAACAACGGGTGTTGCGCTGGGGCTGGGCGGTTTTGGTCAGCGTGTGTTGGCCAGTGCCGGGGGTGCCGATCAGTACCCGATTTTCAGCGGTCATCATTTTCTGCCTCGTGCCCGCCGTGTGATTTTTATCTGGCAGGCCGGCGGCATGTCTCCCTACGAGTCGTTTGAAAATAAAGCGCTGCTGCACAAGCTTCACGACAAGTCGCCGGTGAAGCACCGGGACGCCTGCTCCGCGGCCTGTCTTCGCCCCTTGTACAACTTTTCACAACAGGGTCAGTCGGGCATCGAAATGTCAGACCAGTTTCCCCATCTGGCCAAGGTCATTGATGACATGACCATCGTGAAAACGCTGCAGAACTTTGCACCGGCCCATCCACAGGCCAGCAATTTTCTGTTTTCGGGGGAGCGGCTGAACGACAAGCCCTCGCTGGGTGCCTGGGTAAACTATGCGCTGGGCAGCGACAACCCGCATCTGCCCGGCTTTGTCGCACTGGGTGGGGCTGAGAATATCAGCAATGGTTTTCTGCCAAGCGATCTGCACGGCGTGTTCTTTGAAACCGAAGGGCGCGCGCTGGATTTTCTTGATAATCCCCGGGCGATCAGTGCCCGACAGCAACAGGCCGCTGTCAGACAGGTGGCCGATCTCGACAGGCTCTATGCCAGCATCAGTGGCGACGACAAGGCCCGCGCCCACGGCAAGGTATTTGAGCTGGCTTACAAAATGCAGTCGTCTATTCCGCAGGTGCTCGACCTGCAGCAGGAGCCCGATTACATCCACGAAGCCTACGGGCTCAACGATGAGTCCACCCGCAAGGTGGGGGTGGATCTGTTGTCGGCGCGCCGCCTGCTGGAACAGGGCGTGCGATTTGTACGCGTAACCGATGGCGGCTGGGATCATCACAGCGGCCTGGATCAGCAGTTTCCGGAGAAAGCTCGCGGCCTCGATAAACCCCTGAGTGCGCTGATCAGTGATCTGAAACAGCGCGGCATGCTGGACGATACCCTGGTAGTGGTGGCAGGCGAATTCGGCCGCACCCCCTTTAATGAGGGCAAGTTTATCGGCGGTTTTGGCCGCGGGCACAATCCGGATGCCGGTATCGTGATGCTCGCCGGCGGTGGAATCAGGCAGGGCTTTGTCTACGGCGAAACCGACGAATTCGGTTTCAAGACGGTCAAGGATCCGGTTAACGTCAATGACCTGAATGCCACCATTCTTTATGCACTGGGCCTGGATCATATGCGGCTGACCTATGAGCTCGGCGGCAGAACCTTCAAGCCGACCGGCGTCGGTGAATGCCGAATTGTCCGCGACCTGTTTGCCTGAGGACTCACTGTGACCTATCTGGCTTTTCTCAGTGATTTTCATCCCGTTGCGGTGCACTTTCCGATAGCGCTGCTGCCGCTGGCGGCTCTGCTGTTTATCTATCGACGATTTCGCCCGGACGCCGTCAATAACACTCTGCTGGCGCTGGTGTTGTGGCTGGCATTCTGGAGTTGCGTGGTGGCGGTCCTGCTGGGTTTTGGCAATCGCTATTTCAACGGCCACAGTGGAGAGGCGATAGACGCTCACGCCAGAATAGCCCTGGCTGCCACGCTATTGGTATTTGTAACGGTGGCTCAATGGTCGTTTCCAACTGCGACTCGGCAGGTGATGTCGTTTGGCAGGAGCCTTTGTCTTTTTGTATGGCGCATAGTCTGGCGGGTCGTGGTGTTTATCGGCAGGTTTGTCTGGGGGCTGGTTCGCTTCCTGTTAATCCCCCTGAGGGTCTTGGTGTGGCTCAGCCGACGCCTCTTTCCGCCATTGGATCGCGCCCTTAGCGCTACTAAAACAGCGCTGGTAAGCCGGATAGCTGTGCTTCGCTCGGCCATTGCCAGACCTGTCGTGCCGGCCCCGAACTGGGCGGGGGTGAGCCTCGGCCTGTGCCTGATTCTGGTTGCGATAACCGGCTTGCGCGGCGCGAACCTCAGTCACGGCGAAGCGCACCTTGTTCGCAATATGCCCCAGCCCTTAAAGACGCTTCTTGGAGTCGAGCAGGACAACGCGGCGTCGCAGCTGGATCGCGCCTTCTTTGAGCACGACGTGCTGCCCGTATTCAAGCGCTCGTGCATCAAGTGTCACGGCGAGCACAAACAGAAAAAAGGTTTGCGGCTGGACAGCTATGAAGCCGTTGTTGCGAGTGGCGTTGTGCATTTTCAAGACCCGCACGGCAGTGAGCTGTTACGCCGTCTGCTGCTGCCGCCGGATGATGCGGCCGTCATGCCACCGCAAGACAAAGGACGCGAGCTGCAAAGTGATGATATAGGTGTTGTCATTCACTGGCTGCAGGGCCATTCACTGGAAAGCCTGGCTAAGGCCGAGGGCGGACTGCCGACTGAAATAAAAACCCTGGCGCGGCGTTTGCCGCCGGTCGACGATGAAACGCTCAGCGCTCTGAACGCCATACCGGGCATGACAGTACGCAGATTGGTCAATAACGTCGACCTGCTGCTGGTGAACCTGAGTTATGTACCAAAAAGCGATCGATCGAAGGCCCTGAGCGAGCTGGCGCTTGTGTCGGATCATATCTTTCATCTCGATATCAGCGGCGCCGAACTGGCTTCGAACGAGTGGGCTCAGTTGCGCAGTTTCAGCAATCTGGAGCGGTTGAATCTGGCAGGCAGCAATATTGATCACCCCGTGCTGCAGACCTTGTCAGAGCTTCGGCGTTTAAAATGGCTCAATCTCCATCGCACGTCGGTGACAGTGCCAGAGACAGAGCTGCGCAGTCTTATGCCGTCGCTGGCGACGCTTTACTTGCCACGAAAGTTGGAAGATAGTTAATCCCAGAAAAATTATAACGATAATAATGAGGTGTGCAGCGTGAAAGCCTTCAGGTTTGTTCCGTTATTCCTTTTAAGCAGTGTTTTGGTGAATGCCGATGACAGCGACAAAACCAGACCTGCACAGATGATCGAAGAAGTATTTGTTACGGTCAGCAAGCGCACTGAGTCCGTGCAGGAAGTCAGTGCGGCCGTGTCGGCGTTTTCGGAAGACCTGCTCAAGGACAATAACATTCAGGGTTTTTCCGCTCTGGCTGATGTTACCCCGGGGCTGGTGTCCCGGGATGGCAATAACCTGACGATTCGCGGTATTGGTCAGGCTCGCAACGGGACCTCGCCGGTGGCCTTTCATGTAAACGGCTATTTCATCAATGAGCATGAGGCCGCCGAAGAGTTTTACGACATATCCACCGTCGAAGTCATTCGTGGCCCCTCCGGTACAGTCTATGGTCGAAATGCCACGGCAGGTGCCATCAACGTGCGCTGGAACCGGCCTTCAGAATACTGGACGGGTGGACTGGAGTACCGGCAGGCTGACTACAACGCGGAGCGCTTTCGCGGGCATATCAACGTTCCCCTGCTGGGTGAGGGAAACACGGCGTTGATGGCGCGCTTTGCCGGCCAATGGCAGAGCCGCGGTGGTCACATTGACAACCTGCTCGCCCCAAGCGACGAGGAACCGGACACCGAAGACAATAGCTTCTACCGTGTCTATATGGGAAGTCAGGTCAACGACCGTCTGTGGTTGGGTTTGCGCGCCGTCAAACTGGAGCGTGATATCACGGCCGGGCTGGTTGCGAGTCCATCGATTTCCACGCGACAAAGCGGCATTCTTGAAAAATTTGGCGCCGAGCCTCTGCCGCTGGATCTGCTTGAAGTGCGCTCCCGGCAATACAAACAGGTTCCCGACGGCTTCACCAAACGGGTGCGCACGGTGGGCGAAGTAACCTGGAACATGCCGGAACTGCCCGCGTTTGGAGAAGTCGATCTCGACTTTTTTATAGGCACGGATCGCCGCCGCTTTTTTACCTACTCCGATGTGGACGGCACCGAAGAGCCCATACTGGAAACCATGAACTGGAACAACGGGATTGCCCGCAATGCCGAGCTGCGTTTTACCTCGCAGAACGACAGCGGAATCGACTGGATTGTGGGTTTGTTCTGGTATCGCAACGATCAGCATGAAACATTGCACGTGGATGCGCGCACAGAGGAGGGCTTTGCCACGCTTTTCCCACCCCTTTCTCCCTTGCCGCTTCCCGAATTCGTCTTCGACGCCGAAGTGGATTTTATCGACCAGAATCGCAACGAAAAGAACGAGGCCCTGTTTCTGAATGTGCGTCTGGATCTGGATGTGATCAATGCGGCCTGGCCCAATATGGAGGTGTTTGCCGGTGTGCGGGAAAACCGCGATGAATACCGGTTGAAGACGGGGCGCGAGATCGTAACCGCCACCCATACTCAAACCGGCCTGACCATACCTTTCACCGACAAGAGCACCGACGTTGGCGGGAAATCAGAGGCGACTACCGGCGAGCTCGGTGCCAAATGGTTCTACAGTGAGACCGGCATGATCTACGGCAAATTCGCCAACGGTTATAAACCCGGCACCGCCCAGTTGCAGGCTGATGGCAGTCTCAACGAAGTCGACCCTGAGTTTCTGAATATGTGGGAGGTTGGCTGGAAAACGACCCTGTTCGACAACCGTTCGCTGGTATTGAATCTTTCCGCCTTTGACTACGACTACCAGGATCTGCAGGTTTCCAAAATCATTATTACCGGCGTCAAACTGGAGAATGCCGGGGCGGCCAGTATTCAGGGCCTGGAGGCGGAGTTGCAATGGGTGCCCAACGACGCTTTTCAGGGTCTGTTTTCGTTTGCCTGGCTGGATGCTCGCTTCAACGAGTTTTGCGGGAAAGATGAAGAAATTGCCAACCAAAGCGCCCAGCCGGGCTGCACTGAATCTGATCCGCATAATTTTGAAGGCGCAAAAATGTCAGATTCGCCGGAGTTCACCTTCGGCGCACTGCTGCGTTACACCTTCAATCTCGATGAGTGGGGCACGCTGACGCCTGCTCTGAAATTCAGCTGGAGTGACAGCTACCAGCGTCGGCCCTATGACAACCCGATTGACGAAGTGGACGCCCACCACAAAACGGACCTGCGGACTGCCTGGCGCAGCGAACAGGGCGTCTACCGGGTAGAAGTTTTTGTCGAGAATATCGAGGATCACGACGAAATATTTACCCATCACTTCTCCATGCCCGACCCGGGCAATTACTCCCTGTTTGCGCCGCAGGCGCCCAGGACAGCGGGTATCTTGTTCGAGGCCTCATATTAATCAGAGGTGCCCTAGAGTTGACCCCGTTCACAATGCGCTTTGATGTCACTGTTGATAGTGTCGTAGAGCGCGTCCAGTACCTTGCTGAGCAGGGGTAGCAGCACGGGTACCAGCAGGCCGGAAAAATCCTCGCCATGGGCGAGGCGTGAGCGGTTCTGATCAATAGCCTGTGGTTGAAAATAGTGGCTGCCGGTAATCAAGCCGGGGATGCCGCCAATCCAGCGCAGCCCTTGCCGGGCATTACAGTGCTGGATCAACACCGGTACGGGTAGCCATAAAACGCCGAGCTTAACCAGCATCAGCTGAACTTTGCCCGCTTTCGGCGCTGTGTTGAAACGGGTTGAGCGGTTCCAGTGGCGATACTGCTCCAAGTCGGAAAGGGTCTGCCAAAGGCGATCGCTCCTTGCCTCAATCTCTATGCCGGAACGTATGGACTGTCGGAAAATCACTCCTCCAGACTCCCCAGCGAATCGAGATCGATCATGGCGGTAACCATCTTGCGGATGTTGGCAGCGGTGATCGTCTCACCATAGTTCTGGGGCGGGCAGATCAGCCAGCCGATCACCAGCCCCCAAACTGCAGACTGTCGGTACAGTGTGAAGGCCTCGTCTTCCGTTGGCACACTCCGGACCCCGTGACTGGCCAGCGCATCCCGGTAAAGATTGATCAGCTCCCGCTCGTGTTGTTGTCGCAGTTCGATATCCAGGCCGGTAATCAGCAGGTAGGTCAGGTCATGGCACCAGGGCCCGCGCACGGTCAGCTGGAAATCAAGCAGGCCGCCGCTGCTGTCGGGCAGCACATAGGTATTACCGATATGAGTATCGCCGTGCAGCAGGGTGTGCGGTTGCCGGTAGATAATGCGCTGCGACTGCCAGTTGGCCTCCCACAGCTCGTCAACTGTTTTACCCAGGGGTTTGATCAGGTCCTGCTTGAATGGGTTCTTTGCCACCTGATCGCGAATAATATTCAGGCCAATGGCGTCAAACACGGGAAACATGCCGCCTTCGCAGGTCGTCGGTAGCCAGGCCAGATCGCCTTCCAGTCGCGGGCTCTCCCAGAAGCGGGCATGCAGCTTGGCCAGGTTGCCGATCAGGCTGCGCATTTCATTGAGGCTGACACCGTCGACGGCATTTGGAAAGCGCGCTGAGCGAAGCCCGAGATCTTCCATCAGGATGCCGAACTGCCCGTCCTTGTCGTTGATTACACTGGCGTAGCAGGCCGGCGCCTCGATTTCGAGTTCTGGTCGGATCTTGCCGTAGAAATTGACTTCATTGCGGTACATGGCTTCCGGCGCATGGGGGAAGTAGCGCTGGTAAATATTGATGAGGGTAAAAATAGTCGGCCCTGACAGTTTTCCCAGCAGAGGAATTTTCTCCAGAGAACTGACTACTTTGGCGGTTCCGATGACCATCGGCATGCCAAAACGCAGGTAGCGGTGCAGGAGGATCGTTTTGAGTTTCATGCACTCCGGTAAGTCTTTTCGATTGGTACCTTCCCGGTACTGCAATTTCAATCCGATCCGATCAGCGGTAGACGCGAGTCCGTCGCCACAGTGAGCGTGTTCGGTGATATCGAGTTTATCCACGACTACGCCGGGGTTGTATTCCGATAAAAGAGCAGTGAGATTGTCAGTCGTGAGCTCGGTGATGGACGCGGGCAGGTTTGTCATTGTTGTTATCCTCAGACGTTCTGTTGTGTGGTAGAAGCGGTTTAGCGAAGCAGCTCATCGAGATGCAGGCCGGGCAGCAAGCGGTAGCGGATGTATTCGATCAGCTCGGCACGCGTTCTTTCACGGGTGCCGCTCAATGTCAGAAAAGACAATGCATTGCGAGCCCAGTATTCGGAGATATCATCGGCCTGCGCCGCCAGTGTCGGGTGAGCTTCAAAAATACGCCTGAAACCGAGTTGGCCGAACAGGCCGAAGGGGTGGTAGCTCACACCCAGGTGGGCAAGAAAGCCATCCTCTGGCTCGACCAGCAGCATCAGCACAGGATTTTTGGGCAGGGTTTCAACCACAAACAGAAAGGCTTCGACGAACTGTTTCTCTACGTCCTCAATGCTTTCAATATGACGGGCCAGCTGTTCGCTGTAGCGCAAACCTTCGCGTCTGAATGCGTCGGCCAGAACGTCGTATTTGTTCGAGTAATATTTGTAGGAGGTCTGCCGAGCCAGGCTGGCGGCTTCAGCGATATGACGCATGCCTACCTTGCTGATGCCCATTCGGTGTACGCAGTCCACCGCTGCATCCATCAGTCGCGAACGCATCTGTTCGTCGTGGCTGGAACTGGCATCGAGTTCGGCGAGCGGCCGGCTATCATCTGGCGTCATGTCGCTGTTCCTGGGAGGTGACATAAATTTGATTTGTGTCACCAATGATGACACTATTTGAAAAAGTGTCAACGCCAGAGATACGCAGTGTTTGTGGAGTGCGTGCTTTTCTCAGGCTAAGTGACGGCATGTTCACAGAGCTCGCCATTAAACGCTTTATCATTGCTCGAAACTGTTGCTATACCTGAGCCGCCCAAGGGCCAAACCATGTCAATTGATCGATACTGTCTTGCTGGATGTGTCGCTGTTGCCTGCCTGCTTTCCGCTTGCAGCAAAGTCGAAGACCCAAGCCTGTTTCCCGTCTTCGACAAGTCGACGGCGGCGCCGCCGCCGTTCAAGGCAAAAGTGGCAGCCAAACCGGATAGGAACCTGTTCTGGGGTGACCTGCATATTCACACGAGCCTGTCGACAGACGCCTATACCATGGGCGTGCGCACCCTGCCGGAGGATGCCTATATCTTTGCCCGGGGTGGAGAGATCGAACATGGAGCCGGTTACAGTATCCGCATCAGTCGACCGCTGGACTTCGCTGCGGTGACGGATCACTCGGAGTACCTGGGCGTGGTTCGCCATCTGGACCCGGAGCTTCCGCTGTCGCAACGCAGCCTGCGACAGCGCCTGCTCAACGACAGTCCGCTGCGCAACACACTGGCGTTTTTGCGGACGGTGTGGGGTTTTGATCTGGACAGCGTCGGGGTGCCGGAGGCCGATCAGATTTCCCGGCAGGCCTGGCAGCAGATTATTGATACGGCCCAACAGTTCAACGAACCGGGACGTTTTACCGCCTTCGTCGGCTACGAATGGAGTTCCATGCCGGAGGATCGAAACCTGCACCGGAACGTTATTTACCGCAGCGAAAACGTACCCGATGTTCCTTTCAGTTCGGTGGACTCAGAGGATCCCCGTGATCTCTGGGCGGCTCTCGAACAGCAGCGTGCTCAGGGCATGGACAATCTCGCCATTCCCCACAACGGCAATGTCAGCGGCGGCCGGATGTATGACCGGGTGGCCTACGATGGCAGCGCCTTTGACGCAGATTATGCGCAGCGCCGAATGAACAATGAACCGCTCAGTGAAATCTTTCAGGTTAAGGGCTCCTCGGAGACCCACCCTTTGAGCTCCGAGGAAGATACTTTTGCCGGCTTCGAGATATACGATCATTTGCTGTCGCAAAAGCTCACCCAGTCCCGTCCGCAGGGGAGTTATATCCGCGATGCCCTGCGCACGGGTATAGAGATGGCGCACAGCGAGGGTTTTAACCCCTACCGTTTTGGCGTGATCGGCAGCACCGACAGCCACAATGCCTCCTCGCCGGCGGATGAAAACAATTATCATGGCAAGCTGCCGTTGCTTGATGGCAGCGCAGGGATTCGCTTGGGCGAGAGTATGCTGTTGCCGGAGCAGCGGCATCTTGGAAAGCAGTGGAGCGCCGCCGGCCTGGCCGCCGTGTGGGCCGAGGAGAATACCCGCGATTCACTGTTTGATGCCATGCGCCGCAAGGAAACCTATGCCACCTCAGGCCCGCGTATGGCGGTGCGCTTTTTCGGTGGCTGGCGCTATCCCGACGATCTGACTGAACGCGATAATCGCATCGAGTTGGCGGACAAAACCGGCGTTCCGATGGGCGGCGACCTCCCTGCGGGTGAGGGCGAAGCGCCGAGCTTTGCAGTCTGGGCGCTGAAAGATCCGGAGAGCGGCAATCTGGATCGCATCCAGATTATCAAGGGCTGGGTGGATGAAAGCGGTCAATCCCATGAAAAAATCTACGATGTGGCTCTCTCCGATCAACGCCAGCCCGATCCCGTCACCGGCGAGGTGCCAGCGGTGGGCAATACCGTGGATGCGAAAACCGCTACCTATCGCAACAGTATCGGCGCTTCGCAGCTTGCCGCCGTCTGGACGGATCCGGAATTCGATCCGCGGCGCGAGGCATTTTATTACGCCCGCGTGATAGAGATACCCACTCCGCGCTGGTCAACCTACGATGCAGTGAAGCTGGGCTTGGAGCCTGTTGATCCTGTGTCGATACAGGAGCGGGCCGTAACTTCCGCGATCTGGTATCGGCCGCAGCTCGAAAAGTGAAAGGCTGTTTTGATGTATCGGGGGCGAAGAGACAGGTGCTTGGAACATGAAGATTGGTATTAATGCGTGGGTATGGCAATCCCCATTTACTGCAGATTCAGTAAGGCTGATTACGAAAGCGGCAGAAATGGGTTTTGAGGCGTTCACGGTGCCGGTGGAGGATCCATCACTCATTGATATCCGTTCGATAAAGAGCGTGCTGGCGAATTCGCCCATGACTCTGTATCTGACCGGGGCTTATGGTCCGGATAGAGATCTGACACACGATGATCCGGCGGTGCGAAAAAACAGTTTGAACTATATTTCTGAATTGCTGGAAATCTGCGAGAAGCTCGAAGTAAAGGTACTGGCGGGGCCGGCATATTCTGCCGTTGGGAAGAGACGGCATTTATCTGATGAGGCAAGAAAACGGGAATGGGATAGAGCCGTCGATGGATTGACCAAAGTCTCGCATCTGGCCGCTGAGCGAGGAGTCACTCTGGCAATCGAGCCACTCAATCGATTCGAAACTGATTTGGTCAATACCTGCGCTCAGGTCAAAACGCTTATTCAGGATGTAAATCATTCGAATATTCGAATTCACCTGGATACCTTTCATATGCATATCGAAGAGAAAAATCTCTTTGACGCGATCTGCCTGGCAGGTGAGGATCTGGTTTATATCGATGCCAGTGAAAGTGATCGAGGTACGCCAGGGCAGGGTCAGGTGTACTGGAGTGAGTTGGCCAGAGCGCTTAAGAAAATTGATTACAAAGGCGACTGCATCATCGAGTCTTTTACGCCAGAATGCCTCACGATTGCAGATGCCGCAGCCATATGGCGTCCATTGGCGCCAAGCCAGGATGATCTGGCATTTGACGGGCTAGCATTCTTAAAAGCGCTGAGAGATTCTCATAATCTCTAAGGGAACTCAGATTGCTTCCTGCCGCGCTCCGCTCGCAGCTAAAGGCGAAAACCACTCGCAATGACGTGGGTTTTAGATTACCCCTAAAAACGATAGCTCGCTTCCACGCCCCAGCTTTTGGGCGGCCCGGACAGAAAATAGGTGTAGCCAAAGGAAGCCTGCAAGTCGATGGCGTAGTAATCGTATTCCACATCTTCGATATTTTTCACAAAGGCCGCCAAACTGTAGCGGTCGTCAGCAGAGAACCAGCTCAGCCGCGCGTTGAGCAGGTGGTAGGCATCCTGTTTGGTAGCTTCGTATTCGGCTTTGTCGTTGTAGGCGCTGAACCATTGCTTGCTTTGGTAGGAGCCGTTGACGTTCAGCGAGAGGTAGCCGTAGTCGGTTACCAGCACGTCCCAGTCTACTGACAGATTAAAGTTTACATCCGGCGCGGAAATCAAATCGTTGCCAGCAAGGTCCACCTGATCCTCCGGGTTGGCCAGGGTGGTGGTGTCAGCCAGCATCAATTCTTTGTAGCGGGTATCGAGCAGGCCGACGCCGGCATTCAGGAACAGGCGTTCGTTGACCTGATACTGAAATTCCGCCTCTACCCCTTGAATTTCTGACGCGCCGGCGTTTTCCAGAAAGACGGAAATACCCACCACGTTTACAAACTGCTGGTCGGTGTAGTCGTAGTAGAAGGCGGCGGCATTGAAGCGGGCGCGACCGTCGAGCAGATCAGCCTTGATGCCCATTTCATAGGCGTCGATAAACTCCGGGCGGGCGTAGGCGTCGTCGATATCCCGTTCGAGGTAATAGACCCCGCCATTATAGCTGCCGCTGCGATAACCCCGGCTGTAGGAGGCGTAGAGCAGGATATCGGGTGTCAGTGCATAATCCACGCCGAGTTTGCCGGTCCATTCCTTCTCCAGTGCTTCCAGCGGGTCTTGTGAGGCGAGTGTGTAATCGCCGTGGGTGTAGCCCGGAGGGGCGGTGCAGGCAGAGGGGTTAGCCAGACAGAAGTCAATCTGGTTGGGCGATACGATAAGCGGCGTGAAGGCTTCGTCGCGACCTGTAGGGTTGCCCGGAACCCAGGTGCCGATGGGTGTGCCGTCGTAGTCTAAGCGCGAGGTATTGTAGTAGGGCATATCGTTGCGATCTTCGGTGTAGCGCACGCCCAGATCGAAGCCGAGTCTGTCGGTCGGCTCAAAGCGCAGTTGGCCGTAAACAGCGCGGCTGTCTTTCTCGGTGCGCAGCCGTTGATCGACGCAACCGAAACCCACCAGAAAGGGCGCCAGGCCAATCGCATCCGGGTTTTCTTCACCCACTCGCGTGTCCGGCAAGTCTTCGAAGATACAGTAGATATTTTGCAGCCCCAGATCTTCATAGCCGTAGTACAGGCCGGCGATCAGTTGGAAGGGACTTTCCCATTCACTGACAAAGCGTATGTCCTGGCTGTAGTAAATGGTGTCGGATGACCAGTCGATCTCCAGCAGTCGCAGCGGTGAGCCGTCGGTATTGGCATCCTGAAAATACTGGGCATCGCCGTAGGAACTGACCGAGACCAGAGAGAAGTTCCGGAAGTCCGCAGTGACGGTAAGCACGGCGGTGTCGGTTGAGGTAATCAGCGGCCCCATCTTGTTGGATTCTATTTCGTGAAAGTCCAGATCCTGATGGGGGCGGGAATAGCCGGTGTAGTCGATAAAGCCGTTGGAGTTGGCGGTACTGGAGGTATTGCGAATATCGACGCCGGGCTCATTGCGCACCTGTGCGGTATTGGCATCGTTTTCGGTGCGGGTAACTTTCAGTATGGCGGTGGTGTTGTCGTTAACCGCCCAGTTCAGTGCCAGCCGGCCGCCGCGGGTGTCTGTCTGGGCGCCGTTGGCGCCACCGAGCGGGTTTTCCTGATAACCATCATCTTTCTTGAACATCAATGCGACCCGGGCGGACAGGGTGCCGGGAATCAGCGTGCCCTCAACGGCGGCCTCACCCACGGTGGCGTCGAAGGAGCCCACGCCAGCCCGGATGCGGCCATTGAATTCGGTATCAATCTGCGGCGTGCGGGTAATCATATTGATAGCGCCGCCAGTGGTGTTCTTGCCGTAGAGGGTGCCCTGTGGCCCGCGCAGCACCTCCAGTCGCTCGAGATCAAAGAAGTTGGCGCCGTGGGAGTACACCGCTGGCTGGTAGGCTTCATCCACATACACACCAATAGGGCTTGCCTGGTTGGAGTTGTAATCCGACATGCTCACGCCGCGGATGGAGAAGATCGGCTGCACCTCACCATAGGGGCCGCTGACCTGCATATTGGGCACCTGCGCGCCGACATCATTTGTGCTTTCTACCCCAAACTTTTCGATCGCGTTGCCGGTGAAGCCGGTGATGGCAACGGGGATATCCTGAGTGCTCTCGCTGCGGCGCTGGGCGGTGACTATGACCTCTTCCAGTGCCTGGGCCATAAGCTGGCCGGAGCTGCCGCCAGAGGGTGTCAGTAGCGCCGCTGAGATTGCGAGAGCTGAAAACAGGTATTTTTTCATGGTTTTTCTCTTGCCAGGTAATGTCTTATTTTATTTAAGGTTCTGATATTAGAGCTTTTTGTCCATTATTTTTAGTGTTTTGGGTTTTTTCCGCGCGCTAATGAGTGAACATCGGCAATTCGATCGTACGCGTATGTACAGACTTCGGATGAGTACAGAGTAGTCCATTCTGTGTCAAAGTGTCAGGTGAAAAAACAATGGGAGTTACCATGCTGGAATTTCGCGCGCTGACCGTCACGGCTCTTGTTCTGAGCCTTGGATTGATCAGTGGCTGTCATGACGATAGTTCTTCTTCTGCGCCTGTTGCCGCTGCTGCAACGGACCCCACGCCGCCGGCGCCACCGCCAGCGAGCCTGCAGTGTGATGAAGCTGACCGCCTGCCTGCTGAGTTGTTAACGGAGACTCAGCTCAGGCAGGTCACCAATAACCTGCCCAACGTCTATGACACGGCAAACTATGATCTGGACGCGCAGGAGCTGGACACGACCACCTTTAATGTCAGTGTCGCCCTGCCGGAGCGCTGCCCCGGTGACCGCTTTCCGGTGGTGATCAACAGTCACGGCTACGGCGGTGAAGTGTCCAACGAGCTGGATGAAGATGGCCTTGTTAGCGCCACCGCACACTTTCCCCAGATTCTCGAGCTGTTCCAAACCCTGCCGCACCACGGTTATGTGGCGGTATCCTTCGATCAGCGCGGTCACGGCGAATCCCAGCCGGATAACGCTGGCGGTCTGGCGCGGGTGATGGACCCCCAGGCTGAAACCCAGGATGCGATCCGCCTGCTGGACTGGCTGGCAGAAAATGCCGAAGAGTTTCATATCTTTCGCGAAGACACTGGTATTGCCAACGACTTCCGGGTTGGCCTGATCGGCTACAGCTACGGCGGTGGCTGGCAGTTCCCCCTGTCACAGCTGGATGCCCGCGTGGATACCATTGTCCCGGTGGGTACCTGGCACAGCCTGATAAACAGCCTGTTGCCCGGTGATGCAGTAAAGCTGTCCTTCGATGGTTTGTTGTGCCTGTTTGCCGATGGCACCGATGGCCCGCAGGATCCCGGTGTCACCAATACCCCGGCGGTGACGGATATGTGTAACCTGATTGGCTACCGAAGCCCGGTGGCGAATTTTATTCGCACCAAAGATGATTTGATGACGTCACTGGAACTGCAAGGCTATGACCGGGACGTTGTTCTGCAAATGTTCAACCGTCAGGTGCGGCATTTTCAGGACCGCAACGGTGTTGGCTCCTGGTGTGACGATGACCGTCCCGGCTGCACGGATACCAGTACCTTTATTGCGCGAAGCGTTCCGACACTGCTGCTTCAGGGTAACCGGGATGTGTTATTCAATCTGACCGAGGCCTACTGGAACTACAAGTTTCTGTCGTCGTTGGGCAGTGCTCCGGTGGGAGTGCTCACTAATGAAGGCGGCCATATGAACCCGCTGGATAATTTGTTCGAAGGGGATTCCCAGTGCGGTGCCGTTGACGGGCTGGCGGTTATCCGTAGCTGGTTTGATTTTCACCTGAAGGGTGAGGATTCTCCAGACTATAAGAACATTCCCAGGGTCTGTATCTCGGTAGCTGATACCGATAATGCCCACAACGCGCAGGCTCAGGGCTTGCTGTTGGATGACTTTCCGAAAGGCAGTCAAAGCGCTGCAGCAGGCGGCGTGCCGACTCGGCTTGAGAGCGGCAGTATCAGTATCGGCAGTGACCCCGGAAGTTTATTGAACCCCGTATTTTTAGAGGTTCTCACTGTCCCGAGCAGCGCTGCTGACAATTATGTGCTGGCGGGTATTCCGAGCATTGATGAAATCACCGTTCAAAATGTAGCCGGTAACCCCCAAACCGCCATCGCTTTCTTTGGTGTGGGTATCAAGCGGGGTGATCGAACCATTCTGGTCGATGCAGAAGTAACCGGCCTGGTGCAGAACCCCAATCTCAACGTGCCTTACACGGGCAATCCCAATGTCAGCCCAACCGGTGGCTTTCTATTGCCCGGTGTAGGCGAGCGCTTGCAGGCGGGTGACAAAGTGGGATTGGTGTTCTTCCAGCGGCATGTGCAATTCAGTGCGGTCATCAGTGGCTCGTCGACCACCGGGTTGACTACTTTGTTGCAGACCGCAGGTGGAACGCAATTCGATGACCCGATCGCCTCTGCCGCTAACGAGGATGACACGGAGCTCAACCCGCCCAACCCATACAGCGCGCAGATGCGCGGTATTGAGCTACCCGTGTTCGATCTGCGGTTGCTGCCGGCCAATGCGCTTAGCCAGGGGCCAGTGCCTTCAGGCTGACGCGGTTATTGCCTGGGGCCAGCGTGAATCCTCACTGGCCGCGCTTTATAGGCCTCTGCTACAGTATCAGCCTTTTGCGACAGGTCAGGAGGCACGATGAAGGCTGTTGGCTATGCGGCAGATCACGCAGGCGCACCGCTCGGACACTTTGAGTTCGAGCGGCGCGAACAGGGCGTTCACGACGTTACCCTTGAGGTTCTCTACTGTGGCGTCTGTCACTCCGATATCCACTACGTTAACAACGACTGGGGGCGCAGTAACTATCCGGTCGTTCCCGGCCACGAGATTGTGGGTAGGGTGCTGTCGGTAGGCGATAAAGTAACCCGTTTCTCGCCTGGCGATACCGTCGGTGTGGGGTGCTTTGTCGATTCCTGTCGCCATTGTTTTTCCTGCGATGAGGGTGAAGAGCAGTTCTGCGCCGAAGGCCCCACCATGACCTACGGCGGTTTTGAACGGGAAAGCCAGCGTCCTACCTTTGGCGGTTATTCCACTAACTACGTGGTGGATGAAAAATACACCCTCAAGATTTCTGACCAGGCCGATTTAGCCGCGACGGCGCCGCTGCTGTGTGCGGGTATTACCACCTGGTCGCCCCTCAAACGCTATCAGGTTGGCCCCGGCCAATTGGTCGGCGTAATGGGGCTGGGTGGTCTGGGGCATATTGGGGTTAAATTCGCCAAGGCTTTTGGGGCGGAAGTGGTGATGTTCACCACCTCGACGGCCAAAACGGAAGACGCCAAAAAGCTGGGCGCTGACCACGTGGTTTTGTCCTCTGACAGGGAAACCATGAAAGCCTGGACTAACCGCCTGGACTTCCTGCTTGATACCGTCTCGGCGCCTCATGATCTCAATATTAACCTTCGTCTGCTTAAGCGTGATGGCGTCTGTTGTCTGGTGGGTTTGCCGGATAAACCGCTTTCGTTCAGTCCGTTTATGACGGCCGGGCGCAAAAACATCACCGGCTCAATGATGGGGGGCATTGAAGAAACCCAGGAAATGCTCGATTTCTGCGCTGAACACGGTATCGGCTGTGATGTGGAGCTGATTGATATTCAATCGATCAATACGGCCTACAAGCGCGTTCTGAAAAGCGATGTGAAATACCGCTTTGTGATCGATATGGCTTCTTTCAATTCGGATAACAGCGCATGGAAACAGTCTCTGCCCCAGTCGCAGGGGTAATCGTCAGCCTCAAGGTTGCCGAGGGTGAAACGGTTCGCACCGGGCAGGAACTCGCTGTACTGGAGTCGATGAAAATCCAGACCGCCCTCACCGCGCCGGCGGCAGGCGTGTTAGCTTCCTGGCAGGTTGCTGCCGGTGAAACGGTGCAGAAAGGCCGGGCATTGTGTCGGCTGGACATGCAGGCAGAGGCTTTGACTGTGCAGCAAGACCACACCGGCGACGCAGACAACCCTGCACTGGAAGCCCTGCGCGAGCGGGCCGCCAAAGCCAGTGATGCCCAGCGCCGTGACGCGATTGCGAAGCGGCACGAGCGCGGCTTTCGCAGCGCCCGCGAGAATCTGGACGATCTGTGCGACTCCGGTAGTTTTGTTGAGTATGGTGCCTTTGCCGTCGCTGCCCAGCGCCAACATCGCGATCTCGAGGACTTACAGCGCAATACCTCCGGCGATGGCATTCTCACCGGGCTGGCGCGGGTCAATGGCGGTAAAACCGTCGTGGCGGTCAACGACTACAGCGTGCTGGCCGGCACTCAGGGCTACTTTCACCACAAGAAACTGGATCGGGCGCTAACGCTGGCCCGGGATGAAAACCTGCCCGTAGTGATGTACACCGAGGGCGGGGGTGGTCGCCCCGGCGACACCGATGTGCTGGTGCAGTTTGCCGGATTGAATGTTCCCTCCTTTGCGCAGTGGGCGGCTTTGAAAGGCAAAGTGCCGCGCATCGCGGTCAACAATGGCTACTGTTTTGCCGGCAACGCGGCGCTGTTCGGCGCGGCGGATATTCGTATTGCCACCGAGAGCTCCTGCATCGGTATGGCGGGCCCCGCCATGATTGAAGGCGGTGGGCTGGGACAGTTTTCGCCGAAGCAGATTGGCCCTATAGAGGTTCAACGCCGCAATGGCGTGGTGGATATCGTCGCGCGCGATGAGGCTGAAGCCACTGCGCTGGCCAAGCAGGCCTTGTCCTTTTTTCAGGGGCGCAACGCGCAATGGCAGGCCGCGGATCAGTCCTCAATAGGTGAGCATCTGCCGCGTGACAGACGCTTCGCCTATGACGTCCGCAAAGTGATTGACCAACTCTGTGACAGCGATAGCGTACTGGAGCTCAAGCCCGCCTTCGGTGCGGCGGTTGTTAGCGCGCTGGTGCGCATTGAGGGCCAGCCCTGCGGTTTACTCGCCAGTAACTGCAAGCATCTGGGCGGTGCCATCGATGCGGAGGCCGCCGACAAATGTGCAGACTTTATTGATCTGTGCAGTCAGTTTGAACTGCCTATCGTGTCCCTGGTGGATACCCCTGGTTTTATGGTGGGGCCGGACAGCGAAAGCGAAGCGGCGGTGTGGCGTATGTCGCGCCTGTTTGCCAGCGGCGCACAATCGCAGTCGACATGGATCGCCATTTTTCTGCGTCGAGCCTATGGCTTAGGGGCAATGGCCCTGACGGGCGGCAGCTTCGCGCGGCCCCTCTACGCCGCCGCCTGGCCAACCGGCGAGTTTGGTGCCATGGGGCTGGAGGGAGCCGTAAAACTCGGTTTCAAAAAACAGCTTGAGGCTGTTGAGGATACCGCCGAACGACAGGCGCTGTTTGACCAGTTGCTGGCCCAGGCCTATGACAAGGGTCGAGCCATTGAAGCGGCCAGTTATCTGGAAATAGACGCCGTGATTGAGCCCGGCGAAACACGCGGACTGATTGCCAGGCTTGTTTCGGAAAACACGTATTCCTGAATTGCTTTGTTTTTGCAGGGTGAAAGTACGCTAACCCATTTGTGTGATGGTGTTTGCGTGATTCCTCAGAGATCGGACACGCTGGTCTCTATTGTGCATTTTTTTGCCTGTTTTTGCTGTTTTTCTAAGCCTCTTCAGTGTTTAAAACTAGCGCCCGTGAAAAACGTCGCCCACCTGCTGGTTGATAAACAATCGAGGAAGTTGAAATGAAAGCCCGAAGAAATTCGCTGCAGCGCAAGCTTGTTGCTTTGCTTGCGGCGCCGTTTATGGCGTCAGAAATCCACGCAGCGTCAATGGTAATGGAAGAGGTTGTGGTTACCGCACGCAAACGTTCTGAAAGTCTGCAGGATGTGCCGGTTGCTATCAGCGCTTTTAGTGAATCGCAGTTAAAAAACCGCCAGGTGAATGACATCACTGATCTGGAGCGGATGACGCCCAATGTGACGCTGGGTGATACCGGCGGCCTCGTTGCCGGTGCGGTACAGGTTTTTGTGCGCGGTATCGGCAACGATCCGGGCTTTGACCAGGGCGTTGGTATTTATGTGGACGACGTGTATTTGAACCGGACCTCAGGCGCACTGCTGAAAGTTTATGATGTGGAACGTATTGAGATTCTGAAGGGGCCCCAGGGCAATCTCTATGGTCGCAACACCATTGGTGGCGCCATCAAATATGTTACGCGCCAACCCGGCCCGGAAACGCTGGCCAATGTCGAGTTTGGCACCGGTTCCTTTGACCGCTATACAGTGAAAGCCGACATATCGGGCGCTCTGATCGAAGACAGCCTTTATGGCAGCTTCGGTATTATGCGCAGCGAGCGCGATGGTATTCAGAAAGATCGCAACAGTGGTGAAACCTACTGGGGCGAAGATGCTCTGGCGGCACGTACCAACCTGCTCTGGGAAATGGCTCCGGGGCATCGCCTCAAGTTTCAGGCCGACTTTATGCGCGATACCTCAGACCCGCGTATCCCCAACCGGCTGGCGGTTGACGCTGAGACTTTGAGTGGCATTGATTTCGTCACGACGGGGGCGAACACGTTTTTCTTCCCCGGTGCGGGTGCGCTGTCGACGCCTAACGACCAGTCTCTGCCCAACGATGAAGACGATGTCAGCACCGGCTACAATCGCTTTGACGACTTCAAAGTGGAAACTCAGACTCTGGCGGCGACCTACGAGTGGGACATCGACGACAACTGGACTTTTAAATCCGTTACCTCAGCTCGCTTCCTGGACAACTTCCAGCCCTATGACTTTGACGGCAGTCAGCAGGACTTTATAACGTCATCCCGACCCCGCGAGAGCGAGGACTATAGTCAGGAATTCCAGTTCAACTACGCGTCAGCCAAGCTGAACGCCGTAGCAGGCCTCTACTACCTGGATGCCCTGGAAGAAATTGAGAATGTCACCGATCAGACACCGCGTCTGCGCGCAGTGCAGACCCATCGCAAGAATACCTTTGTCGATGAGCGAACTCTGGAATCCTTTTCGGTGTATGGCTCTGTGGATTGGGACTTTGTCGCTGACTGGCAGGTGTCCGTCGGCGCCCGCTACACGCGCGACAGCAAAGATCTGAAGCAGCGCGCAAGCCTGGAGCAGGGCTTCTTTGCCCTGGCGCGGCTGAATGGCTTCCCGGATTCGGCTGTTCTCGCGATTGCCCCTGGGCAGGAAGCCGCGGTGGAGGCCCACCCGATGTTTCGCGAATGGGTAGCCAATACCCGCTTTTTTCAAAGCACTACCGCAGAGAGTACTGATATCGACGAAAGCTGGAGCGAATTCACGCCCAGCGTGAAACTGTCGCACTTTTTCAATGAAGACACGCTGATCTATTCCGGTGTCGCCACCGGGTTTAAATCCGGCGGCTTCAATGCCGAAAGCGGCGCGGCATCCGCCTTTGATCCGGAGACGGTCACCTCCTACAGCGTGGGTCTGAAAACGACGCTGCTGGAAAACAGTCTGCGTATTAACGGCGAGGCGTTCTATAACGACTACCAGGACAAGCAGCTGGCCACCATTGTGCTGGACGGGGCCAATCTGGTACAGCGCTCAGACAATGTCGGTGAAGTCAGCAGCAGCGGTGCGGAAGTCGAAATCAACTGGTTTCCGCTGGCGTCCCTGCAGGTGGGTTTGAACGTTGGATACCTTGATACCGAGGTGAAGCAATTTGACAGCTTTGACAGTAACGGGAACCCGGTAAACCTGGCCGACCGCACAGAGCTGGGCTTTGCACCACGCTGGACCGCGCAACTTAATGCGCTGTACGACCTCAACCTCGGCGACGCCGGTAACCTGATAGTGGGTGGGGACGTGTCTTACCGCTACAAATCCTTTACCAACTCGCCGGTGGACACTGCAGATCGTTTCGAACGCCAGCAGATACAGGAAGAGCACTACATTACCAATGCGCAGGTCAGCTACACCACTCTGGACCGCAAATGGCGCGTTTCGCTGGAAGGCAAGAACCTGGAAGACAAGCGGGTACTGAGCAACAGTTATGTGGTGGGCCCGTTTGTGTCGGCGGCATATAACATGCCACGCACGTGGGGGCTGTCAGTAGCTTATCAGTACTGATCGTTGGCAGTGCCCCGAAATGGGTCGCTTCACTCTAGGGCATGCGTTTAAAGAAGATCCGAGCGAGAGAGGTTATACCTCCCTCGCTCTGTTTTTCTCCGGGTTGTTACAGGGGCGAGGCCCTTCAAAACGAGTGCGTTTCATTGCCCCTTGCCTTGGCTTCGGTACTGTTGAAGCGGAGGTTAAATGGTGTAGAATTGCCGCCTCTCGGATTTTAGGCGTCAGACCTTGTCTGAACGGCGCCTTCAATCTCACCCGGGGACAGGTTCATAAACTGTCTCGCAGCGGTGAAACCCAGCCATAACGCGGCTTCTGAAGCGTTGTAGCAAATGTGTCGGAGTGTAGCTCAGCTTGGTAGAGCACTGTCTTCGGGAGGCAGGGGTCGGAGGTTCAAATCCTCTCACTCCGACCAGTAAAATCAATGCATTAAAGAGAAATATACGCTCAGTA
>PAKT01000092.1 GCA_002710725.1 Spongiibacteraceae bacterium
ATGGTCGTTGAGCCAATCCAGTACCAGCCGCCGATTGGCGGGCAGCACGCACATGCAGTAGGTGTCGCCGTCGTGAGCGATCACCGCCTTGGCTACCTGATTGGGGGGCAGTCGGGCGGAGATGGCAGACTGCATGCTGCTGCTACTGTGCGGGTGCTCGATAAGGTCGTAGTTAATGCCCACTTTCTGCAAGTGAGCCTGAATGCGGGGTGCGATAGCCATGGTTTTCCTCCAGATATCGTTGGTGAATCCTTGCTGCAGGAAGGGGTTATTTACTATAGGCAGGCCCTTGCCGATGTGTCCAAGAAGGGATTAGCGCAAAACCGCTTTCTGATACTACCTGAGTGCATAACGCGGTTGATCTTTGCGAATGAACAGGGCAACTTGCGTTCGATATGCGGTGGAGGAGAGTCAGTGGTGTTTGAGGATCAGGACAGTGAAGCCCTGCTGGCGGCGGTTAATCAGGTCATGCCTTTCGGCAAATACAAGGGCCGGCGCCTGCTGGAACTGCCGGAACCCTACCTGGTCTGGTTCAAGCAACAGGGCTTCCCGTCGGGAAAGCTGGGTGATCAGTTGGCCTTGATGTACGAAGTGAAACTGAATGGTCTGGAGGGGATGCTCCGGCCTTTGCTGAGGCCGGAGCGATAGGCTTACCCCTCAGGGTAAAAGCTGGAACAGGGTGCAGGCACTATCCAGTGGTGTGCCCGCGAAAGGACAAGTCGTGCTGCCGCCGCCGATATCAACAAGCGGGCCGAGCAGCAGGTCAAGCGGCGTGCCGGTTGGGCTGGACCCGCCGCCACTGCCACCGGTCAGGCCTTCGGTAACGGCTCCCAGCAGCAGTGATATCGGGTTGTCACCAGCCTGAGCCTCACCCAGCCCGGAAAAGGCCGCCAGCAGAATCGCCGGCAAGACCGTGTTTTCGATAGGGTCGAGCACCGGCGCCAGATCGTTGTTCAGGGCGTTGGTCACTTCCGGCAGGGCAACCGACAGCAGGTTTTCACCGAACGTGGATGTCAATTGGCTGACACCTGCGGCAATGGGTCCGCTGATAACGCCCGGTTGGCCCGCCTGTTCTTCGATAAAGGCTAGCGGAACGATTTGCGTAAGGGTATTGATCAGCAGCCGGTTCAGAGTGCCTTCCAGTGCAGTGGCCGCAAACTCACCGTTATAGCGGCCAAACCACAGCATCGTGGTATTGATGTCGTTGAGTGCAGTGCTCAGGGTCGTAATCACGCCTCCCAGGATTGGAGCTGATCGTACCTCGGGGGGCAGTGATGCAACGCCTCCCTGAAAGGCGACGGCCAGCTGGCTGGTTAGCAAAGTCAGGTAGTGCAGGTCTGCATCCTGACCGCTGCCGGGTGAGCCGCCGCTGGGAAACTGTTCGAGCACTGGCGCGAGGGCCTCACCGAGGGGCTCCAGGGGCGTGCCTGCCAGAGGATTGGTGCCAGTGTTCCCGCCACCATTGTCAGCGCTATTACAGTCACTGCCAGTCAGGGCTCCCAGGGCGCCGGGTAAATCATTGGCGAGTTCGTTCAGGGAAAACTCGATATTGCCCGCTGCGGCTTCGAAAGCGGCAGGATCTTGAGAGCTGGCGGCTTCGGACAGCGCCAGCGCGATTGCATCGAGAATATCAATGGTATCGATGACCACCGCCTGGCGGACACAGTCCAGCGAGCCTTCGAGTGGCGTACCTTCGGCTCCTGCGATGATCTGACTGAATACGTCTTCGGATAAGGGGCGTTGCACTTCATCCAGAGGGCCATTCACACCGTCATCGACCGTTCTGTTGACCGGTGGGCTCTGGGGTGAGGAGCTGGTTGGCGTCGACGACGATGAGCTGGAGCCGCCATTACAGGCGGCGAGCATGACTGAGACAGCGGCTAGCATTAAACCGGTTAACAGGGTTTTGAGTGGCCTTACCATGGTGATCCCTCTGTGGCAACGACGTTGATTGGCTTAGTTTGGTAATTGTTTGCAAATGCTACTGGCGCGCCTTAGCTTTGGCGATAGGTGTCGTTGCTTTTTTGTGCAGACTGGGTCACAGCCTGTAAATGTCGCGGGTTTGTGTGCGTTCCGGTTCGCAGTGAAAGTGCAAACTGGCGCACAAGACCCTATGGCGTGCGCGCAGCCAGGCTATGTGTTTTTTAAGAACCACTGAGCGGAGCGCTGGATGGACTGATCGATTGCAATCCGGCTGGGCAGGCCGCTGTGGCGCCGAATCTTGTCGGCACTGTGACCGCAGGTTTTGCCGAACATGCAAACCAGCAAGCGGTGAAGCGGCGGTTCGCGCCTGGTTCTGCTCAGTTTGAAAATCCACTCGAGACTTCGCGCGAGCAGCATAGCCGTTGGAAAAGACAGATCGCGGATGGGCTTGGGCGCGTTCAGCGCGCGCTGCAACTGGCTGAGGCATTCGCGCCAGTTCATATCACTTTCGTCTCGCGCGTTGTAAGTTTCATTGAGCGCGGTGTCGCTGTCGGCGGCCCACAAAATCAGGTCGATTAGATTGTCTACGTCGATCAGGCCGGCGTGAGCAAGGCCACCTCCGATAGTCAGCATGTGGCCTGATTTCAGGGCTGTACCTATTTCCGAGATAAACTGACTGCCCGGGCCGATAATGTTGCCGGGGCGAATGATCGTGAAAGGCAGGTTGTGATCGCTGGCCATGCGCAGCACCCGCTGTTCCCCTTCGAGTTTGCTGTCGCCATAACCAAAACCCGTTTTCCGTACAGGGGAGGATTCATCTGCCGGAGCAATCGGGTAACCGTAGACGTCCACCGTTGAAATATGCACGAAGCGTTTCAGCGCCGGGCTGTTTTGCACGAGCGCATCGAGCAGATGCTGCACACCGGCCACATTGGCGCGGTAGTAGTTGTCGTCGCTATCCCAGGTTTTCACATTGGCTGCGCAGTGAAAGATCCACTCGCAATCGCGCACTGCAAGCTCCAGCGCGTTTTGGTCACAAAGGTCGCCATAGACGATATGGCATTGGGATTTCAGGGTGGCATCCAGCGCGGCAGTGGGTCTGACCAGTAGGCTAAGCTGGTATCCCTCGTCCAGAAGTCGGCGCGCGAGTCGGCCGCCGAGAAATCCGCTGGCGCCGGTCACGAGCACTTTGGCAGTCATCGGTATGCTATGATTTCGCGCCATATTTGGCGGCAAATTGCATTCATGTCACTTCCCATTTACCAGGTTATGCCCGACATTCTGCGCGCTTTGCAAACGCGGGCTGAGGCCATTGTGGTGGCTGAACCCGGCGCGGGCAAGACCACCGGCATACCGCTCGCCTTGCTGTCCTGCGAATGGCTGGGAAGTCAGCGGATTCTGATGCTGGAGCCGCGCCGTATTGCCGCAAAACTTGCAGCCCAGCGTATGGCCAGTGTGCTCGGCGAAGAGCCGGGTGAAACCATCGGTTACCGCATGCGCCTGGAAAGCCGGCTCTCCCAGCGCACGCGAATTGAAGTGGTGACGGAGGGCGTGCTGCTTCGCCTGCTGCAAAACGACCCCAGCCTTGAAGGTTACGGGCTGGTTATTTTTGACGAGTTTCACGAGCGCTCGGTTGATGCGGACCTGGGCCTGGCCTTGTGCCGCTACGCCCGGGAACTGTTTCGCGAAGACGCACCACTGAAAATTCTGGTGATGTCGGCGACACTGGACAGCGAGCGTGTGTCGAACTATCTCGACGCAGCTCCGGTGATTCGCAGTCAGGGGCGCAGTTTTCCGGTGGCGGTGCACTACGGCGAGCGCCTGGACAGGCGCGATCTCATTGTGGGCTTACACCGGCAGATACTGCGCTGTCTGGCGGAGAGCGAGGGCAGTATCCTGGTGTTTTTGCCGGGCCAGGGAGAAATTCTCAGTCTGGAGAGAGCCTTACGCGAAGGGGGCGTTGGGGACGATGTGCTGATCGCCCCGCTCTACGGTGCCCTGTCTCTGGAGCAGCAACAACAGGCGATACGCGCCCCCGCGCAGGGTGAACGCAAGGTCGTGCTGGCCACGGATATTGCCGAGTCCAGTTTGACCATCGAAGGGATTAGCACTGTCATCGACAGCGGCTGGTCGCGGCAACCGGAGTTTGATGCGCGCCTCGGCATGAGCCGTTTGGCGACCAAGCGTATTACCCGGGCCAGTGCTGAGCAGCGCGCAGGGCGCGCCGGGCGTCTCGGCCCCGGTATTGCCTGGCGGATGTGGAGTGAGGAGCAACACCGGGAATTACGCGCCTTCGGAGAACCGGAAATTCTGAATACGGATCTGGCACCGGTGGCGCTGCAGTTGCTTGCCTGGGGCGTAAGCCGTGAAGAGTTAGCTTGGCTGGATGCACCCAATCCTGCGGCCTGGCAGCAGGCGCTGTCTTTGTTACGGGAGATGGGCGCCTGTGACGACTCAGGCCTTATTACTGCCCACGGCGAGGCGATGTCAGCGCTGCCCGCTCACCCCCGCCTTTCCCATATGCTGATACGCGCTGCCGAGTTGGGCTTTCTGGAAACGGCCTCGGAAATCGCCGCACTCTTGTCGGAGCGCGACCCGGTCTCGTCCCGAGGGGCGGACATCAGTCGCAGGCTGCCGCTGTCGTCACTGGGTAAACACCACGGCATAAAACGCATGCAGCAGCAGGCCCGTCAGTTTCGCCAACAGCTGGCGCATCACGTGGTCACCAAAACCAGTCTCTCAAGCCAGGAGTGCATTGGCGCCTGTATCGCACTGGCCTATCCCGATCGCATCGCCCTTCAGCGTTCAGCGGGCGGAACCGCATACCAGTTGGCCAACGGTCGCGGCGCGGTATTGGCTGAGGAGGAGGGCCTGCGGCGGGAGCGGTGGCTGGCGGTCGCGCATCTGGGCGGAGCAGCTGGTTATTCGAATGATCGAATTTTTCTGGCGTCGGCGCTGGACCCGCATCTGTTTGCTAATGTTCTACCCGCGCCGCAGGCTGTGGATGTGCTGGAATGGCAGGCCAATGGCCAGTTATTGCTGGAGCGGCAATATCGCGTCGGTAAATTGATCGTCGAGCGGCAAGCGGCGGCAAAAGCGGACGACAACACGAAAAAGCGTGCTGTGCTTCAGTGGCTGGAAGAACAGGGGCTGGACAAGTTGCCCTGGTCAGCTGGCCTGCGTGCCTGGCAGCAGCGGGTGCTTTGCCTGCGCGCGCTGGATTTGCAGTCCGAAACTCACAGTGACTGGCCGGACGTGTCCGATGCCTGGCTCCAGCGCCATCTGGAGCAGTGGTTGTTGCCCTTTTTGCCGGCGATCACCCATGTGCGGCATTTGCAGTCGATTGACCTCGGGGCTGCGCTGAAAAGTTTGCTGGAGTGGCCCCTGCCGCGGCTATTGGATGAGCAGGCACCGACCCATTTGACGGTGCCGACGGGCTCGCGCATCGCCATCGACTATTCCCAGTCACCGCCGGTGTTGGCGGTCAAGCTGCAGGAAATGTTTGGCCAGCGGGAAACACCGCGTGTGGCGCAGGGCCGGCTGTCGCTGACCCTGCACCTTTTGTCACCGGCGGGCAGACCGCTGCAGGTTACCCAGGATCTCGCAAGTTTCTGGGCCAATAGTTACAGCGAAGTAAAAAAAGACATGAAAGGGCGATACCCGAAACTAACACATAACATTTAAGTTGACGCATCCACACATAACATCATATTGTTGACTATGTCTTAAGCTTAAGGCGCTACAATGGCCTATAGAAATGATCTGCATGGAAATAGGCTATTGAACATATCGGTAGCCTCAAACCTTTTTGCGGCTATATCAGCCGGTAGAGTGAAAGGGGCTTCCAGGACGCCAGTGGAAGGTGGATCTTCCAACGAATACTTCTACCTCGTTCCTGAGTTGGCAGGTGCTAGCATTGAGCGGGACGTGTTCAATATGCCTTTCCTGCTTAATTCCAATGGGCTCCCCTGGTTTGAAGCTAACAGCTATCTTTTCAGTCTGGTTGCAAATAAACACGTTATGACCAGACCTACCGATGACGTTCGGAGAAAGGCAGCCCGGCTACTCGACTATAAACTGTTCACAGAGCAGCACGGGTTCGATTGGCTAAACTTTGAAGCACGCAGACTTACAGCACGACCCACATATCGCTACTTTAAGTACCTTGTTGAGGAGCGGTGTCTTGGCGCTGCAGCGGTTAATCAGTACACAGGTGATGTGTATAGCTTCTATGAGTTTGTAAGCAAGAACTGGCACGACCTGCCAATGGAGCGTGTTGATCGAATACAAACCATTAGGATTCACTACTCAGGTGCTCGCGGGTTTGGGTCATTTGAAAAGATAAAGCGGTCGCAAACTAAAAGGCTCCCTCCTGCTAAGTCACTTGAAACTGGCTATCTACGAGATGAAGGCGAGACACTTAGGCCCTTAAGAGGTGAGGAACTGACTGAGTTTATAGGTATCATTCATAGTCCGAGTTGGTCTCCTATTGAGAGACTGATAATGCTATTCGCGCTCATGACAGGTGCAAGAAAACAATCTGTTCTTACCTTGAGAGTTAAGCATGTCGACCAAATGATCGCATCAGGGCCAGGACGCAATGGATCTTATAAGTTGAACGCAGGGCCCGGGACAAAAATAGACACAAAAAACGGAAAGCCGCAAATTCTCCACTTGCCATCTAGGCTTGTTGACGCGTTGCAGGTATACACCGTCTCCAAGCAGTTCGCTGAGCGCAGGGAAAAATTCAAGCTCAAGTATCGATTATCGTACCCGGAATTGCCTGAACTTCCAGATGAAGATATGTACGTTTTTTTGAGCGACCAGGGTAATTGCTACTATATGGGAAAGGACGACCCACGGTACCCGGTTGTAAAGTCCAGGCCGATAGGGCAGGTAGTAGACACTCTCAAAAGGAAGGTGCTAAAGGCTTCTTCTGATAGGTTTCCACGAGATTTTTATTACCACTGGCTAAGAGCTACGTATGCACTGCTTTTGTGGGAGGCCATTTCGCCACTGGTCGATTCCAGTGCAATGACTACCACAGATGCTATAAGCATAATTCAAACTAGGCTCCATCACGTCCACAGAGAAACGTCCGAAAACTACTTGAAGCTTTTACGAAAAATAAATGTCAAATATGCTATGCAAGAAGAATATGAAAAGCTGTTAATACCTGGCTATGTCATGCTCATGGAGGAGGTGAACATTTGATGGAAAATAGTAGTGGAAAGTTTACATACAGAAAAACCAATGTAGTGAATAGGACGCAGCTTGGTACAGAGTACATTAGGCCAGAAGAAATTCTTATCAAGCTTGAGGGGTCTAGAAGAAACACTCCGATCGATGTGGGCTGCTGGTGTTATAGGAAGAGGGGGCACGCACGCTCGCGTCCGGAGGCGCACCGCCGGGGTGAAAGATTAGTAGATCTATCTACCTTTGATAAAGGCAGGCGTGAGCTCGTTGCTCGTTTTCTTGACCGCATTTCCGTATCAGGATTAAGAGATGAATCAATTCTTTCGGAAATAAAATATATTACGAGTGCGCTTGATTGGATTGATTCCTTTGGTCATGAAGCCTTTTATAAAAACGAAGAAGCCGCTTTTGAAGCGTATAAGGGGTATTCTAATTACCTAAATGGACGGATACGAGGTGATGGCTTTTCGCCAAATTCTGCCTGTAGGCTTCAAAGGGCACTACTTTCTTTAGTGCGTTTAATGCTGCCGTCTTCGGCGACCAGGGTGAAACATTCTATCCCTGCTATATCTGAGAGTAGAGGTGGGGTCGCCGCACCATCATCTAAGTCTGTATCACATGCTATATCAATCCTTGTCCCATTCATGCGGGCGTTGAGAACGGCAGTTATGCACGATGACTATCCATTCCGAATAACAACTTCGAATTTGGATATTAGCCTCTTCCCAATGAACAAGAAGCGATCATACAACCATAAACTCGAGGAGCAGGAGCCTACCTCCGTTTACAGTATATATGACATGAAGAGCGGTAAAGTGATGTCATTTCAGGAATACTGGGAAAGCGTTCAGGAGAAGTGGAAAAACCCTGCGAAAACATTGCCGCGCGGTTACTATAAAAAGTCTAAAGAATTACTCGCTAAAGCAAATAAAGATAAACTTGGTAGTCGATTTAGAGCGATAGAGGCTCAGAAAGTAATCAAGCTCTATGCCTACATACTCCAGACTATAATGGGTGCGAATTCGTCAGCTCTCGTTAATCTTGAGTGGGCTGGTGCATTAGAAATTTCCGAAGGATCCGTCAAGAAAGACTTCCGAACCTTGAAGTTTAGGTCGTCGGGAAAGGTTGAAACCTATCCGATAGGTGGTAAGCAAGGCTTAAAGTTATTAAGGGAATACCTTGAATTTAGGGAATGGTATCTCGGCAAGCGAAAATGCAAGTATCTTTTTTTCAGTGATTTTTCTAATTCCAAGAGTCAGGGTGTTCGTGTTAAGCCCAAAAGAATGGAATTCACCTATGCAACGAGTATACGAGAATGGCTTCATAACACTAAAATTCTAGACAAGTCTGCTTTTATAAATTCTACCCAAGCACGAAAATATAAGAATACAATTTTGAAGAGGCTGGGAGCAAACACAAAAGAGGCCGCCGAAGCGCTGAATCACAGCGAGCGCGTAAATGAGTTACATTACAGTCAGATTCATATAGATGATGTAGAAGCTGAGCTATCTGGATACTGGGAAAAAGTTATTGCAACTGCGAAAAGTATATCGCTGTCAGCGGAGAGAAACAAAAACTCCGAAACGGATATTCCCTCTGGTAGCTGCAGGGATACAGGAAATCCCCAATCATCCATGGACCGCCCGCCGATTGAACCTTCATGTTCAACTCAGTATGGATGTTTATATTGTAAAAATTACGTCTGCCATGCCGACGTCGAAGATATTAGTAAATTGCTCTGCTTACTTTACGTTATCGAGGCCGTAAGAGATTCGGCGGAGGAGGCTCAGCGAGCGGAAGAAATGTTTAGGCCTCTAATAGTTCGCATCAATAGCCTTCTTTCTAGGATGATTGATTTATATCCAGAGTTAAGCGGGCCATATGAAAAAGCTTACTGTGATGTATTTGATCGCGGGATTCTTATCCCATTCTGGGAGAATAGGTTGCAGCGCTATGAGGCTATGGGGGTTTGTCTATGAAGGCCGGCAACGAGAGTAGGATTTTTTCGCGTAGGAAGACAAAATTCAGTTTTACAAGTCAAGTAGCTCCTGATATATCACCCGTTAGAGAAAAGCCTAGTGATCTATTTGTGTTGTGCAGGGATAAAGATGGTTCTGCTACAGCTATATACGGTGAGAGTAAGTGGGATCTAAATCCTTACCGACTGGCGGTGACCAAATTAGCCATCATTAATTTCGATACGGGGTTTGATTGCGACGATCTAGATCTCAAGCAAAAGCTGATATCTCAGGCAAAGTGGATTCTATATATTCTAATGTATTACCACAAAGGGGGTAGCTTGGGGACGCTAAGCTCCTCCTCAATACTGGGCTATTACTACCTTTTCGTTAGCATTGGAAGGTTCTGCATAGGCCAGCTAAACAATGACTTGGCTCGGGGAATAGACATAAACGATGTGCTTTCTAATACCGCGTATCTGAAGGCTTATGCTCGTAGTGTTTCGGATATTCAAAACACAATGAAGAAACTGAAGGGGCTATTGAAAAACTTAGATGCTCTGGATTTCAGTCTACTAGGATTTTATGTCTGCCCAGAAACAGATATTAAATATAGTGCGAAGCCGCATCGTCAGCACCCGGTGATCCCGTTAAGGATATATTGTGAGTATATAAATCAATTTGGGGAAATACTGGATTTAGTTTATCCGCATGTTGAATCTATAAAGGATCTTATTGTCCGAATGGAGGATAGGTTCTGTGGCGCTTATGAATCGACGCAGCAGGGTGCGCTTGGAAAAAACACGGCTGACCTTCGTCCTACCATGAAGGCGCTAATTAAAGAATATGATTTAGAATCTCTTTTTTATAAAGATTTTCCGCTAAGGCATATAACGCGCCAATCATTTTCGACGTGGCTAGCAACGGTTCAATATGTTTGTAAGGTCGTGCTTCACATATATACAGGAATGCGAGATCAGGAAACATCAAGGTGTATGTTTGACTGCGTTGATAAGGTTTCTTTAAATGAACCCGTGATTGATGATTCAGGAGCGATTCTTGACGAATCAAAGATGCTATCAATTGTATCAACGACAACAAAGTTTGAGGGATATAAAAGAGAGGACTCTTGGCTAGCACCTATCCCTGCATTGAAGGCAATTAAAGTAGCGAAGGCTTTCGACGAAGGGCTGGCGGTCTTGTATGGAGTAGAAGTAAGTACTATGCACCTTTTTTCTAGCCCGGCGATTGTGCGCAATCGATCGAAGAAGTTGAGCGCTACTAGTTTCGCCAACACTATCCTTACTAAGGAAGACTCTATTCTATATAGCCCTCAATTTAGAATTAGAAAAGAAGACCTGTACCTGCTAAGTGAAACTGATCCAGGAAGAGATTTTGCAAGCGAAAAAAAGTTTTCAGAGGGGGAGATATGGCCTTTCTCATCTCATCAGTGTCGTCGGTCCCTCGCATTCTACGCTGCAGCCAATGGAGTTTCCGAAGTTGCCATTCAGTCGCAGTTTAAGCATGCCGCTAGACAAATGTCCAGATACTATCGAAAAGGATTCGAGAATTTACTGACACTTTTTGGCCACAAGGAGGATGTCGATGGATCTTATGCTTTGGGTAAAAATCACATTGCCTTTGAGTTTCAGATGGCCGTGCCCACGGGCGCTGTGGCGCTTCTTTTTGAAGATGTTTTTTCCTCAGACGCGACACTCATGGGCGGTGCTGGTTCATACATGGAAAAGCTAAGAAGCCATGTGGCATCTGGACAGTTGGCGATACTAGATGCAAAGGAAGAGACCATCAAGTTGGCGCATAAAGGGGAGACAGCATATCGCCCTACCTTGCTGGGTGGCTGCACAAAAGTAGGTCCATGTGACGATTTTCTGTTAGGGGATGCGACCGCATGTTTGTCATGTGACGGGGCTGTGATTAGGAGCGATAAGCTAGATCGCCTAATTGCTGTTACCGAAGTCGAGGCGTCAGGATACGATGTGGATAGTGTTGAGTACCAAATAACGACGCAGGAGCTTTCTAACTTAAGGCTTTTTAAGGAGAAAAAGAACAAGTGACTCGGATTTCATTTTTTGCGGGTTACTAGTAGAGGATAATATGAGAAATCTGTCTGGAATAGAGCAGTGCGAAGCGGCTCTTGAGCGCCTACTAAACGAAACACCATATAACAAAGATTTCGTTGGCGTGGAAAAAACAGATATAACCCCTGCTATGGTTAGCGTTGAGGCGGGTTACGATAAGGGTTACCTCAAGCGGAGCAGGCAGGCTCACATGCCTCTTATAGCTCAGATAGACAGATTGAGGGCGCCCAAAAAGGCTAGTAAGTCCAGTGCGCAGCGCCTTAGTAAGGCTCTCAGCGCAGCGGATAAGGCCAAGGCTAATGAAGCTGCTTTAAAAGACACGCTGGATAAAGTTCTTGCTCAGAACCTAATGCTTGTGGAAAGGGTTCGAGAGCTAGAGAAAGCACTACATATGTATGGGGAATGATTTGGATTTCCACCGTAAAACCCGTCTTTGAGCTTTCGTTGCGGCTATTTTAAATATAGTTTAATTCGAAGGTATTGTTTGCCAAATTTCCTGTGAAAAATTAGACTGATATTTAAATTAAGAATAATTTTTATTTTGTGCTGAGATGCAATTGGTTTAAAGAGGTACCTAGCTTAGGTGTTGCGGCCTATCAAACTGGAGGTTGTAGGTGCTGAGTTATAGCAGTAGTAAACCGATAGGAGGCGTCCTAGAAAATTGGTGTTTGCACGATGCGTCAGGAGCGCTGAGCGCAGAACAATGGGAGGCGTTCAGGGCGGCAAGCCCGGGGTGTCTGCCTGCAATAGTAACCGCAGAAGTCGTGGAAGATAAGCTAAACCGCTGGCGGCCGGGAGACACTATGCAGACATCAAAGATCGTGTATTTTAGCCTTGCCGACATGGTGATCGAAACCGAAAATAGGCTATACCGCTTGCAGGGTCCAGGCCGAATTTCAAAAACCCTTCCGCTCGATTGTGCTCATGAAGTGGGAGTTACCATATTCTTTCTTGGTAATTTAGAGAACATGGTAGTTGATCGCGGTTCGACCACAGGGCTTTACTATCCGGTGCAACCTGACTCCCCTGGGCAGTAGTGTACTCAAACCGCTATGACAAAAAGAGCATGCACCGCAAAACATTCAGGCTCACCGAGCAACAGGAGGCATGGGTGAAAGCGCACATCCGACACCTTATTCGGCAAGACCGGGAATCCCAGCAGCGTCTTGTTCAGCTTAGGAAGGCCCTTAAGCAGGGTGAGGCCAGTGGCAGGCCTCGGCCTCTCGATATGTCTGGGGTTAAAGCCGCCGGCCGCGAAGGGGGGCGCGTCAAGTAGCTTATATCCCCCCTAAACAAACCTAGCCAGATACGCTTCCACCTCACGAGCGCCGCCTTGATTTTCAATGCAGTGCTCAGCCGGGGTCTTCCCGTCAAAGTAGAGGTTTGGGCTGGTCATCCAGAGGTAGGCGCGCTCTTCCCCGAGAAGGGCGAGTGCGTATCGATGAATGATCACAAAAACCACCAACTTTTCCAGCGGCATGGTTTTTAGCTCATCCATTGATGAGATATGCAAAAACGCGATTCGGTCCTCTTCTGGGATGCCCCAGCGGTCTAATAGCGTAAATACGGCTTTGATTGCGACTGCTCTTCGATCTACGCCTTCATTATCTTTTGTCCCCACCGGCCTCCCTCCGACTTAGTGGTTCGCGTGTTATCAACAATAGTTGACGGTGCTTGTGGTTATCAAAGCACTGAAATCAAGCCTCCCTGTGAAACTAGGCAAGCCTTACGCAAAACTAGCAATTAAGCAACCCCTTGGCCATCCTTCTATTTGGAATTGTGGTATTTTCTAGTTCTAGGAGTTGTCATACCCCGAGGAAAAAGCATGGGCGATATCGTAAAAAAGATAATCTATGTGGATATGGATCACGTTCTGTGCGATTACGAGGAAGCATGGGCTAGACAGCAGGCCTTGTTCCCCAATTTGGAATTCCCTCAAAGCCAGCCAGGAATGTATATCGGGATGAGCCCGCTACCTGGCGCACTCGAAGGCTATCGCTGGTTAAATGATCATCCAGCAACGGAGGTTTATATCCTTACAGCGCCATCGATCCACAATTCACATTGCTACTCTGAAAAGCGTGACTGGGTCGAAAAGCATCTGGGGCTGTCTGCTGTGAAAAACCTAATCATCACACCCCATAAAAACCTGAACAAAGGGCATTACCTGATCGACGATATGGCATCTGGAAAAGGCCAGGACGCCTTTGAGGGCTCCTTGATCCTTTTCGGCAGCGATCGGTTTCCTGATTGGTCATCAGTGCGCGCCTTCTTTGAAAAGGCTTTAATATCTGAGATTGGCGCAACCGAGGACTTTGCGCTCGACCAGGAAGATCGTGACTGGTTGAGAATGAAGCCTGTGGGTCGAGAAATACTGGACTGATGTACCGTAAATTCTAATCGCCGCCCACGAGAGTTGTTGTTAGCTAAAGTCGCCGCCCTCTATCTTTTTTAGTGTGGCTATAACGCGCCGCCGACCCTCAAGTGATGCGCAGAGGTTAATAGGTGGATGCCCGTCAAGTGCTTGAATGGGGGTCTCCATCCAGGCTCGCGCGCGGGTTGTGTCACCAAACACGCTATATGCTCGCTGTAGCACCTCATCTTGGGAGCATGCTTCTGTTTCGGTCGGCGTATCAAAAATGGCTGATGGCACTTGAGAAATACGGCACTTAGCAACCCCGAAGTGCCATCCTTTAGTGAGCTCGTCAGTGACAACTGCAATTCGATCCAAATTTCCATCTCGAAAATAAGCCTGATACTCACGCCACACATCTTTGTTTGCGTAGAACGAAATATATCCGTCGACCTCCATGTCTACGCCGCGCGCATCCAGCACCCGGCCACCGTCGGAGATGGTATATCGGGCGCCGTAGGCATCTGGGAAAGATTTTGTCTGAAATATCGTTCCCTTTGCATCAAGTCCATCCGGCAAGGGCGCATCGCAGCAGATTTCATCGTACATTCCGGTAGTCCCCTTATTTCATTGCCTGCAGGGTCACTCTTAATGTCGCACTCCAACAAATTACTGCTGACGACTACCTGCGTCGAGGTGGATCAATTGATCCGGTTGGAACGTCGTCATTTCGCCGGGGTAACCCCGCTGGTTAGACACCACGCGAGTTTTCTCAATCATTGTGTCGTGATTATAGTGGTTGTGACCGAAGAGCCATAGATCGGGCTCATAGTCCCGCATCAGATCCCGGCAGTTGGCCTGAAAATACGCACTAAGCTCATCGACGGGGATGTTGTCGTTCCTAACTTCCGGGTCCGGCGGAAAGTGGGTGATGACCACCTTGCGAACTACATCACTGCGCTCAAGCTCGCCTTTGAGCCACTCGCGACTCGCCTCGTAAAACCCGCGAGTGTCTTGTGGCGTCAGCGTGGCTCGGTCGAGACTGATTAACCGGTAGTCAGCGATCCCGCGCTCAGCGGCGCCCATGGCGCTTTCGGGGCTGTAGTCTGGATAGGCATCGAATCCCGACCAGAGTGTGCACCCACAAAACAGAACGCCGTCAATGACGAGCGATTCTTGCTCTAGAAAGTGCGCGTTCCTTTGGCGCTTAAACATTTCGCGGGTGGTGTAGATGGTGGCCCAGTAATCGCGATGGTAGGCCTCGTGGTTGCCTGCGATAAGGATGACCTTTTTCTGTAGGTGGCTTTCAGCCAGAGAGAGGGCGTATTCGGCCGCCCTGCGCCCCACCGCAATATCACCAGCCAAGACAATGACGTCTGCTTCTGGCGGGATATCGGGTTCACCTGAACCGTCAAACTCAAGATGCAGGTCAGAGGCCAGAAATATTTTCATCTACCACGCGCTACCGCGAAAGTGCCCGTCAAGAGCTCGGCGAACGGTTTTGATACCTTCAGCTGAATCCATCATGTCGATGGCCTTTCGGCCATTAAAAGGTGCGTTTGAGTTAGGCTGGCGCACAAAGCCGTGGATATTTTCCGGGTTATTAAACGCCAGGCGTAGCGTGTCGTCGATGCCAATAATGTCGTAGACACGAGCGGAGCAGTCTTCAACCTCACCGGAGGTTTCTGCTTCTAGAGGTGACCGGCCTATAATGGCGTCAACCTCTTCAACAGAGCATCCCCAGTGATCCAGTATACTCAAAGCGAAGGTTAGATCCCGGCGCCACATCGCGTCTGATTTATCGCTGTCGATCACTTCTGTTCGTCCTTCAATAGTCCAGCACGCTATCCCAGCTGGGAAACCGCGCGCTGCCAAAGTTAATAAGTTGTCCCTGAAATGCGTCCTGTCCTTTCTCTTCAGTGTTGTCGTCATCAGATAGTCCCCAATGCAGAGAGACTTATCGGAGCTAATAACAGGCTCGTAGGGGGCTCCAAGACCAAGGCGAAGCTACTTTGTTATCTGATTAATTATTATATGATTTCACCTGGGCCCCTGACTCGACCTCAGAAACTATCTGCCGGTCGAGTCAATGCTAAGTCAATGTAAGTGAGTTGTTTCTGGAATGGCTGATAACCAATGAGGAGGAAACACCTACTGATGTATTCGACTTCAAAGGTCGTATCCCGCAGAACTTCTTGGAGCTTTTCTGGGGACAGGTCAGGTTCATCAGTGAAAATTACAACGCAATAACCACCAGGGTATGGCCCGCCAAGCAATTTATTGAACTTGCCATCCTTCGCTGTAATAAGCCTTTGTAGTTCGCTGATAACGGATGTATCGTTCCAAGCGACAGCTACCGATAGCCAATCCCGCCACGTCGGTTCTGTCTGCTTCTTTAAGAATTTATCGCGTTGAATGGCCTGGCCATCGACGAGTTCGGTCACCTCGATTGCGAGTTTTTTGCCATCGAGTGTCATTGCTTCCAAATCTGGCGGATCGTTGCCACGCCCCCGGAGCGAAAAATCCTTAAAGAATGTTCCACCAGACGCTTGTAGGGAGGACCATAGTTCTTGAATGACGCCCAGCTCCTCCAGGTCTCTGTCAGCATTCCAGTTGAAGTAACTGGCATGGTCTCGCTTCGCCAGTATCCCCTTGCGCAACCTGAGTCGCAATTCATCATTAAGCGACACGATTATCTATCCGCTCGATCTCTTGTCGATCGGGTGGTGGTTGCAGCCTCCGCAACCACCCGTCTCAAAAAAGCATCCCGCATCCGATCAAAAAGGAATCCACGAGCCTGATCGTTTCCTACAAGCACGTTGAACAGGTCTTCATCCCGTTCTCGACGATCGATCAGTAGGTCCAGTGCCTTGTCGTCATAGACGGTCTTGAAGGCGTTGGGGTCGCTGTTCCGGGCTTGCTCAACCAGGACATCATCCGCTTCGGTTTCCGCCTCCACATCCTCCATCCAGCGAATATCACTCTCCTTAAAATTCAGTCCAAATTTCTCATTGAATTCCTGAATGATCTGGGAAAGTGGAGCAAGTAATTCGCCAGGATTCCCACCGCCTATACCGCCTGTAGAAGGGTTGTGCAGTGGCTCAGCGTCTTGCTCATCGTCGAGAAGGATATGACCAGACTCAGTTATATCAGCACGGTATTGTGCCAATTCAATCTCATTGGATAGGTCTTCGTTTTCACCCTCTCCATAGAACGGCAGCGCCGGTAACAGATGCTTCACGAAGACATAGAATTTCTCCAGATCCACATCAACGAACGGCGTTAGTTGAGTAACAAACTCGTACAGTTTTAAAAATGCGCGGATATTGTCCTTGAATGCCTGTCCTTCCGCTTGTGCGTCGTCACCTCTGGACGGGTTATAGCTGTCGTCCCAGCGCTTAGTAGTCGCCTGGATCAACGAATCCATGCGTCCAGTATCTCCTTTGTTGAGCTTTGGTTTAAAAAACAACTCAGCAAAGCCTTCAATATCCTGATCCCGGATCAAGCCATACTCCAGAATGCTGGTCTGCTGCGCATAGACGTGGTTCGGGTTGGTCACCTCATCAATGGATGTGATTTCATAATACGGCTTGAATGAATTATAGATTGTATCCCGGTCGTTGACGAAATCGACAACGCAGGTATCTTTCTTGTCCGGATGGCATCGATTAAGGCGTGAGAGTGTCTGTACGGCGGCAATCCCGGTCAGCACCTTGTCCACATACATCGTGTGTAGGAGCGGCTGATCGAAGCCTGTCTGGTATTTCTCAGCTACAACCAGGACTTGATATTCACCCGTATCGAAACGATCTGGTGTTTTCGAATCTTCAAAGCCATTTAGCCCTGATTCTGTATAGGATTCGTCTTGATCTTCTACGGTACCGGAAAAAGCTACCAGCGTTTTCATATCGCTGTAGCCTTGTTCATCCAAGTACTTCTGGAACGCAAGGTGATAGCGAACCGCGTGAAGGCGTGAGCGGGTAACAACCATCGCCTTGGCTTTTCCTTTGATTTTTCCTTTAGATAATACCTGTTCACGGAAATGCTCTACGATTATTGCCACTTTTTGATCTACGGCAGCTTCATGCAGTGAGGCAAATCTGGCGATCTGTTTTTTGCTCTTCGATTTATTGTGCTCAGGATCGTCAGGCGTCTTTTTAACGATCTCGTACAGTTCTTTGTAGCTGACGTAGTTCTTCAGCACATCAAGGATGAAGCCTTCTTCAATGGCCTGACGCATCGAATACAAGGTAAACGGCGCTGGCTCCCCGTTCTCATCTAAGCACCCAAACATTTCAAGCGTCTTGGGCTTTGGTGTCGCAGTGAAGGCATAGAAGCTTAGGTTTGACTGCGGACCGCGAGCCTTAATTTGATTGGTTACCCAATCCTCCAATTCGTCGCCTTCAGACATCTCCGCGTCGCCCAGTGTCTTACGCAGCGCCCCGGCGGCCTTACCTGACTGAGAACTGTGAGCTTCGTCCACAATGACGGCGTAGTTCTTGTCTTCGAGTGACAGCCCCCGGCTATTTAATAACGCGCCGAAAGTTTGTAGGGTCGTTACAATGATGCGCGTATTATTTTTGAGAGCATCCCGTAGTTTGTCCGATTTGGATTTGTCGTCGCCACGGGTTATACACTCCACGACGCCTTTTTTTCGGTCAATATTTTGCACTGATGCTTGTAGCTGATCGTCGAGGTTTGTTCTGTCAGAAATGACGATTACGCCGTCAAAGATGGCTTTATTATCTGGGCCATGGAGGGTCGAAAGCTGGTGGGCCGACCATGAAATGGTGTTCGTTTTGCCTGACCCTGCTGAATGCTGATTTAAGTAATTCCGATGCCCTTTAGCGCTCTCTTCTACGAGTTTTCCGACACATCGCCATTGGTGATAACGGGGAAAGATCAGACGTCCGGTGCGCCAGTGATCAGTCTTTTCTTTCTTCTCAAGGATGATGAAATTCTGAAGAATGTTTAACCAGGCATCTTTCGGCCAGATTTTCTTCCATAGATAGCTAGTGCTGTAGTCTCCATCGCTCACCCTATTGCCCTTGCGGCCGTTGTTGCCCTGGTTGAACGGCAGAAAATACGTTTTGTCGCCATCGAGCTTGGTGGTCATATAGCACTCCGCGGTGTCGGCGGCGAAGTGAACCAAGGCCCGTTGGTTAAAGGCAATCAGTGGCGTTTTGGCATTAGGCTTGCGATCCTTAATGTACTGCTTGATCGCATTCGTGGCCGTCTGCCCTGTGTAGGCGTTTTTCAGTTCGACTGTGGCCAGCGGCAGCCCGTTGACGAACAACACCACATCGATGGTCTGGTTGGTTTTGGGGTCAAAGCGAACTTGCTGCATGACCCCCATTCGGTTGCGCTCATAGCGAGCTGCTACATCGGCATTGAGGCTGGTAGGTGGTGCGAACTGCACTAGCTTGTAGGTCACACCACGGTCGCGAATGCCATTGCGGAGAATGTGCAGCATCCCTTCTTTCTGAATCTGCCGGATGATCTCAGCAATGACCTTCTCTTCGACCTTAGCGCCGTAGTGTCCGCAAAGCTTGCCCCATTCATCGGGCTGGGAATCCTGAATGTAGGACAGCAGAACTTTTGGGCACAAGGCTAATTCGACATCCCAATCTTTGGCCGGGCTGAGTTTGTTGTAGCCAGTGTCCACGAGGGACTGGCATAGGGCGCGCTCGTAAGCGGCTTCGTTGAGGCGAGTCATGCGGCCTCCCGGAGATCAATTTGGCCGGTGACGGCAGCGGTAATGAGGGCGGAGCGGCGTTCTTTGAGAAGCGCGACGCTTTCTTCAGTCAGAGACACAAGGCGATCCATCTTGCTTGTCTCGCTTTCAATGTAGCGGACTATCTTTTCCACCTCTCCATTTGGAGGTAAGGGGAAACGGATGGACAGAAACTCTGGAGGTCGAACAGTTTTCCGAAGTCCTGAGTAAAAAGGCTTCAGGCCTTTAATATCATCGATATGAAGCAAAAGGTAGTACAAGTACTGCATAGCTAAGCGATCTTGACAGGTAAAAACGGAATAAGCGCCCGTAATCATGCCGCCGAGATTGGAGAGTCCAACAGTTCGAGGGGTCTCATCAATGTCGAATAAGCAACAAACGAGATCGCCCGGCTCCACAGACTGGTACGCCTCAAAGGATTCAGGGAATTTTCCATGGTTTTCCGATGTGTCCCGATAAATCACACCACGCCTGGTCAAAGACAGTAGCTTGAAGGACTCCCACATTTTTCCAACCAGGTTTTTCTTCAGTTTAAGGCTGCGTCTTAGCGCGACCACATCCCAATGACTTGGCACGTCGCCCACTGATGGCATTCCGGAATCACGCATCTGCACATTTGGATCAAGCCCCTTGGTGACGGCTTGTGTGATCAGCGCCTGACGCTTCTCTTTCAGCAGTTCGATGAAGCGGATCTTCTTCTCGATCAGGGCGTCGATGCGGGTGGTTTCAGTGGAGACGTATTCAAATATAGCGCGTGCTTCGTTCTGGCTGGGCACAGGGAACCGAATCGATAAGAACTCAGGCGGTCGAATAGTCTTTCTAAGGCCCGAGTAAAAAGGCTTTAGACCCTTGGCATCGTCCAAATGAAGAAGTAACAGGTACAGGTAGTCTCGATACCAATCCGTCGCGCAGTGGAATACGGAATATGCACCAGTAATCATCCCATCAAAGGCAGAAAGACCAACGGTTCTCGGCGTTTCGTCTATGTCAAAGAGACATAGAACCAGATCGCCATTTTGCACTGACTGGTATGTGTCAAACGATTCAGGGAATTTGCCTTTGTTCTCTGTGATGTCTCGCGGGATCACGCCCTGCTTGGTTAGCGACAGCAGCTTGAAATCGTCGGATCGCTTACCAACAAGGTGCTTTTTCAGACGGAGAAATCGTCGAGCTGCCGTAAGTTCCCAGTCGGCAGGAATCGAGCCAATCGACGCAATTCCAGAATCCTGTCTCGTACGAAGTGCTTGATTCACTCAGCAACCTCCGCCAACAACGCCGCAATTTCCGCCTCTACCGACTTCAACTCGGCATCAATGACTTCCAACGGACGTGGCGGCAAGTATTTGTAGAAATAACGGTTGAAGTTGATCTCGTAGCCCACAATGCCTACCTGACCATCGCGGGCGTCCTGCTTATCACCATTGATCCAAGCGTCACTGACATGGGGCAGAACCTCGGCCTCGAAGTAATCCACGATGTCCGTGCCAAGCGGCACGCGCTCGCTGTCGGACAGATCGCTGTCACGCTCAAAGGTCACAACGCGACCATTCAGCGAGAAGAAGCCAAAGCGTTCGTCAGCGTTTTGCTTGGCGGTTACGTCCTTGTCGATGACCCGCTCGGCATCAGGGTTGACTTCCGTGACCCAAGCCCGGATGACTTTCAGGCGAGCGGCGGTGAGCTTTTCGCCTTGGGCCTTGGCATGCGTGGTGATGGACTCCGCAAAGGCGTTGCAATCCATCCACGTAGTCTGGCCCTTGTCTCGCAGACTGCGGATGACGACGATCAACGCCTGGCGCTCGCGGTGGGCGTCGGCATTCAGCAGCTCTTTCAGCACACGCTTGACCCGCTTGGTTGCGGCCTTGAGATCAGCAGCGGCAGTATTTTCATCTGCCTCCAGAATAGTCAGACCTTCCTTCTCGGACACGTAGTCCTCGATTTCGGCTTTCAGCGCCTTGAGCTGATCAATGCCTTTCTCGCCGTAGGTGGCATCGAACCACAGGAAGTATTCATCCAGATCGGAGGTATTACGAAAGCGCCCCGGCTCGGATTCGTTGAGGTCAACATCCAACCGCAGCGGACGCTCCACCGTGATCTTTCGATAGCCGAATTGGTCGGGATGGAACACCTGAACCGTGTCGTCTATCTCGTTGCCGAGATACAGATTCACAATGGTCGCAATGTCGGCGTCGGCAATTTCCTTGCGCTTGCTGCCCAGCGATTTCCGCATGGATGAGCTGCGATCTGAGGCATTAATTAGTTTGACCCGGCTCTGGTCTTCCGGCTTTTTGCGGTTGGTGACGATCCACACGTAGGTTGCAATGCCTGTGTTGTAGAACAAATCTGTCGGCAGAGCGATGATAGACTCCACCATGTCGTATTCCATGAGATAACGACGAATCTCCGACTCGCCGCCACCGGCATCACCATTAAATAGAGGCGAGCCGTTCATAATCACAGCGATACGGCCCGGACGATCCTTGGGTAGCTTGCTGATCATGTGCAGCAGGAACAAAAGCTGGCCGTCGCTCTTGCGGGGTATGCCCGGCCCAAACCGGCCTTCCTCACCGGATTTATGCTCTTTCAGTACAGCATCGTATTCCTCGGAGTAGTCCACGCCGTAGGGCGGATTGCTGAGGCAGTAGGTAAAGGTTTCAGACTCAAAGAGGTCTTCGATCAGCGTATTACCAATACGAATGTTGTCTGGTGAGTTACCGGAAATCAGCATGTCTGACCGGCAGATGGCGAAGGACTCCGGGTTCACCTCTTGGCCGTAGAGATTGACCTTGGTATTGGCATTCAGCTCTTTGACGTAGTCATGCGCCGTCGCCAGCATTCCACCTGTCCCCGCCGCTGGGTCGAGAATATTTATGACTTGTGCGCCACCGGCCAGAACGTCTCCGTCTTTGGCAAACAGCAGAGAGGTCATCAGGCGGATCACTTCACGGGGAGTGTAGTGGTCACCCGCTGTGGCGTTACTGGCTTCGTTGAAGCGCCGGATCAGGTTCTCAAACAAGTAGCCCATTTCCAAGGTGGACACCTTGCTTGGCGATAGGTCTTTGGAAGCGAAGAACTGCACGATCGCGTATAGCAGGTTTTGACGATCCAGACGATCAATCCAGTTAAATAGCCCAAAATGCTCAATAAACACGTCGCGCATGTTCTTTGACAGACCGTTGATATAGCTCTTCAGGTTATCTGCAATATTTTCCGGGTCTTCCAAAAGCGCAGCCATGGAGTAGCCGCTGGTGCCGTAGAAGTTTAGCTTGAACTTACGAGCAATTATCTGATCGCGCGCATCTTCTGTGGCAGACTCCAATGATGACGCCATAGACTTTATGGCCTCGCGATGAGGCTCTAGCAGGCAGTCCATTCGCCTGAGAACAGTGAAAGGGAGAATTACCTTCCCGTAATCGGCAGGGGTAATCTTGCCCCGCATCTTTTCTGCTGCACCCCAGATGAGGTTGGCGTTATCCTGAACACGAGCAGCGTTATCACGATTAATAGTGGTCATAGTTCCTTCTTGCCTAACTCAATCAATCTTCTGTGTTGTTGGTAATTTGGTTGTTCTGGTTTTCAGCGGCAGGATTAAGTGGGTAGCCCTCTCGCTTTAAAGATTCATTTAGCGTCATTCGGCTCACGCCAAAGTGCTCAGCGACTTCTGACTTCAAAACTGCGGGATCTTTAAGCATGGCGGCAGCTTTACGGACATCGGCCTTGCTCATTTTGGGTTTCCTTCCGCCTTTGCGTCCTCGAGCGCGTGCTGCCGATAAGCCAGCTAGCGTGCGCTCCCGAATCAACGTGTGCTCAAACTCAGCTAACGCCCCGAAGATATGGAAGATCAGCTTGCCGCCAGCACTGGTTGTGTCGATATTTTCTGTTATAGACAGGAAACCAACACCCTTATCCTCAAGGTCTTGGATAATGCCCACAAGTTCTTTCATAGACCGGCCTAGCCGATCCAGCCTCCAGACGACCAGCGTGTCGCCTTTACGAAAGGTGCGGCGGCAAGCCTCCCACTCTGGGCGTATTTTGAGGCCTGTTCCGGTAATTTTATCGGTGAAGACCTGTTCGCATCCAGCAGCCGAGAGGGCATCATGCTGGAGCTCAGCATTCTGATCGGTTGTTGAAACGCGGGCGTAGCCTATCAGCATAGAAAACGTGTCTATTGTTTACATTGAAATCTATACGAGATTCTATACATCAAAAGCAGTAAAAAACAACTGATCTGGTAGAATATTTTCAGGTAAAGAAAACGAAGGTTACTTATACGCCAATTCTTACAAAAGAATGCTGGCGCAGGAGCGAATGAGCAAATGAGTGCAAATGACTACCTTAGGGGTGTAATCGCCAAATACAGGGGCGACAGCTTACGGGCGCGGTCAGCCGCATCAGATTTACGGCCTGTGATTGATCAGTGGGGCGGCGCTTATTTGCTAGGTGCCACATTTTCAGGCTCTATTGCCAAGGGAACTGCAATATCGCTGGGGTCGGATGCTGATGTTTTTCTATCCCTAACATCCACTACTCCAAATACTCTGGCTCAAATATATGAAAGCCTGTTCACCGCTTTCTCCCAAGCTGGTTATGCACCGAGACGGCAGAACGTCTCTATTGGAGTTTTCCACCAAGGGTGCAAAATTGATCTTGTTCCGGGCAAGCGTCAAAGCCAGTATGGAAACGACCACAGCCTGTATCGTAGTAAAGCGAGCACTTGGACTAAGACAGATGTGGTTGCCCATGTAAATAAGGTGGCCAACTCAGGTAGGCTTGATGAGATTCGGTTGATTAAGATATGGAAGCACCTCCACAATCTCGAGTTCCCATCATTCTATCTCGAACTGGCCGTCATTCGAGCATTATATGGTGCCCGCGCCGGGTCACTGAACAGTAACTTACAAACGATTTTCGAATACTTATCGGGCAATATTGTTAGCGATATATTCATCGATCCGGCCAATAGCAACAACAGAATTTCAGATGATCTAAGTATTTCTGAAAAACTCCAGATCTCGAATAACGCTAGAGCGTCTGCCAAATCCACGACATGGGGAACCGTAGTATGGTGAAAAAAGATGCCTGATGTAAAAGAAAAGTCTGAGACTAATGGAAAACAATTTTTGCAAGACGCCTTTGCATTGGAACAACAGCTACTGGGTGTAAAGCTGAAATTTTCCAATGAATCGATTACTCACTCTGCTTCGAAAGGTGATGTAAATGAAAGCCATTTCATCGGAGTCCTTCGACGCTATCTACCCAACCGATACGCAGTAGATCGAGGCATTGCTATTGATAGCACCGGTGCCACAAGCGATCAGTTGGATGTGGTGATTTACGACCGCCAGTACACGCCAGTCCTCCTTGACCAAGAGAGCCATCGGTATATCCCCGCAGAGGCGATCTATTGTGTACTTGAGGCGAAGCCCAGTATAAGTAGGGCGACTCTTGATTACGCTGGCGACAAATTAGCTTCGGTGCGCAGTCTAGTCCGAACGAGTGTTCCAATTGTCCACTCAGATGCGACGCATCCGCCGAAGGAGCTGTTTGATATAATTGGAGGTATTGTGGCAACAGATGTTTCTTGGGTGGAAGGATTCCAATCAGAAGCATTTAGTCAAGCTATTTCAGATTTTATCGAACAGCGTCAATTAGATTGTGGTTTGGCTGTTGAGGGGGGATCTTTCGATTTTTTTGACGGGCAAATGATTGTTGGAGCTGAGAATAACGGTTTAATCTTTTTCTTGTTCAGGTTGCTCCAAAGGCTTCAAGGCTTGGGGACAGTTCCTGCTGTGGACTGGTCTGCATATGCAGCAGCAATATCCAAGCCTGCTGAATGAGACATACAGGTCGAGTGGTCACGAAAAGTGACTCAAAGGAGGCTGGTATCATGTCATGTCACTTTCTAGCCTCCCATCAGGCTGTCACACTTTACCTTTGCTCTAAAGGCGGGGTTACCCAGGTATTGTATCCTTGTCGTCGTTTTTGTATCCCTGAAAAGCCTACTTTGTCACCCTAGCCTGTGGATAACTTTAATTTATTCAACCTAAGTTGACATAAACATTATAGGGAAAGCGTAGTTGCGTGAACCGAAATGGCGTTGCTGTTCAAATGTTAGGCGCTTTCGTCATAAACTGATTGTCGAAGGCTATTTCAGGGATACATTTTCCTCGTTTGGTGATGATCTTGCCCCTGCCTTGCTACTAAGTACCCGATCAGAGTCGTCAATCGAGGGAGTTCCGACGCATTCGGCTGCTACACATGCGCCCTTTAAATTTTGTATTCCCACGGAGTTTATGCACAAAGTAGTCCCTTTTTGTTGTTTTCCTCTGTATGGAGCTAAATTGATTTTACCAGCGTCGACTGTTTGTGGGGAACACGGGCCGCTTTCTTGTCAACAAAGTTCATTTCTTGCTATTAGAATGTCTGTTCGGTCAGTGTTTGTTGACAGTCAACGAGGCTAAATCGCGTCCTTGCTAGAACCCAGCTAAACAGCGGCTTTTAGAGAGATTGGTCACGTGTCAACGATGGTGTGTCAATTTGTTACGCTGCATCCCTGGCCGGATGACCCCCTTACCGCGACGCCTTCCCGGGGTACCAAGAAACAGGGGTACTAATGGGCGTTTCTCCATCTCCCTTTGGGAGATGGCCGGGATGAGGGGCTTGGGGCCCGGCAGAAGCGCGCCATTCGGGTATCAATCGCCGTCGACCAGCGATTTCATATTGGGCACCTGGCCGTCTTCTCGCTCGTTGAACAGGATATCGTTGTAGTGGCGATCGCCCCGGTGGTGCTGATAATCGGGCTGGTAGGTCAGCAGAATGCTTTGACGATAGTGCTCGCATACTCCGGTGGGCTCCGGTGCAGCGTGCATCACATCGCCATAGTGCAGAGTGACAGAGCCGGCGCGGGCATCGGCGCGAACACCGCGCGGCGCCTTGCTGTCACCGGCATCCAGGAAGCCGAAGCTGGCCTTGTGTGAGGCCGGCAAAAAGCGCAGCGCACCGGCCTCATCAGTCGCGTCATAAAGATAAATACTGATAATCACCGTCGGGCACATGATGGCGTGGCCACCCATCCCGCAGTCGCGGTGCCAGGGCAGGTCCGACAGCCCTTCGCTCATATCCGGGTTTTTAAAGATGACCGTGACGCCGTCCTGCTCGCGGGGGTTGGCGCCTTTCAGTTCGGCTGGCATCAAGGCCGCCAGTTGGCGAATGCGCGGGTCGTCGTAGAGGCCCGCCAGCTCATCGATTTCACCGCCATTCAGGGTGCGGCAAATTACCGATTCGCCTTTACTGTTCTTGCCCCACCAGGACTGTTTGTCGTTTTCCCGCGCGCCCGCTTTAAGCTGTTGCGCGTAGTCGCGAAAGCGGTGCAATTCGTCGTCTGAGAAAACATCGTGCACTACCAGATAGCCGAGGGTGTTAAGCGCCCTGCGCATGGCTTCGGCGGAGTCATTCAATGTGTAGGTGGCGGCGGGATCAAGGGTGGCGCCGGTATCGTCTGTCAGGTCGGGTGCATTGGGGTCGTAAACAGGTATGCCCCGGTAAATGGCTCGCAAGGCGGGTTCCCAGGCTAACAGTTTATTCAGCTCACCGGCGGCGCATTGCAGGCGGTTGCCGTAGACCAGTGGCGGTACTGCTTCCATATCACGAGTGAGTCCCAGCCAGTCTTCCGGGTCGATCAGAATGCCGTCGTTGGCGGCAACCGATGCGATGGCGAGCTGCTTGCCGTCGTAGCTGAAACGATAGGCGCAGTTGTCGGCAGTGCGCAGGGTGAGGGCCGGTAACGGGGACTGGGCGGCGAGCAGCGGCAGTCGCTCGTCGGTGCTTGTGCTCAGGGTCTGGTGGAGTAACTGCAACTGCTGAATGGCATCGGTCATTGCTGTGCTCCTGTGAGGTGCCTACCCTCCCAAAGGGGAGGGCGGGCTGAGCGGGCTCTAGCGCGAGGCGGCTGTTTTACCCGCCATGCGACCGAAAAAGGTCGCGTCACCCACCGACATACCGCTGGCATAGCCAGCCGCTGTTCTGGGAATGCCGGCAGTGGTTCTGCCCGCTGCATACAGTCCCGGTATTACATTGCGTTCGGGGGTAAGGACTTCACCGGTGGGCAGTGTATCCAGCCCGCCCAGGGTAAAGAAGGGGTAGAAGGTGCCGCGCCCCAGCGTGCAGTCCAGAGCGACATAAGGCGGTTCAATCGGGCGCAGCCAGGCATCGCTTTTGTGGAACAGGGGGTCTTCGCCCTTTTCCGCGTGGCGATTGTAAACCTCAAGTGTGTTACTCAATGTGCCTTGTGGCAGCTCCAGTTCCTGTTCCAGTTCTTCGGCGGTGTCGCCGGTGGCGGCAACCTGAGCACCCAGGTAGCTCATTTTCTCGTAGTCGCCATAGCCTTCCACGTCGGTGACCAGATAGATGCGCTTGGAGTGATTGTGCTGCTGCACCATGGCATTAAAACCGACCCGGCCGTGATAGCAGTCTTCATTGATAAAGCGCTGGCCTTTGTCATTCACAAAGATGCCGTAGGTCAGCGATTGCGGAGGATAGTAAGGAACGGTGGTAAAGCACTCGTGCATGTTCACGGTGCCGGCACCAACGCCTTGCCCCATCAGGATGCCGGAGCCGGTGTCGCCGGGGTTGCCGATGGGTTCCAGGTTCTTGTCGAAAAAGGGTGCGTACTTGCGCACCATCTCTTCGTTCATGCAGAAGCCGCCGGCACAGAGAATAACGCCTTTGCGGGTGCGCACGGCAACTTCCTGCTGGTTGATGCGCACCAGAATGCCGACCACGGTGCCGCTGTCGTCAGTGATCAATGTGAGGGCGCGGGTTTCGTAGTTCACGCTGATGTTGCTGCGCTTGTCCACCTGCTCGGTCAGGATCTTCATCAGCAGCGGGCCGCCGTTGTCGCCTTCGATTTCCAGGTTGTGACCGCGCGGCACCGGATAAGCAGCTTCGGTAAAGGGGTAGGCTTTTTCGTTGCCGGTAAACAGCAGGCAGTCATCGGTGAGGGCCATAATGGCGCGTTCTTTCAGTTCCGAATCCTTGAAGGGAACGCCTTTCTGCACCAGCCAGTTGAAATGCTCCAGGCTGTTGTCGACGTAGGTGTCGATCTTGGCTTCATCGGCATTACTGCCGAAGCAGGCTTTGAGAAAGCTTTTCATGTTCTCGGTAGTGTCGTCGTAACCACAGGCCTTCTGCACCCGGGTGCCACCATTGCCGCCCATGTAGATCTCCGCACTGGACAGGGCGGTGGAGCCACCGCTGGCGCTGGCCAGCTCGAAAATCTGCACCTCACTACCGGCGTCGGCGGCCTCCAGCGCAGCGCAGGCACCGGCGCCGCCAAAACCTATAACGGCGACGTCGGTTTCAATACCCCATTCGCTGATATCGGCGGCGCGTTTGGGTATGGAGGGGCTGGTCTTGTCACTCATCACTGGGGGCTCCGTTGAAAATCGTCAGTATTTAAGGCACTGGTATTATTATAGGTAACATGGGCTTCAGGGCTATAGCTTTTCAGGTCAGTCAGCTCGTCTGTTTCGGGTATGTTCAACATGTTGGACCGGCGGCTGAAAGCTAATCGGCCACTTTACAAGCGGGCACAAAAAAGGGCTGCCGAAGCAGCCCTTTTCAGACCCGTACTGGATTAATACTCGTAGATGAAATCCAGGCCGTAGGTGCGGGGCTCGCCCCAGATAACAGCGCGGTCAATTTGCGGCGTGTTGTCGATGGCAGTGACGTGGTATTCCTCGTCAAAGACATTTTTAACCCAGCCGGCAACCTGGAAGACGCCGCCCCACAGAGGCATGCCGGTAACTCCCAGACGCATATTGGTAAGACGGTAGTCGTCGAGGAAGGTGCCGCGCGACTTGTCGCCGTCTTTGGCCACGTTGAACGAACGTGAGCCACCGTTACGCTCGTCCATAAAGTTATGGCTGACGTTAAAGTTCAGGCGACCCCACTCACCTTCAGTGATAGTCCAGTCCACCGCCAGGGTGTAGGAATGCTGCGGGGCTGAGAAGAACACAAAGCTGTCGGAGATATCTTCACCGGTCGCCGCGGAAGTCGCTTTAGTAACGTCAGTATCCAGATAGGCGTAGTTGAACAGCATCAGGATGTCGCGGGTTGCCAGGAAGGTAATGTCCATTTCCATACCCTGCATTTCTGCTTCACCGGCGTTGCTTACCTTGGTGTCGGCAACGGTACCGGTCAGGATCTGGTTCAGCTGAATATCGGTGTATTCACTGTAGAACAGGTTACCGTTCAGACGCAGGCGTCGATCCATCAGCTCGCTTTTAACACCGATTTCATAGGACTGAACTTTTTCTGAATCGAAGCCTTCTTTGAAACCGAAACCGTAGTCAGTGCCGTCCGAAGCCTCGCCCTGGCTGCCGTCACGCTGCGGGTCGCGGGTGTTAAAACCGCCGGCTTTGTAGGCCTCAACAGACTTGGCGTAGACGTTGATGTCGTCGGTTACGTCAAACTCAACGGTAAAGGTGAACGAGTCGTCGGAGAAGTCGGTGTCGCCCTCGACGTTGACAAACTCACGTTCTGCGGAGCTTGGAAGCCCTAGGGCGGGCCCGAACAGCGTGGCAAGGATTGGGTTGCTGGCTTCAGCTGCGCCGCCCAAAGCAAGCAACAACGGGCTTTCGATGTAGATGAAGTCCTGCTGGTTTTTAAGCGCGAAGCGGCTGTCTTCCGAGTGGCGATAGCCGAAGGTCAGGTGCAGGCGATCCTGGAGAATGGCCGGTGTCCAGGTGAACTGACCGAACAGGGCGCTGGACTCGTTCTCGACATCGTATTTCTGGCTCAGCAGGTTGACGATGCGAGTTGTACCTGACGGATCAGCATCAATCGGGGCGCTCAGCTGGTGGTGCAGGGGAGAGTTATCTTCCTGCGCGTTTTCTTCGAAGTAGTAGGCCCCCACGATGTACTCAACGCGGCCATCGGCAAAGTCACCGGTGAACTGCAGCTCGTGAGAGGTTTGATCCTGGCTGATTTTGGGCACAACCAGCGGCGTACAGCCACCAACCGCAACCTGGGCTGCGGGGCCGCAATACACGTTGGAGTCCAGGCGGAAGTCCGGATCACCGTCACCGGTCAGATCGGCGTAGGATTCGTCATCCAGTGTGCGGTAGGCCGCAATATACTTCATCTGCCAGGTGTCGAAGTCCATGGCGAAGGTCAGAGAGTGCCCTTCAATTTCAGTGTTGGAGTCCTGCATCGGCGAGCTGCTGGCCAGTTCGTCTTCGCGCTTGTCGCTGTAACTGGTGCGAGAAGACGTTGACTCTTTGATCTGCTCGGTCTGGCCCTTGTTACAGGAGTCCAGGTCGCCACCACAGGGAGGGGTAACCGGCTGGTAAATGGTGTTTACCGTGGTCAGATCCGAGTAGTCGTAGGCGTAGTCGACGGTCATCCAGTCAGTAACGTCCCAGCGCAAATCGAGGCGGACGCCCTGTACGTCACGGCTGCCGAAGAAATCTTCGCTGTCACCCGCAACAAAGCCGGGGCTGCTTGGGTCATTGATTGGGCCGGTATTTTCCAGCCAGCCTTCCTGGCTGGTGGTCAGGTAAGCCACTTTGGCAGCCAGTGTGTCAGTAACGGGCAGGTTCACTGAAGTCTTTGAGGTGAACAGATCGCGGTTGCCCACAACAAATTTCTGTTTGAACTCAAACGCATCAACAGAGGGGCGTTTGGTGATCAGGTTAACGGCACCACCAGTGGTGTTACGACCGTACAGAGTGCCCTGCGGGCCGCGCAGAATTTCCAAACGCTCCAGTTCTGCCACGTCGAGGGCGGTGCCGGTTGCGCGGGCGACGTAGACGCCGTCAATGTAAATACCGACTGGCGGATCCTGAGTAACCTGAGAGTCGGAAATACCGATACCGCGGATAAAGATACGCAGGGTGGTGTTGTTGATCGGGAAGGGCTCGATGGTCAGGCTGGGAACCTTGGAGCCGATATCGGCCAGGCTGCTGATGCCATCTGTTTCGAGTCTCTCAGCACCGAAGGCGGTCAAGGAAATGGGAGTATCCTGCAGTGACTCGGCTTTTTTCTGAGCGGTTACAATGACCTCTTCCAAGGCGATAGGTGCGGATTGCGCATTTCCTTGAGCCGCTGCAATAGACGATGCTAAAGCGCTGCCAAGAAACGCGACACCCAGTGCGTATCTTTTCATAGTTGATCCCTTCCAGCTGGTCGGTATTACCGAAACAAAACTTGTTACTATTGTTTGGCGCTGCGTTGCCTTGTTTTGGTTGCGGAACTCGGCAATCTTAAGGCGCCGTTGGCATTGATATTGGTCTAATTACCAATCGGGAATACTACCACAGGCTTTGCAAAAAAATAGGACAGATTGAGCCGTGGATTTGGCCTCTATTGTCAATCGGATTTGTCAGTGTTGCGCGATTTTTAGAGGCTGTGCCGTTGATTATCGGCAAGCTGCTGTTGCAGGGCGATAGCGGCATTGCCGGGATGGCGCAGGTCGATGCCTGAATCTGTGATCCAGTCTGCACTTTCAAGAGCCTCAAAAAGCGGGATGTCCGGCAGATACTCGCGGCAGGCGTGTACCCATTTCAAGGTTTTGAAGGCGTCAAACCAAGTCATCAGGTGGCGCTCGCATTGCTCGGCACTGCGGCTATTGTCCCTGGCCTTTTCTATGGATTGCTCACAGTGGAACTGCCGCCAGAGGCTGTGCAGTTGGTCGGCATCAGCACGGCTCTGTTGCGCTACATCGGTCAGAGCAAACGATCTGCCGAAAGCACTCAGGCGCAGAGCTTTTAGTGCTGCGCGCAACAAGCGAAAACTATCGGGGTGGTAGCTTGTTATATCGCTGCCGAATTTCAGGCTGGCGTAGCGCTGTAGTGCCGGGCCTGTGCCAAAGGGGACGCGGTGTGACAATCGACCGCTGGGTCTAACGAGTGGCTCCGAGGCGTGAACAACACCGCCGAGCTTGGCCAACTTGTTCAACAGGTAAAAGTCTTCACCGCCGGCGCGTTTCGGAAAGCCGTGCGCCTGAGCATAGGCGCGACTGTTGAGGGCAATACAGCTGCCGACGGTTGGCCAGGCATAGGGCGACTGGGCGTAACGGAGCCCGGCCACGTAGTGCAGCATATGCAGTTCGTAGCAGCGAACCGCCCACTCCGGTGCATCGCTTGAGGTGTGGCTGAAGGGGAAAACGCAGGCACCAGCCTGCTCCGGCAGCTTCTGCAATGCCTCGCCGTAATTCTCCGGCAGGTGGGTGTCGGCATCAGTGGTGCCAAGCCAGGGGCTCGCCACCTGCTTTGAGGCAATCAGCTGACAGGCGATATCACAGCCAATTTTTCGAGCCAGCCCGACGCCCTGTTTGGCTGGCAGGGGGGCACCCGCTGCGCAGCGATCGACCAGCAGAATGTCCCGGTTTGCATTGTTTCCCCGGTGTTGGTGGAGAGAAAGGTGATTGTTGCGCCAGCGCGGTGGCTCCAGTTGATCAAGGATTTCGTTTAGCCAGCCGGTCGCCGAGTCAGTGTCCGGGCGGTTGGCAATAACAATATAGAGGCCGTCACCTGCGGGTAGTGCCTGCAGAAAGTCGGGCGCTTCATCGTAGGCGGGAATCACTACCGCGTAACGCCAGCACCCCGCCAGCGACTGCGTCAGGCTGGCTTCGACTTCGGCGTGGCGGGTGAGGTACCTGTTCAGTGGCATCAATGCAGTGCCGCGCGCAGCGGCTGACTGGAGGCTATTTCCGCCTCAATATCCAGCCATTCCCCAAGGCGTGCGTCGACGACGCTGGCAGGAAAATAGCGGCAGGCGAGATCGGTAAACAGGGTGCGATGGCGTTCTTCCGAGCGGCTGATGGAGGTGTAAAATCGCTTGATCGGCTCGTCGCTGGCGGCATCGGCAATCAGCCCGAAGCGTTCCGCGCCGCGCGCCTCGATGACGCCGCCCAGCAGCAGACGGTCGAGGAAATAGGCTTCGCTGCCCTTGCGCAGATGCTTGCGCAGCTGATTGACATAAGGGTCGCGCTCGTCGGCGGCGGTCAGCCCGCCGCGCGTATGAATCAGCTTGACCACTTCCCGGTAGTGACTCATTTCCTCTACCGCAAGATCAGCCATCGCCTCGACCAGCTCGGGTTTGTCCGGATAGTGGGAGGCCATGGAGATAGCCATGCCTGCGGCCTTTTTTTCGGCGGCGGCGTGATCCAGCAAAAAATGATCAAAATCGGCCAGTACGGTTTCTGCCCAGTCGGCGGGGGTGGTGTAGCGCAGGATAATCACAGGGAAAGTGTCATTCTCGGCGGATAAATTGAGGGTGAGCCCGGACATTCTGCTGGCTGCGAATGTTGACGTCGAACATTAGTCCGGGCGGATTCAGGCTGCTAGAATGCGGCCTGTCAAAAGGCCTATTGTAAAAGGAATAAGCTGCATGGTCATCAAACCCCGCGTCCGCGGTTTTATGTGTGTCACCAGCCACCCGCTTGGCTGTGAGGCGAACGTTAAAGAGCAGATCGACTACGTCAAAGCCCAGGGCCCCATCGAGAATGCCCCCAAAAGGGTGCTGGTCATCGGTGCCTCCACCGGTTATGGCCTGGCATCCCGCATTACCGCCGCCTTTGGTTGCGGCGCCTCCACCTTGGGTATTTTCTTTGAAAAAGAAGGCAGTGACCGCAAGCCCGGTACGGCGGGCTGGTACAACTCGGCGGCCTTTCACAAGTTTGCCGAGGCTGATGGCCTGTACGCCAAAAGCATTAACGGCGATGCCTTCTCCGATGCTCTGAAAGAAAAAACCATCGAGCAGATTAAAGCTGATCTGGGTCAGGTGGATCTGGTGGTCTACAGCCTCGCGGCACCGCGCCGAGAGCACCCCAAAACCGGCGAAGTACATTGGTCTACCCTGAAGCCCATTGGCAAAGCCGTGACCCAGCGCGGCGTGAATACCGACAAGGAACTGGTTGAAGACGTTACGCTGGAAGAGGCCAATCAGGAAGAGATCGACAACACCGTGGCGGTGATGGGTGGTGAAGACTGGCAAATGTGGATCAACGCGCTGGATGAGGCGGGTGTGCTGGCCGAGGGCGCCAAAACCACCGCTTACACCTATCTGGGCGAGAAGATTACCTGGGATATTTACTGGCACGGCACCATTGGGCAGGCCAAGCAGGATCTCGACAAGCGGGTGCTGGATATTCGCAAGAAGCTGGCGGCCAAAGGAGGCGATGCGCGGGTATCGGTATTGAAAGCCGTGGTCACCCAGGCCAGTTCAGCCATTCCGATTATGCCCCTCTATCTGGCCCTGCTGTTCAAGCAGATGAAGGCCGACGGCAGCCACGAAGGCTGTATCGAGCAGATTGACGGCCTGTTCCGCGACAACCTCTACAGCGATTCACCGCGACTCGATAAAGAGGGTCGTCTGCGTCAGGATCACCTGGAGCTGCGCCCGGAAATTCAGGACGCTGTGGCCGCCGAATGGGCCAAGGTCACCAGTGACAACCTGCGGGAGGTGACTGACTTTGCCGGCTATAAGCACGAGTTCATGCGTCTGTTCGGCTTTGAAGTGGACGGTGTGGACTACGAAGCCGACGTCGACCCTAACGTGCCCATCACAAACCTCGTTTGATGGACGACTTTACCCACGGCAAGGCCGTTGAACTGGCCCCCGGCGTGCGCCGGGTGGTCGCGCCCAATCCCGGCGTGATGACCGGGCCGGGTACCAACAGCTATCTGCTGGGCATAAAAAACGTCACCGTACTCGACCCGGGCCCCGCCGATGCTGAGCACGCCGCGGCGATTCTGGGCGCGGTCGAGGCCGGCGGCGGCAAGCTGGTACAGATTGTCACCACCCACACCCACCCGGATCATTCACCCTGCGCCGCCCTGTTGCAGGAGAAAACCGGCGCGACCGTCATCGGCGCGGTCATCGCCCAGGATGGTTTTCAGGATGAGAGTTTTTCCCCTGATCGTGAGCCGACACACGATGAGATTATCGATGTGGATGGCGATGCGCTGCGGGCGATCTATTCGCCGGGTCACGTCGGCAATCACTTCTGCTATCTGCACGAGCGCAGCGGCCTGCTGTTTACCGGCGACCATGTCATGCAGGGCTCAACCGTGGTGATCATACCGCCGGCCGGCGATATGAAAGATTACATTGATTCGCTGCGACGCATGCTGGACTATCCGCTGAAATTTATTGCGCCGGGCCATGGGGGATTGATTGCTGAGCCAGCCAAAGAGCTGGATTATCTGGTCAAGCACCGCCTGAAGCGCGAAGCTAAAGTGGCAGACAAACTGGCGGCTTTTGAGCAGGTGATGCTGGACGAACTGGTGCTGTCGGTGTACGACGACGTCGACCCGTCACTGCACCCGGCGGCACAGTACTCTCTGCTGGCGCATTTGTTGAAGCTTGAGAAAGAGGGGCGGGCGATGCGCAATGGCGATAATTGGTCGCTGATTTGAATATCCCCTCACCCTAACCCAGTGATTCGCTGCGCTCAGGGCTACGCCCCACCGTCGCAAGCTCCGGTGCCCAAACCCCATGGGTTTGTCCCAAAGGGAGAGGGGGCGCAATAAAGCGAGATAGCAGGGGTGTTCAGCGAAGCTGAATATATGTCCCCTCTCCCTCTGGGAGAGGGTTAGGGTGAGGGCAGGTTTTAGCCTAAAGCCTCAACCACATACTGCGGCAGCGCAAAACTGCCCGCATGAATCACCGGGTTGTAAAACCGCGTCTTGATCCCGCTCTCGCTATACCGGGCTGCCAGCGTTTCCAGTGGCACATTGCGCGCCGCTGGATTATCGCTGCCCCAGGCAAAGGTCATGATGCCGCCCACATAGGTTGGCACCGCAGCGGTAAAAAAGTGCGTGTCAGCCAGATACGGCGACAGGCGCTTTTTCGTGGTACTCACTTCGTCCTGCTGCATAAAACACACCCCGTTCTGGGCTGCAAAAATACCGCCGGGCTTGAGGCAGCGTTTTACGCCTTCGTAAAAGGGGCTGGTAAACAGAACTTCGCCGGGACCGATCGGATCGGTGCTGTCTGACAGGATCACGTCGAACTGCCGGTCGCAGTGCTTCACGTAGTTGATGCCGTCGTCGATCACGATATTGGCGCGGGGATTGTCGTAGGCACCGGCCGAGTGGTTCGGCAGGTACTCTACACACATATCGATAACCGCCTGATCAATTTCGACCTGGGTAACGTGGTCCACGCCCTCGTGCTTGAGCACTTCACGCAAGAGGCCGCCGTCGCCGCCGCCAATAATCAGCACATCCCTGGCTTCGCCGTGGGCGAACAGCGGAACGTGTGCCAGCATCTCGTGGTAGATGAACTCGTCGCGCTCGGTGGTCTGGATGATGCCATCCAGAGCCATTACGCGACCAAAGCTTATCGACTCAAAAATAATGAGATGCTGGTGGTCTGTTTTGTTCTCGAAGAGAACGTTCTTGATGCCAAAGGTCTGGGCCCAGCCATCGTGCAGTTTCTCCTGAAACTGCAGGTGCTGCTCAGACATCCTCCATCCTCCCGCGCAGGTTTTCGCTGACTTCAATGCGCTTCGGATGGAAGGCGCGTTGCAGTACAGGGATCGCCAGTTCGGGACGGGCATCGCCACACATGAATACGTCAAAGGCAGCGTAGTCGCGTTCGGGCCAGGTGTGCACACTGATGTGTGACTCTGCCAGAACCGCTACACCGGAGACGCCGCCGTTGGGCGTAAAGTGGTGCATATGAATATGCAGCAGCGTAGCGCCACAGACTTTAACGGCTTCTAGAAAGGCTTTTTCCATTCTGGGGATGTCATCGAGATGGGAGGCTCCCCAGAGATCGATGATCAGATGTGTACCGGCGTATGCTACACCGTCACGGACGATGAAATGATCTTGGTTTTCATCGGAGGAGGTGTATACGTTAACAGCTGATGAGCCGGCTTCCATTGTCGGCATAAGGTCCAATTTCTTCATTTAGCATAAGTCCCCCAGTGAGGTGGAAAGAGGGCGCCATTTATACCGGTTTTGTCAGAAATAGCAACAATATTAGAAAGTTTTTTGGTAGTGTGGGATCTCGGTCTTCGGGCCGGCCTTTCGGCATGATTTTTGATTGTTTTACAAGAAGTTGGTTGTGGATTGGGAGTCGAGAGCGATGTCGAACAAAAGCTATGGTCTGACGGATGCGGAGCACCGCTATCTGCTGGAAACTACGGTCAGGGAGCACTCACTGCTCAATGAGCTGCGGCAGGAAACCATGGCCATGCCCATGGCCCGGATGCAGATCGCCCCCGAGCAGGCCCAGTTTATGCAGCTGCTGATTAATATGCTGGGTGCCAGCCACACCATTGAGATTGGCGTGTTTACCGGTTACAGCACCCTTGCCACCGCGCTGGCGCTGCCGCCGGAGGGGCGAATCATCGCCTGCGATACCAGTAAGGAATACACCGATGTTGCCCGACGCTACTGGGAGCAGGCGGGGGTGGACTACAAGATCGACCTGCGTCTGGGGCCTGCGGCCGAGACACTGGCGGCGATGATCGCCTCGGGCGAGCGCGAGTATTACGACTTCGCCTTTATTGATGCGGACAAGGAAAACTACGCCCAGTACTACGAACAGTGCCTGACCCTGCTCCGCCCCGGCGGCCTGATCGCCATCGACAATGCGCTCTGGGACGGTCGCGTTGCCGAGCCTGGTGAGGATGAAGAAACTCGGGCCATCCAGAAGGTCAACGCGCTGGTGGGGGCGGACGACCGGGTAGAGTGCAGTCTGGTGCCGATTGGTGACGGGCTGCTTCTGGCAAGAAAACTGTAGGTATATAAGAAGCACGACAGAAGGAGTGCACGATGGGTTTGTTTGGTAAGTCGAGTGAATTACCCTCGCCGGAAAGGGCTCTGCCCGGACGCAGCGAGGCGATGCCCGTTCCGGAGCGGCACTATGTGCTGGACGCTCCGTTGAAAGGGCCTTATCCGGTGCATCTGGAAACCGCCATGTTTGGTTTGGGCTGCTTCTGGGGTGCCGAGCGCAAGTTCTGGCAACTGGACGGGGTCTACACAACGGCAGTGGGCTATGCGGCGGGCCTTACCCCAAACCCCACCTATCAGGAGGTCTGCACCGGCATGACCGGCCACAATGAGGTGGTGCTGGTGGTGTTTGATCCGTCGATCATCAGTTATGAAACCCTGCTGCAAACCTTCTGGGAAAGTCACAACCCGACCCAGGGCATGCGTCAGGGCAACGACGTTGGTACTCAGTACCGGTCCGGCATCTATAGCTACGGTGACGCGCAGCAGGCGCAGGCGGAAAATTCCAAAGTGGCCTACGAGCGGGCTTTGCAGGAAAAAGGCCTGCCCCCGATCACCACCGAAATTATCGCCGCGCCCGAGTTCTATTTTGCCGAGGACTACCACCAGCAGTACCTGGCCAAAAATCCGGGGGGCTATTGCGGGCTGGGCGGAACCGGTGTGTGTTATCCGGGCGCTGGAACAGAGGCCTGAAGGTATCGCCCGACAAAATTAAAATAAGGAGTGTTGCTGTGGCGGAATCACTGCGTGATCGCTTTGGCCCTGTGGCGCTGGTAACCGGAGCCTCTTCGGGGCTGGGCAAAGCCTTCGCCCGTCATCTGGCACGAGAGGGTTTCGACCTGATCATAACTGCGCGGCGAGAGCCTGAATTAACGGCTTTGGCTGAGGAGCTTCGCGCCCAATACAATGTTCGCTGTCTGGTCAGAACGGTGGATTTATCAGACGCCAGGGCGGTTGATACTCTGCTGGCTTCGCTGGGAGAAGAGGAAATCGATCTGCTGGTCAGCAATGCAGGCTTTGGCACCAAGGGCCGCTTTGAAGCAGATAGCCTCGACACGTGCATCGCGATGGTCAACACCAACTGCGTCGCTTCTCTGGCACTGTGCCATCACTTGCTGCCGGGAATGAAGGCGCGCAAGCGCGGTGGTGTGATTCTGACCGGGTCTATGGAAGGTGAAGTGGCCTTTCCGTTTTCAGCGACCTATGCCGCCAGCAAGGCCTTTCTGCATTCCTTGGGCACCGCTCTGACAGCGGAGTGTGAAGGCAGCGGTGTCGATATTCTGCTGTTGGCCCCAGGGCCCACAGATACCGAAGCTCCACGTAAGCAGGGTTTCAGCAATGAGCAACTGTCCGGGTTGATGGCCCCGGAAGCGGTGGTGGAGGGTGCATTGTCGCAGTTGGGCCGGCGCAGCTACTGGATGCCGGGCTGGCAGAATAGACTGATGATTCGCATGCTGAAATGGCTGCCGCGCCGTATGGCAGCGCGGATGGCCGGAGCGGGATTAAAGGCCGCCCTAAAAAAGAGCGGCCGCGAGCTTGTTTAGCCCTTGAGTTCAGGGATAACGTCGGCAAACTTTTCAATCATCGGCAGGAACTGATCGGGTTTGTCCCACATATCCATTGAGACGCCGATATTGCAGCGGTCAAAACCCATATCCCGGAAACGCTTAAGCTTGTCGGGGGTGGGCGAGTCCATCACCTGCAGGGTAATCTCCACGCTGTTTGGATCGCGGCCGTTGTCTTCCACCATCTGCTTGAACTCGCTCACGGCGGTTTCGATATTGGGCAGGGCCACATCCACCGGGAACCAGCCGTCGGCCCACTTGGCCGCATGCTTGACCCCGAGCGGGCCCATTGCGCCGAAAATGATTTTCGGGCCGCCGGCTTGAATGGGTTTAGGCGCGCTCCATACCGGCTCGAACTTCACGAACTCGCCCTGGTAGCTGGCTTCTTCCTCGTTCCACAGTTCGCGCATGGCCTCGACGGTTTCGCGCATCACGGTGTAGCGTTTGTTCCAGGGGTGGGGATTCACGTTAGCGAACTCTTCCTCATTCCAGCCAACCCCAGTGCCGATGATGACCCGTCCATTGGAAAGGTGATCCAACGTGGCGATGGTCTTGGCCTGCGAGAACACGTCGCGTTCCATGAGGAGGGCAATACCGGTACCGATCTTGAGTTTACTGGTCACCGCCGCCGCTGCCATCAGCGAAACATAAGGGTCCATCATCTGACGATAGGGGGCAGGCATGTCACCGCCCGCCGGGTAGGGCGTTTTCCGGGAGCAGGGGATATGGCTGTGCTCGCCGTACCAGAGCGAGTCGTAACCCAGTTCCTCAAGGCGTTTTGCCAGGGTGATGGGGTCCGGGTCGTGAGCCGTGTTCATGGAGCTGAAACCGAGATGCATGGGCGTGTCCTGTTATCGTTAAAACATTTCAGTTGAAATGGAATGTAGAGTACCCGCTGCGCCAGCGGGCGTCAAAAGCCCGTCCAGCATCGCAGTCGTGAGTGTTCAAGAATACACCCAAACGGAGTAGCCAGGCGGCGCTTGCGTTCGGCTCGCGACGGGGTAAGGCTGGTAGTATACTCAGGCTTACCCCGTTTTTCCGGATCGAATGATGCGCCCACTGCTGGTACTGCTGCCCCTGCTATTCTGTGTGGCCTGCGCCACAGGGCCTGCGTCGTTGCCCGCTCCCACCGTCGATCCCGATCAATTGCTGGCCCGCCGAACGATTGGTCTGGACCCGCGCCCTTACCGCGATGAAGAGTTCTGGCTGAACCCCGATATGGTGATGCGCCATTTTGTGGATTTCAGTATCCGCGATGCCGACAGTGAAGGCGCCGCACTGGCGCTGATGAAATCCCTGCGCGAAGAATGGCCGGTGCTCAAATACCGGCGAGACGCCAACTATTCTGCGGCCGATGCCTTTCATGAGGATCAGGCAAACTGCCTCAGCTACAGTGCCATGGTGGTCAGTCTGATGCGCCACGCTGGCGTTCGCGCCAGTTTCCAGCGAGTAGAGGCGGCGCCCGAATGGGATGTGGAGGGACAATCTGCGGTGGCGGCCCTGCATATCAATGCCGTGATTTTCCAGCAGGGCAAGCAGGTTGAGGTGGATTGGTTGCCGCGCAGGAATCCCACTGACTACGAGCGCCGTATTGTGCTCACCGACGATCAGGCGCTCGCGGAATGGCACAATAACCTGGGTGCGGAGGCGCTGCTTAAAAATGATCTGCCGCTGGCCTTTGCCGAGCTAAGCCGCGCACTGCGCCTGTACCCGGATGCCGCGCATATCTGGGTGAATCTGGGAGTGGTCTATCGCCGTGTCGGCTTGCTCGAACATGCGGAATCGGCCTGGCTGCTGGCCTTGCAACACAATACACGCCAGCTACAGGCCATGAGTAACCTGCAGATGCTGTATCGCAGTCGAGGGCAGAGTGAGCTGGCCGACGATCTGGACAGGATGATGCGCTACTATCGTCAGCAAAACCCCTTCTACCACTATCTTCTGGCGCAACAGGCGGAAGAGGCCGAGCGCTTTGATGAGGCCCGCCGGCATATTCGTCGCGCCATGCGGCTGCATTCCGACGCCCGCTTTGATACGCTCTATGTCCGCCTGCTTGAGCACGAAAGCTGAGGCTGCTCCGGGCCGGTGAATGCTTTACACTTGGCGCCACAATAGTTCAGTTCAGGGTGTTCGAAAATGAGTTCCTTACAGGAACAGTTACTCAAGGCCGGTGTTGTCGACGAGAAAAAAGCCAAGCAGCTCAAAAAAGAAAAGCGCAAGGCCGCCAAACAGCCCAAGGGACAGGCTCAGATCGATGAAAGCAAAGCCGCCGCTGCCCGTGCACTGGCAGAAAAAGCCGAGCGCGACCGTGAGCTTAACCGGCAGCGTCAGGCCGAGGCCGAGAAAAAGGCGATACAGGCACAGATCACGCAATTGATTAGCACCCACAAACTTGATCGCCGAGGCGGCGAGCTGTCCTATCAGTTTGTCGACGGCAAAAAGATCAAAAAGCTCTATGTCACCAATGACCTGCAGACCCAGCTGACGCGCGGTCAGATAGCCATCGTCAAACAGGGAGAGACCTACGAGCTGGTGCCGGCGACCGTGGCGGAAAAGATCAAGCAGCGGGATAAAAGCCGGGTACTGGTGTTGCACGACAAGTCGGCCAGTCAGGCAGTAGACGAAGACGACCCCTATGCGGATTATCAGATTCCCGACGACCTGATGTGGTGAGTTTGCGCTTGGGTTCCGGCAGCTGAACTATGGCTGATCCGGTGGCGGCGAGAGTTTCAGGCCCACCGCACTGATGCCGCCCCCATCCAGCTTTCTGACCACAAAACGCAGATGCCCCATCGACAGCCTGTCGCCTACCACCGGGCGGTTATGAAAGTGACGGCTCAGGTAATGCCCTATCGTTTCCTGTCGATCCTGTGCCGCAACACGCACGCCGTATATCTCGGCCAAATCGCCCAGCGTTGCCTCGGGTGAGATGACAAATTCCCCGAAGAACGAGGTCTGGGCCTGCTGCTGGCTTTCCAGTGTTTCGAGCGGCGCAAACAGGGCGCCGATAGCGCTGATTGGTTCACTGGCGAGAATCATGACATGGTCCTCGGGCTCCAATGTGGCCTTCTGCGCGGCACTTTGAAAAACACCGTCGCGAATAATACCTATCGTCTGGGTACCTTCACCGGCGGGCAGACGATTGATCGCCATGCCATTGGCCTTACAGCCGGAAATGACCTGGTAGAGATGCAGGGTTTTACCCTGTTCACTGGGCAACACCACCTGAAAATGGGCCGGATCATTGTTCTGCTCCGGCACCAGAATCCGCAGGGATCGAGCGACAGAGGCGATAGACCAGCCCTGCAGAATCAGCGACACCAGCACCACCACAAACACCAGCTCAAACACCAGTTCAGTGGTTTCCAGCCCGGCGAGCGAGGGGTAGAGGGCGAGGATGATGGGCACCGCACCGCGCAAACCACACCAGCTGATAAACAGCTGCTCGCGCACCGGAAAGTGAAAAGGCAGCAGCGACAGGGCTACGCTCAGGGGCCGGGCGATAAAAATCAGTACCAGGGCAATGGCAATCGCCGGCGCTATCACCGGCGTCATATGACTGGGTGTAATCAACAGGCCCAGCATCAGGAACATGCCTATCTGACTGAGCCAGGCGATGCCGTCGTGGAAGCGGTGAATATCCTTGTTGAAGGGCAGCGAGCTGTTGCCGATGATCACGCCAAATACGTATACCGCGAGAAAGCCGCTGCCGTTGATCAGGCTGGTCAAGCCGAACACGCTTAAACCTGCGGTCAACACGGCAAGCGGATAGAGAGAGTTGGGCAGCTCCAATCTGAGGAGTAACCAGCGGAAGCAAAAGCCACCGGCCAGCCCCATTACCATACCCAAACCCATTTGCTGAATAAAAAAGGTGACGAGCGCGCTTAAGTCCAGCGCCCCCCCTTGTGACAGCAGCTGCACCAGAATCACAGTAAGAAATATGGCCATCGGGTCGTTGGTGCCCGATTCAACCTCCAGTGTGGCGCGGGTGCGCTCCTTCAGGTGAATACCGGCAGAACCGAGCAAGCCGAAAACCGCCGCTGCATCAGTCGAGCCGACAATGGCGCCCACCAGAAAGGACTCCGGCCAGGGCAGGCCCAGAATCCAGTGCACGGCGAGGCCGGTGATGGCGGCGGTACCGATTACCCCCACCGTGGCCAGCGACAGGGCGGGTTTCAGGCTGACCCTAAAGGCCTCGCGGCGTGTGCCGAGCCCGCCGTCCAGAAGAATAATGGCCAGCGCCAGGTTGCCCAGCACAAAGGCCAGACCAATGTCATTAAAGTGAATGCCACCGGGACCGTCTTCACCGGCGAGCATGCCCAACACCAGAAAGACCAGCAGAATCGGCGCACCCAGTTTGCGCGACACCACACTGGCAAAAATGCTCAGCAGGGCCAGCAGGGCACCGACAAAAATAATCTGGCTGGAGAACTCAAGTGTCATGCCGGGACAAATCCAAAAGCGGGCACCGCCGGGCGGCGGTGCGCAAAATCAGGGTAGCAGATCGAGCTCGCTTTGTATTTGCTCGCGGGTGGCGCGAAGCTGGGAGCGCCCTTGCTTGATACGGCGCTGTCCAAGCAGATAGACAATGGGTGCGGCAATCAGTACGGAGGAGCTGGTGCCGACCACAATGCCAAACAGCATGGGCTGGGCGAAGCTCGCGACTGCGTGCCCGCCGGCTACGGCCATTGGCAGCAGAGCGACAAAGGTCGTGAGCGACGTAAACACTGTGCGTGTAAGGGTGGCGCTTATGCTGCTGTTCAGAAGTTCCAGCAGGGGTTGATCGGGTTCCGCGCGAAGGTTTTCCCGAATGCGGTCAAACACAACTACCTTGTCGTTGATGGAGTAACCGATCAATGCCAGCAGGGCGGCCACTGCGGTCAGGTTGAACTCAATACCAAACAGGGCGAAAAACCCCAGGGTTTTGGTCAGGTCGAGGGCAATGGTCAGCGTTGCAGCGAGCGCAAAATGCGCTTCAAAGCGCAGCCACAGATACAGCAGCAGACCGCCGCAGGCCAGGATAATGGCCAGCACGGTGTCTTCGCCAAAACTGGCGCTGATCTTGGGGCCGACCTGATCAACCCGATCGATACTGGCCGCCGAATGCGTATCGCCAAGCAGCGAACGGATCTGCTCCACGGTGTTGCCGCTGGTCAGTTCACTCTCGCTGGCGCTATGGCTCGGCAGCCGCACCAGATAGCGGTCGCTGCTGTCATCACTGCCAATGCCCTGAACAGCAGCAGAAGCAATGCCGTTGTCGGTGAGCAGTTGGCGCAGCTCGCCCTGAGTGGAATTAGGCAATTGCAGTTCGATAACCGTTCCACCGCTGAAGTCCACGCCGTAATTCAGGCCGGGGTTTATCACCAGCAGGATGGAGGCCAGCGATAACACCGCCGAGCCGATTAATCCGGCGCGACGACCTTTCATTAAATTTAACGGTTGGCGCGTTAACCGATCAAGCAAATGCTCTTTTGGCAGCGGCAAGGGTTTTCTGCGCCTTCCCGCAACGACCGCCTGCATAATCTGGCGTGTTACCGCCACTGAGGTAAATAGCGAGGTCAGCAAACCGATGGCGATGGTTACTGCAAAACCGCGAACCGGACCGCTGCCGAACAGGAACAGCAGGCTGACGGCGATCAGTGTGGTCAGGTTGGAATCGAGTATGGTTGCGTAGGCGCGGTCAAAGCCTTCCTGCAGGGCCAGTTGTGCGGATTTACCGCGCCGGGTTTCCTCGCGAATGCGCTCGTTTATGAGGATATTGGCGTCCACCGCCATACCGATCGTCAGGATCAGACCGGCAATGCCCGGCAGGGTTAGTGTGGCCCCCAGCAGACTGAGCACGCCGAAGATCAGCACCACGTTGATACCCAGGGCGGTACAGGCAATCAGGCCCCAGCTGCGGTAGCTCAGTAACATGAAGGCAATCACCAGGCCGGCACCCAGCAGACCGGTGCTCAGACCCATGGCAATGGAGTCGCTGCCCAGGTCGGGCCCGACTGTACGTTCTTCAATCACATGCAGTTTTGCAGGCAGAGCGCCGGCGCGCAGCATCAGGGCTAGATTGCTGGCTTCGGGCACGGTGAAATTGCCGCTGATCTCGCCGTTGGCGCCAATCATTGAGCGAATGACCGGCGCCGTTAAAACGCGATCATCCAGCACAATGGCCAGTGCGCGACCGATATTGTCGCCGGTGAGTTTGCTGAACAGGCTGGCACCGCGCGAGTCCAGTCGAAAGTTGATAACCGGCTGGCCGGATTCGGGGTTAAAGCCGAGTCGGGCATCACTGATATGTTCGCCGCTGAGTACCTGTTCCTGTTCCAGCCGGAAACGCTGGCCATCCTCACCCGGCAGGTTTTTGGTCAGCGTGCTGCCGCGCCCGTCAGCAACCCAGTGAAAGGACATTTTGGCTGTTGTACCCAGAAGCTTTCGAATGGACTGCGGGTTATCCACGCCGGGCAGCTGCACCAGTATGGCGTCGCTGCCCTGCCGGGTAATGCTCGGTTCCACCAGTCCACTTTCATCCAGGCGCTTGCGCAGAATGTCCAGGCTGCGTTCGATGGCATCGTCGAGTAATTGGACTTTGTGTTCGGGTTTTAAGGTCACCGTTACCTGTGCTGTTTCGCGGTGCACGCGGTAAAATGCTTCCTGTCCCGGTTCTTTAAGGCTGCCAGCCACCACCTGAGCCACACTGGCCGGCTCCGATGCAGTGTGAATGACAACGCTCTGCTCGCTGGCCGTAATGCGGTCAACGCGTAGCTTATTTTCGCGCAGCGTGCGGCGCAGTGAATCCGCCAATTGCTGATGGTGTTCGCCCAGTAACTGACGTTGATCTATTTCCAGCAAAAGGTGAGAGCCACCGCGCAAATCCAGGCCGAGCTGGAACGTGTTATTGCGGTACCAGGAGGGCAGTTCATTGCTCAGGCGGTCGGGTATTACATTGGGCAGGGCACATAACAGGCCCAGCACAACAATCAGGCTGTAGACGACAGCCCGCATTCGTGACGTTTTCATGGATTTTCCTCTGTCGGCGCGCCAAAGGCAGGCCGGTTAATCGATGGTGTGCTTATATCGATCGCGAGGTTGGGGGCGCGCGACTGGCCGGGCGCCAATGATGCCGGCTGGCGGCAAAGGCCCGAAAAGCCTTGCTGTAGGCGTGGCCAATCTGGGTTGCGGGTGAATACGAAACCTCAGAAACGGCTACAGTGTCGGAGTCATCCTGCCCATCAAAACCCGCAGGACGAACCTCGCTGAGCCGGTTGTGCAGGCCGTCTGCCAGATCATGCAGCGTCAGCAGCTGTGAAGGCTGGTCAGGTGTAGTAAAAGGCGCTGCAGAATTACCCGCTAAACCGCAGCAAAGCAGCAGTACCAGCGTCAGGCCGGTTAAACTCCATCGGTGGGCGGGGACAGTCATTGCGAACCTGGTAGCTTGGCAGGGTGTGGCGCGATTATAGCACCGCGCCCGTGTCAGCTACTGCGACATTTGTGTTTCTTTTAACGAAAAGAAGCCGCTCACCCAGTTCTCTCGGGAGCAGGGCGGCGTTTGAATGTAATGGCTAATAGCCCACCACAAAGCTCGCAATGGTCGTCGCGCTGCCGCCCAGGTTCAAAGTTTGCGCTCGCTTTACCCCATCAATCTGCGCAGCGCCGGCCGTTCCGGTTACCTGTCGCGCGGCATCGGCCAGCATGCGAATACCGGTTGCTCCAACCGGATGTCCCTGTCCCATCAGGCCGCCGCCGGGATTGATCGGAATGCTGCCGCTGCGGGTAATGCGGCCGTCTTCAATTGCCTGCCAGCTCTTGCCGGGCGCGGTAATACCAAAATGGTCAATGGCCATGTATTCCGTGATCGTGAAGCAGTCGTGGGTTTCGATGACGTCGATCAATCCGGTATTGGGCAGGCCGGCGCGATGCTGTGCGTCGGAGATGGCTTTGGCGACGTGGGGAAAAATCAGGGGTTCATCGGCGCTGAGAGCCAGTTTGTCTTTCTGGCGCAGGGTGGCGGTGGTGTGGCCCCAGCCGAGTATGCGCGGCAGTTTTTCCGGATCAGCGCCCAGCTCTCTGGCCTTGTCGGCGCTGACCAGCAACACCGCGGCAGCGCCGTCGGTAAAGCCGGCGCAGTCGTTGCGCCGCAGGCGTCCTTCTACTAAGGGGTTGCGTGCATCGTCGGCGTCGAAGCTGCCTTCGGCGAATTGCCAGTCGCGGGTTTGGGCGCGGGGGTTGTCTTTGGCGTTGCTGAAATTGATTTTGCCGATCTCGCGCATGGCGGCTTCGTTCAGACCGTAGCGCCGCTCGTATTCGCCAGCGAGAGCTTCGAACATCCACGGCCAGCAGAAAGTGGCGGCTTCGGATTCTTCTCCCGCCAGCGCCGCAACGGCCATATGTTTGGCGGCCTGTTCGCCGCTCAAGTGGCGCTCCTGTTCTACCCCCAGCGCCAGCACGCAGTCGTAGCGGCCGGCTTCAATTTCCGTCATGGCCGCCAATACGGCCATGCTGCCCGAGGCGCAGGCGGCCTCGTGGCGGGAGATGGGCAGGCCGTGCAGGGCCGGGTCAACGGAAGCCAGCACGCCTCCCAGTTGTCCCTGGCCATTGGTCAGCTCCGCCATAAAATTGCCGACGTGAGCTGACTGAATTGCCGATGCTGGAATGCGCGCGTGCTCAAGCACGTCTTCCAGCGCCGCCCCCATGATGGCTGCGAGGCCCTTGTCTTCGCGGCCCCAGTGCCGGGCAAAATCGGTTTGCGACCAGCCGAGAATAAATACGTCCTTGCTCATTCTGTTCTCCGTCTTTCCCAGGCAGCTGTTACCAGCGATAGGTAAACTGTGCCGCCACGTTGCGCGGTCGTTCGATAAAGGCGTAGTGGCCGATGGCACCAAATACACTGTTGGCCAGTGACATGCTGTTGGCGTAGGTGATGATCACCTCGTCGGTCAGGTTCTTGCCAATCAGTGCAAACTCCCAGCCCGCTGCTTCGTCGGCAATGGCCGCCCGCAGATTCACTTTGTAGTAGGCATCCTGCAGCAAGCGCGGGTCAAGATCCTGTGTTGGATTGTATTCCCCGGAAAACACCACATCAAAGGCGCCGCGCACAGTGAGTCCGTTAGCCAGCGGATTTTCATAGGCCAGCGACAGATTGCCCGAATAGTCCGCTACGTACTGGTTGGTTTTGCCGGTAAAGTCGCACAGACCGTCGCCGTCTGGATCAGGCTGCTGCTGAAAGCACTGACCGTTCTCAAATTTAGTAAATTCAAAATCCAGCACGGCCAAGGCGCCGCTCAGGGTGAGGCTGTCGGTCAGAGCGACGCGCCCATCGACTTCAATGCCCATGGTTCGAGCGGCACCGGCATTGCCCACGTTAAAACCCAGCGTGCCATCAAAAATGCTGACCTGCAGGTCATCGTATTCGGTTATGAAGGCTGTAGCGTTCAGGTCGGCGCGGCCATCCCACAGCGTACTTTTGCTGCCAACCTCTAGCGTAATAGCTTCCTCCTCTTCAAACTCAAAAGAGCCGATAAACTGCTCTTGCGGATCGTCCCCATAGTTGGGGTTGTGCGGCGCCGGGTCATCGGCGGCGGGAGATTGGTTGGAGCGCGCATCAAAACCGCCCGACTTGAAGCCCTGACTCAGAGTCGCGAAGAGCATGGTGCTGTCGAATTCGTATTGCAGAGTAAACAAGGGTGAGATATTGGTCGAAGAGCGGCTGCCTTCGAGATCCTGCTCTTCAACCGAGAGCACCTTTGCCAATACGGTGCGAACCTCCTGTGGGTCCAGCTGGCTACCGTCGTTGGTCAGTTTAATGGAGCGACTGCCGTCCTTGGTTTCGTATGACAGCCGCGCACCAAGGGTTGCACGCAGGTTGTGGCGCCAATGCCAGGTTCCCTGAAAGAAAATAGACCACAGCTCGGTGTCGGTCGTAAATTCACGTGGGGTGCGCAACTTGCGCAAGTGTTCACCGGCATCGCCCACTCCCGCTGCACCGCCAAACACATCACCATCGGCTGGTCGGTCGCCGAGATCGCCACCGGCTGCGGCGTCGGCCACGTTCAGGAGTTCCGGTAAAATGGTGCTGTCTATGCGCACGGAATCAAAATAATCCAAGTCGCTTTTTTGAAAGTAACCGCCGGCGATGTATTCAAAGTTGTCGCCCACCGGAGATACCCAGCGGAATTCCTGGCTGAACTGGGAGTACTCTTCCTGCAGCAAGGCATCAAAAACTTCGGCGCCGGTAAAATCCACGTCGGCCACTTCTTCAAATTCGTAGGCCATAAACCCCGTGATAAACGTCAGTACGTGGCCATTGAGGTCGTAGTCCGCCTTGACGGTGAGGTTGCGGGTATCGTTGTGGCTGTAATCGCCATTGGATGAGCGTTTGTAATCCTGGAAGTTGTTTAGCACCGACTCATCGGCGTCGATATTCAGCACGCCGGGTATCTGTGTATTGTTGAGTATTTCGGCATAGGTGCGACCGGCGAACAGCGGGTTGGTGGAGTTCGACGGCACATCTGTTACCACCTCTACTTGCCGGCCGGTGACGTCGAACTTGCCGGCTTCCAGCTTGGTCAGTATTTGCAACCGGTCGGATACGGCCCAGTCGATCAGCAAGCGAGCGGTGACTTCATCGCGTGCTGGCTCATCCCGATTCAGGGTCAGATTTTCAATATAGCCGTCCAGCTGGCGATAGCGCCCGGCAAAGCGAACACCCACTGTGTCAGTGAGCGGTCCGGACAGAACCAGATCAACCACTTCCTCACCGTGATCCGGCTCATAGAGCAGAGAGACCTTGCCCTCGCTTTCCTCGCCGGGGCGCCGCGAGTGCAGGCTGACAGCGCCGGCAATGCTATTTTTGCCGTACAGAATATTCTGCGGACCGCGCAGCACTTCCACGCGTTCGAGGTCGAGAAAGGGTGCACGGGAAAGCTGGGCACGGCCGTAGTAGATACCGTCAAAGTACATGCCCACAGATTGTTCAAAGCCCTGATTAATCCCACTGCCCAGACCGCGAATGTAAATGTTGGTGCCGATCCCGGTTTCCGACATGGTGAAATTGGGGATATAGGCCTGCAGGTTTTCGATCTTGTCGATACCGGCTTCCTGTATTTTATTGCCCCCCATGGCGCTCACCGATACCGGCACATCCTGCAGGCTTTGGCTGCGCAGTTGGGCGGTAACAATAACCTCCTCCAGTACCGGCGAATTGGCGTAAAGACTGGTGCTGCCAAGCAGGGCTAAGGTTCCAATTAGTGTTCGGCGACGGTTCATTATTATTTTCCTCCGCGACCTGTTAATTCATGGTGCAAACTGTTCTGACAATTCGTCAACGATTTCCTGTATGGACTGCAGCTGTTTGACTGGTCCGACCGACTGACCTGCAGCCCAGATATCCTTCCAGCGCTTGGCATCCACACTGGCGCTGACATCCATCTGTGCCTTTTGGGGCATGTTGCTCGGATCAAGCCCGGCGCTTTGCAGGGAGGCGCGCAACCAGTTTGCAGCTACGCCGGTAATGGCGTCTGAGCAGACAATGTCATCCACACTGCTGTCGATCACCATCTGCTTGTAGCCATCCGCGGCCATGCTTTCGCGGCTGGCCAGAAAACGCGTACCTAAATAGGCAAGGTCTACCCCGAGCGCCTGTGTGGCTCGAATGCCTCGACCGCTGGCTATGCCGCCGCCGAGAATCAGTGGGCCATCCCAGAACTCTCTCACGGCATCCACAAAGGCAAAGGGGCTGAGCGGGCCGGTGTGGCCGCCGGCGCCGGAGCAGACCAGTACCAGACCATCGACGCCGGCATCCACCGCCTTGCGGGCGAAGGTTGGGCTGATGACATCGGCGAATACCAGCGAGCCTGCTTTATGAGCCTGTTCGATAATGTGTTTTGGGCTACCCAGTGCGGTCACGATCAGGTCAGGCTGGTAGTGCAGCAGCAATTCCAGATCCGCATCCCGACGCTGAAAGGTGGGATGTACGATCAGGTTGGCTGCCCAGGGCTTGTCTTTACAGCCCTGTTTTATGATGTCCAGCCAGTCATTCAGTTGCTCGCCGGTGCGTGCATTTTGAGTGGGGAAGGAACCCATAATGCCGGCATTGGCGGCGGCAATAACCATCTCCGGCCCGGAGATCAGGAACATCGGTGCCTGTACAACAGGCAGAGTGAGGCGCGAGCACAGCGCTTCAAAACGGGACTGGCTCATCCTTCGCTACACTCCAAATCTTTAGCCAATTCGTGGCGCAATACTTTACCGAGTGGGTTGCGGGGCAGAGCCTCGACCGCGACCACTTTTTCCGGCCATTTGAATTTTGCCAGCCCGCAGTTTTCCAGATGCGAACTTAGATCTTCTACCGAGACTGCCTGCTCACTGACGACAAATGCGGCGATACGCTGGCCGAGATGTTCATCGGGGTAGGGCGCAACGGCGGCTTCCTGTATCGACGGGTGCCCCGCCAGCAGCTGATCGATTTCTTCCGGTGAGATTTTCATACCGCCGCGCACGATCAGGTCTTTGCAACGGCCAACGAAACGGTAAAAGGCATCGTTTTCACCGGTTATTTCAAACAGGTCGCCGGTGCGGAAATAGCCCTCGCTGTCAAACAGTTCGGCATTGGCCTCGCTACTGTGCCAGTAACCTTCAAATACGGTATCGCCTTTGATCACCAGCTCCCCCGGTTGACCGGCTCGATCGATAACCTCGCCGCTGTCCACATCGAGCAGGCGGGTATGAAAAACTTCGGCAATGCGGTTGTGCCAATTAAGGTTGGGTGCGCCAAAGCGCGGAAACAGACTGGCCCGTGCCTGTGAATCTGGAACGTCTTGCGCATCGGATACCAGGCAGCAGCCCTCGTTGGAGCCGAACATATTTACGACGTCTACGCCGAGCTTTTCCTTGAAACCGGAAATCATCGACGGTGCGAGCGGTGCACTGCCGGAACCGATCACTCGCAAACTAGACAGGTCGCGACTGTTCATCAGCTCCGGCTTGGCCAGCAGGAGGGAAAGCAGGGCTGGTGGCGCTACGGTGTAGAGGGCCTTTTCCTCTTCAATCTGTTGCAGGAATACCGGCAGGTCCAGCGGGTGGTGCAAGGCGAGCTTGCCGTGTACCGACAGCCAGTACACCAGAAACACGCTGATCGCTGCCATGTTCACCATGGGGAAGGGGGCAACCATCGCGGCGCCCTTGGGCAGAGCGGTTGCGTCTTCAAAGGCGGGAATCATGGCCAGCCAGTGACGGTGGCGGCGAGGCACGCCCTTCGGGGTGCCGGTAGTGCCGGAAGTCCAGCACAGGGTAAACAGGGCTTCGCGGTCGGGTACAGGAACCTCTGTCAAATCAACGCTTGCGAGTGGCTTATCAAGTGCTATCCAGTCCTCGGCGTTGCTATCAATACTGAATTTCAGGGTGCTCTTTGGCGTTAATCCTTCGAAATGTGCTTGCAGGTTTTCGTTTTTAAAGCGGCTGCAGCTGACCACCGCGCGGGGGTGGGTGCTGTCGATAATCATGCGCAATTCGTGGGATTGGTACTGCACCGGCGCGGGGGAGATGATCAGACCCAGTCGCGCTGCCGCGAGATACAGAAGGGGCAGCTCCACGATGTTAGGTAATAGCACCAGCACAATATCGCCGGCGCGCAGACCGCTGTCGTGAAGTTGCGAGGCGATACTGAGCGCGGACTGCTGTGCCTCGCTGAAGTTGAGGCGCTGTGCCGGTGTGCCGCAGAGAGCCGCCCGGTTGGGTGGGTCCAACAGGGCTTCCTGCTGCGGAGCGGCGCTAACAGCCTGCTGAAACAGTTGCCAGAGTGAAGAGACCTCGGCCATTGCCTTTATTCTCCCTGCTTTACAGGTGCGCTATTGACAGTTGTTCTGTGAGTTCTACAATGAAATCCTACGCTTGCATTACAGAACCTGTCAACAGAAGCTGATGAACGCACCGGAGAATGCCATGAGCGCGGTCGATCCCCTTCAAGATTCCAGAACCAATCCCCTGCCGGGCCCCAATAATAAAAACCCCTACCTGCAAGGGCTTTACGCGCCGGTTACCGAAGAAAGCACCTGCGTGGACCTAAAAGTTACGGGTGAGATACCGAAAGACCTCTGCGGCAGCTATCTGCGCAATGGGCCTAATCCGCTGAACACGCCGGTCGGCATGCATCACTGGTTTGATGGTGATGGCATGATGCACGGCGTCTATCTGGAAAATGGTAAAGCGGAATATCGCAATCGCTATGTGCGATCAGCAGATTTTATCGACGACGCCAACGGACAATGTCCGGTCGCCGGGGTGATGGAACCGGCGACCATGAAGCGGGAACCCAAGGTCTATAAAGACACCGCCAATACCGACGTGATACTGCACAATGGCGAGCTGATGGCCCTGTGGTATATCAGCGGCAACCCGGTGCGTCTCGACCCGAGAACACTGGATACCCTGCGCGAGGAAAATTTCGGCGGCGCGCTGCCACGCCATGTTTCCGCCCATTCCAAAACCGACCCGCGCACCGGTGAGTTCCTGTTTTTCGACTACGCCTTGTATGAACCGTGGATGAGCTGTGGCGTGGTGAATGCCGATAATGAACTGACCGGTTTCCAGACCGTTGAACTACCCGGGCCGCGCCTGCCTCACGATATGGCCTTTACTGAAAATTATTTTGTCTTGCACGACCTGCCGGTGGTGTTTACCGAGCAGGCTCTGCGGCAGCGTCAGTGGTCGATCGAAATTGCCAACCAGCCGACGCGTTTTGGCGTGGTGCCGCGCAAGTGCAAGGGTGAGGTGCGCTGGTTTGAAACCGACCCCTGTTATATCTATCACGTTATCAACGCCTGGGAAGAGGGCGACGAGATTGTGATGCTCGGCTGCAAAATGGTGCCCAACCCTCACGCGAATGGCGCGGCCTTTGGCCCCTATCGCGCCATGGTGGAAGTGCTGGCGCTCAATGCCATACCCAGCGAATGGCGTATGAACCTGAAAACCGGCAAATGCACCACCCGCGATCTCGATGATGCGATTGGTGAGTTTCCGAGTATTAATCTGGGTGTAAGTGGTCAGCCCAATCGCTATGCCTATGTGCAAGCCATTGCCAAAACCGACACTCTGAAATTCGAAGGGTTTTATCGCTACGATTTTCAGCAGGGCAATAAAACGTCGTATTTTTACGAGCCCGGTATGTGTGGCTCGGAAGTGGCCTTTGCCCCGCGCATCGGCGCCACGGAAGAAGACGATGGTTATGTGGTGGGGCTGTGCAGCCACGAAGGCACAGGTGAATCGGAGTTCAGAATCTGGGATGCGCGGGCCATCGATAAAGGTCCATTGGCCCGGGTGCACCTGCCGGTGCGAGTGCCCGCCGGCTTTCACGCGACCTGGGCCGATGCCCACGACTGGTAGGGATTAAAACATAATGGAAGCTTACGTAATTGATTGCCTTCGAACCCCGCGCACCAAAGCTCGTGAGGGCGGCAGCCTGGCGGAAATGCCCCCCGCAAAGCTGGTCAGCCGTTTGGTCGATGCGCTGCGCGAAAATCAGACGCTGGACAGCGTGGCGGCCTTAACCCTCGGCTGTGTTGGTCAACTCGGTGCTCAGGGCGGCAACCTTGCGCTGCAGAGTAAATTGCATGCGCGCCTGCCCGAGCATTGTACTGCCATGACGTTGAACCACTTTTGCGCCTCAGGGCTGAGCAGTATCGGCCTTGCCGCGAACGCCTGCGCGCTGGGCCAGTATCCGCAGGTGCTGGCGGGCGGGGTGGAGTGTATGTCGCAGGTGCCCTTTATGGCTGACAAGGCCCACTACTATCAGGATGCGGAGCTACCGTTAGAGGAACGCTATATTCCCGTTGCGCTGTCTGCCGATATTCTTGCGACCAAAGAGCAGGTAACGCGCGACGAACTGAATGGGGTCACTCTGCGTTCTCACCAGCGCGCGGCGCAGGCAGAGGGCTATCAGCAATCGCGAATTGCCGTGCGTGACGCCGACGGCAAGCTACTCGCAGATCAGGATGAATGCATTCGCGCGAATACGACCGCGGACAGCCTGGCAGAAATGCCCCCGGGCTTTGAAGCCATGGCAAAACCCTTTCAGGCCATACTGAGTCAGCGTGAAATCGACTATCGCCACAGTTTTGCCAATGCGCCACCCATGGTCGACGGCGCGGCGCTGGGCTTGATTGCCGGGGCGGCGGGAAAAACGAGGGCGCGCGCTCGGATACTGGGTTGGCTGGATGCGGCTGCCAGCCCCGCCGATTCACTTACCGGAGGCATGGCAGCGATGGATGCCCTGCTAAAGCAATTGGGTTTGTCACTGCGAGACATTGATCGCATTGAATTTATGGAGGCCTTTGCGGTGGTGCCCGTGTTGTTCGAACGGCGCTACGGTGTTGATCCAGAGCAGGTGAATGTGGGCGGCGGGCATCTGGCCAAGGGCCATCCGATGGGGGCCACTGGCGCGGTGTTGCTTTCAACCCTGTGTGATGTGCTCGAGCGGGATGACAAAACCCTCGGCCTGGTGGTCGCGACCGGGGCCGGTGGGGTGGGCTCGGCCATGGTAGTGGAGCGCATGAAATGAGCCATCCCATTTTAGGTGGCTGGAAACTGGAGAGCTGGACGATCAGCCTCAATAAGACTGTCACTCACCCCTTCGGCGAAAAACCAGTGGGTCGCATTCTGTACACGGCAGACGGTCAGATGAGCGCGACGATTGCCCGCGCTGATCGGCCGACGCTGTCTCATCCTGTTCCCGCAAAAGCGCCTGGGGATGAAAAGCTTGCCGCTTTTGACAGCTACTTTTCCTACGGCGGTTCGTTTCGCATTGACGGCGAGGAGGTGGTACACCGGGTTGAATTGTCATTGAACCCCAATTTTGTCGGCAGCGAACAGCGCCGTCGTATGAGTTTTGATGGCGACACATTGACGCTGTCGGCCGATGAGGAAACGCCCAAAGGCAAAAAACATCACAGCATTCGCTGGAGGAGGGCACAGAACTGATGGAACTGTTTGAAAAACACGAAGCGCGTTTTAGCGCCGCCCGTAAAGCCTGCAAAGAGCGTTTTCACTGGTCGCCCTTTCCGGAAGCGGCGGCCCAGGTTGCCGATGGCGAGGCCTTGAACGCCGAGGCCGAACAAGCCTTTGCGGCGCTGTGCAGCACACACTTTGAGTTGAACCTGCCTGGTGTTGTAGATCGAGTTGGTGAGGAAGTCTCGCCCTATACCTGCAAGCCTTTGGGTATCAGTTATCCGCGCTGTGAACCCGACGAGCTGTTCAACGCCGCTGAGGCAGCCATGCCGGATTGGGCTGCGCTGAAGCCGGAGCAGCGCATCGGGCTTTTACTGGAAGTGATAGACGCGCTGGAGAAAAAGGTATTTCTTATTTCAAAGGCGGTGATGCACACCGCCGGGCAAAGCCCGAATATGAGTTTTACCGGCAGCGGCGCCAATGCACTGGATCGGGCGATCGAGGCGCTGGTCTATGCCTACGAGGCCATGCGCTTTACGCCGGATACCGCGTACTGGGAACGCCAGTTCGGCAAGGCCACCATTTCGCTTGATAAAACCTACCGCCTCGTACCACGAGGTGTGGCGGTGTGTTTTACCTGCGCCAGTTTCCCTACCTGGAATGCCTGGCCGTCTATGATGGCCAGCCTTGCCACGGGTAACCCGGTAATCGTAAAACCTCATCCCGGTTCAGTATTGCCCATGGCACTCAGCGTAAAATGCTTTCGCGAGGTGCTGGCAGCCAATGGCCAGAATCCGGATCTGGTAACGCTGCAGCTCGATACCCGCGACGAGCCCTTGGGCAAGATACTGGTCAAACACCCGCAAACTGCGATTGTGGATTTCACCGGCAGTGCGCAGTTTGGCAGCTGGGTGGAACAGAATGCGCACCCTGCCTTGTGCTTTACCGAGACGGCGGGGGTAAATACGGTAGTACTCGATTCCTGCAAGGATCTGGATGCGGTGATTCGCGCGTTGGCCACCACCCTGTGCATGTTCTCCGCGCAAATGTGTACCAGCCCCCAGAATATCTACCTGCCAAAACAGGGTGTGCGTGAGGGCGACAACTGGATACCCGCCAGCGAAGTGCGTCAGCGTCTGGCCGATGCCGTGCAGGCTATCGCCTCGAATCCGCGCAAGGCGGCCATGATACTGGCGACGATCCAGTCGCCCGAGACCGAAACCCTGCTGGACCATCTGGCCGGGCAGGCCGAAGTGATTCTTCCTAGTACTCGCTACGAACACCCGGACTACCCGAATGCGCGCACACGTACACCGCTGATGCTGAGTGTTAACAAGCAGCAGCGCGATCTCTACCTGGGTGAGCGCTTCGGCCCGGTAAGCTTTGTGATTGACTGCGACGATGCCGGCGACGCTCTTCAGCAGGCAACGCAGGATGTGCGCGAGGCTGGCGGGTTGACTGCCTTTCTCTATTCCACCGATGAACGCTTTATCGCACAAGCCGAGCAGGCCTACGCCCGTGCCGGTTCACAGTTGACCATTAATTTGACCGGGCCGATGCCGCTGAACTTTGCGGCGGCCTACAGTGACTTTCACGTAACCGGCTTGAACCCCGCGGGCAATGCTTCACTCACTGAATTGGGCTTTGTTGCCCAGCGTTTTCGGATAACGCAAAGTCGGCGGCCGAGCGGCGATGCCTGAATACAAGCTGCTGCGCGGTGGTAGAATACGCCGATGATTCAGATCACGACGCCGGGCCGGCCGGTTTCTACCGAGCTGCCTCTCGACAACCCCTTGCTGCACGCCCGCGCCATCAGTCGTGCGTTGGGTGTGGTGGGCGATCGCAGCTCACTGCTTTTGACGTACTGGGTCTTTCTCGGCCGTTTTCGCTTTACGGAGCTGGTGAAATGTACCGGACTTTCCAAAAGTCTGGTCAGTAATCGTTTGAAGCGGCTGGCAGAGCAGGGGGTAATTGAACGCCGGGATGTGAATGGCGCCAATGAATTTCACCTCACCGACATGGGCAAAGACCTCTACGATGTCGCGTTGGCCATCATCTACTGGGACAAGCGCTGGCATTTCACTGAAGGCTGTCTTACCCATCATTTGAAGCACGCCGCCTGCGGCAAAGAATTCAGCCCCGTCCCCAGTTGCGCCCAGTGTGAAGCTCCCTACGATGCCCGTGCCTGCGACTGGCATTACGGGCCCGGCGCGCCGGATTCCGCGCTGGCCAGCGATATGCCCTCGCGCCGATCCCGCATTGCACCCTCGGCGCTGGATGCCAAACACCCGATTATGGACCGCAGTCTGGAAATACTGGGCGATCGCTGGACCGCACTGACCATAGCTGCTGCTTTTTATCGCGTCCGCACCTTTGGTGGCTTTCAGCAGGCGCTGGGCATTGCCACAAATATCCTGAGCAGCCGCTTAAGCCGCCTCACCGAACTCGGTATCTTTAGTCGCAACGAACACGGGCGTGGCGAATACCGTCTCACGGAAGAGGGGCTTTCCCTCTTTCCGGTTATCGTTACCCTGATGCGCTGGGGCGATCGCTGGTTTTGTGACGAGCCAGCGTTGGTACTTAGTCATCGGAGTTGCAACCAGCCTCTGGTCAGTATGATGGTGTGTGATCAGTGTGGTGGTCGGGTTGGGTTTGGGGATTTTTACTTTTAGTACTCCGCCTAGCTTATTATCCGTTCCGCTATGTCATTGCGGCAGTCGCAGGAGCATGGCAATCTGGTTTTAATAACCTAATAACTATAAATGGCACTCCCATGCAACAAACTACTTTCAAAGAACACGGAATACACTATCGCAACTGGCCCATAAGCGGTGATGCTCGAGCGGTTGTGTTGATTGTTCACGGCCTGGGGGAGCATTGCGAACGCTACGATACCTTCGCCAGCGCGCTGAATACAGCCGGCTATGCCGTGGCAGGCCTGGACTTGCCGGGGCATGGTCAGTCTGATGGCCGTCGCGGCCATATCGACCGCTTCAGCGAATATGGCGATGCAGTATTAAGCCTGTATAAGAAAACCTCGACGGCCTATCCGGGCCTGCCAGTCTTTTTGCTCGGTCACAGTATGGGCGGGTTAATCTCCACGCAGCTTTTGTTAAGTCATCAGGATAAGTTTGCCGGCGCTCTGCTCTCGGGCCCCGCTATTCAGAGCCCGCAACAACCGCCGGCTTTTCAGGTGGCGGTGATCAAACTGATTGCTGCGCTGTTCCCCAAACTGGGTGTGCTGACGCTGGATGCCTCGGGGATTAGTCGCGACCCGGTGGTAGTGGAAGACTATATGCATGATCCATTGGTCAACAAAGGAAAATTGTCGGCGCGTCTGCTGGTAGAGATGTTCAAGGCCATGGAGGAATGCAAAGCCGATGCCGACAGGGTAACTCTGCCGATTCGGATCATGCACGGCGGCAGGGATGACATGACCTCGCCGGAGGGCTCGGAGCTGCTGAACAGCCGAGTGGGCTCAAAGGATAAAGAGCTCAGAATCTATTCGGGACTTATGCATGAGATTCTAAATGAACCCGAAGGGCCTGAAATTACAGAGGAAATAATTGCCTGGATTGACGGCCATTAATAGAAGAGAGTTAGATCAGAATCATATTGCGTCGTCGCTTTGGGCCTTAAATAATTTTTTTGTGCGATTCCTAGCTGACTGGTTCCGGTCGCAAGAAGTAAGCTGCACTAAGCACACGGAATTATTTGCTAAATTCTTATAATGTCTTCCTGAGAAATGCATATGTACATACCCAAGCATTTTGACGTTTCAGATCAGAATGAACTGCTTTCTTTTATAGCGGCGAATTCGTTTGGGCAGTTTATATCTAAAGTGGGTGAGCGACCCTTCTGTACGCATCTTCCTTTCCTATTATCTGAGGATAAGGAAAAACTGATCGGTCATCTCGCTATTCAGAATCCACAGCACCTAGAGCTGGAAGGTCAGGAGGTTTTGGTGATCTTTCAGGGCGAACATGCCTATATATCTCCAAGTTGGTATGCGGCGCCGGGTGTGCCCACCTGGAACTATCAAGCGGCTCATGTTTACGGTCGGGTCTCTCTGTTTAACTCAACTGAACGTCTGAAGCAGGTTGTAGAGAGTTTAACGTTGAAGTATGAATCAGCATTTAATCCGCCCTGGGTGCCCGAATTCAATCCCTCTCTGTTGAATGCGATTGTTGGTGTTGAAATCACAATCAGCGAGATTCAGGGTAAGTACAAGCTCAGTCAGAATCGCTCTGAACAAGACAGGTTGGAGGTGGCCAATAGGCTAAATGGTTTAGGGCATGAAAAATTAGCCGTGGCCATGAAAAGTGCGCTCGACCCACAGTAGGATATGGCGCTAAGAAAAGACATTCAGAGCGCCAGGCAAGTACTACAGTGTGCTTCTTATTGCAGCGGCAGCTGCATATGAAAGGTAGTGCCCACGTCAACGCCGGAGGTCACCGCAATATGACCCTTGTGGTGCTCCGTCACAATAAAGTGCGAATAAGAAAGCCGGTGCTCTACCGGGCAGGCGGGGCGATCAGAGGTGTTGGAGAAAAAGGGCTCAAATACATCCTGCTGTTCTTCCGCTGACAGACCGATGCCGTTGTGTTGGATTTTTATCCACACCGACTCGTAAAATTCACCGACTTCTACGTTAATGACCGGGACAAACTCGGGATACTTTTGTGCCTTATCGCAGATCGCGTGATAGGCGTGGCGCAACAGGCGCAGAAATACCTGCTGCATTTCGCTTGCATAGCAAGGGATCAGCGGAGTGTCCGCGTCGTAATTCCGGCGAATTGCAATGTCATTGAAGCGAAGCCCGGTGGGCGGGGAATAAAGTCTGCCCGCCACGGTCAGGCTGTGATCCAGCAGCTCGGCCATATTGGCCGGGTTTTTCGTGCCTCGGTGGCTGGCGGCGAAGTCCAGCAGGTTTTGTACGATGGCCGTTGCCTGGTCGCCGCTTTCTTCCGCTTTCTTGATAATGGGGATCAGCGCCTGATGCTGATTGTCGTTGAGGTCATTCAGCTGCTCATGAAGCCTGTCGATAGCATTGCCAATACTTTGCAAAGGTATGTTGATATCGTGCGCCATGGCTGAAGCCAGTTCGCCCATGGCCGACATTTTATTGCGCTCAACCAGCTGATTTTCCGCTTTCATCTGTTTGGTGATGTCGTCGATCAGAATAACGAGGCCGGTATCGGTACCGTCGGCGAGGGTGTACATGGTGATATCAAAATAATACTGACCGCGCTGGCTGTGTTTGATCGTGGTGGTTTTTTTGCTCTCAAGCACTTTTTTAACCTGCGCCTGAGTGAGGGTGATACGCGGATAGGCGTCCCACAGGGCAAGACCTTTTACGTCTTCAAAAGTGCGGCCTGTTATTTTTTCGGCGACGTGGTTCCACTGTGTCACCTCCAATTGATTGTTTAAACCGATGAGCATGACCGGCATCGAATCGACAATGCTTTTGACATAGGCCTCGCTGTGAGCGAGTTGGGTGGTCGTGGCCTGCAGGCTGGCGGTGCGTTGGGCGACGCGGTCTTCAAGCGTGGCTTTGATTTCGGTGAGTTCGCGATTGGACCGGGTCGCCTTGCGGTGCGCAAAGAACAGAAAAACTGACACCAGCAGGAGTGTAATGATCAAAACCCCGCTGGAGAAATTGGCAACGTATTGCCACTTGGTTTCGCCGTCTTCATCCTTAAAGGGCGAAAGCAAATCCGCCTGAGCATAGGCGCCCAGTAAGATGATCAGGCAGGCAGAAAGCAAATTGGCGATGGTTTTCACAGTTAAGCTCTTTCAGTACAGCGTGGCGAAGTTGGGTGATTTTACCAAAATGTCGTGGCTCCGAGGGCTTTCTTTTGGTTCTTTTGCGCTCGTTAAGTTCCTGAACGCCCTGGCTCAGGCGGAATCGAAGGTGGCTGGTCTGTCTCAGGCATTTCGTCGCAGCAGGTTAAGCTCCAATAAGCTACCCTGTTAAGTGCTGTACATCACAGGCAGCCAAAACAATAATCAATTTACACACAGCACATGGGTCAGACAACGATGAAGAAACTGAGCATGGTCGACAAGGGCTTTCTGCTGGCAGAGAACCGGGAAATGCCCATGCACGTTGGCGGGGTGTCTCTGTTTACCCTGCCTGAGGGCGCTGACGAGCAGGAATTCCTGCATGAGCTGGCGCGTGCGATTCGCGATACCGATGCCTTGCTGCCCCCCTTCGGAGATCGCCTGAAGATGGGTCGTGCCGGTTTGATGGGTAATGCCTACTGGGAGCCGGATCCGGCGCTGGATATGGAATACCATGTGCGCCACTCGGCGCTGCCAAAGCCCGGGCGTTATCGGGAGCTGTTTACCCTGGTATCGCGGCTGCACGGCACCCTGCTGGAACGCAGCCGGCCGTTGTGGGAGATGCATCTGATTGAGGGCCTGCAAAACCGCCAGTTTGCCGTGTATACCAAAACCCACCACGCGGCCGTGGACGGCGCCCGCTCAGTGCACATCTCCCGGAGCATGTTATCCCCCGACCCGGATCATGTGCTGGAAAACTCACCCCTGTCCCTTGAATCCTGGCAGCGCTACAAGGACGCTCTGCTTATTGGCCAGCGCGATATCCACACAGAAGAGGAGTTGCGCAATGTGGCCGACATGCTCAAATCCACCTTTGACAGCAGCGCCAACCTGTTTCGGGCGCTCAAGGGCTTTACCCAGGCCTGGGTGGGGCGCGGCGGCAATCTGACTCTGCCGCATTTGCGTGTTCCCCGCAGTGTGCTCAACAACCCGGTGGACGGCGCCCGGCGATTTGTTGCCCAGTCCTGGCCCTTTGCCCGCATTCACCGTCTGGGCAAGGCCTTTGACGGGACCTTTAATGACGCGGTGCTGGGTATGTGTGCCGGTGCCCTGCGTCAGTATCTGATCAATCATGCGGAGCTGCCTGAGCAGGGCCTGAAGGCGATGGTACCGGTGTCGCTGCGCCAGAAAGGTGATGTGGATTCCGGCAATGCGGTTGCTGCGATCAGCGCCGACCTGTCGACCCATATTGCTGATCCGGCCCAGCGGATGCGGTCGATTATGGCATCAGTTAAAGCCGGCAAGACCTTTTATCAGGGCATGTCGCCCAAGGAGGTTGAGCTGGTCAGCATGCTGATGCAGTCGCCCTCGGCGCTGCTGATGCCGCTGGGTCTGATTCCGCGGCTGCCCCCCTACAATGTTGCGATCTCCAATGTGCCCGGTATCCGCGAAACCATGTACTGGAACGGCGCGCGGATGGATGGTTCTTATCCACTGTCCATTGTGACCGACGGTATGGCGATGAATATCACGCTGGTCACCTATGGTGAGAATGTGGATTTTGGCATCATCGCCTGCCGACGCTCTCTGCCGCAGGTTCAGCGGCTGATCGATTATATGGAAGATGCGCTGGCAGAGCTGGAAGAGGCCGCCGGGATTGGCTCTGCGCCCAAGGCTGCAAAGAAAGCTACGACGAAGAAAGTGCGCAAGGCAGCGCCTCGCAAGAAAAAAGTTAGCAAAGCCAAGACGACGGCTTGATGTCTTTGTTCGCCACGGCTTGGCGGCGAAGGCCAGGATGATCGCTTGAACGGCTGGCTCAAGCTCAACCTGGGTGATCCACTGTTGGCCAGTGATCAGCAGGATTACATTGCGACGGAGTTTGACTCAGCCTACCGCGCCTCGGGCAAGCCTGCCGAGATGGCTGCGTTTTTCCGGCATGAGTCCGGTCCGCTGCATTGCGACGTTGTTGCCTATTTTACGCCGGTAGCGTCCAGCGTCGGCCGCCGTGTTGGCGCACAACCCTGTGCGGCGCCGGCTACCAGTGGACTTACCCTGCTGGCTGGCTCAGAGACGGCCTTTGAGCTGCTTTCGCCCTGATACCCAGTAACGTACTATCTCAGCCTTCCAATGAACCGCTACTGGACGCCAATCCATGTCCCTGTTATTTGAAGAAATCGACAGCCAAACCTCACCGCTGGGTGAAATTTCTCTGCGGCGGCGCCGTATTCCGGCCTTTGGCGATCGTGATATCTACGAGGTAAAGCTCGGCGAAGAGTTTCTGATGTCGAGCATGTTTGTGGAGGCGGAAGAGGCGCTGGCCACATTGGGTTTGGCTGCTACCGAGGGCGACCAGCTGGCTGTGGTTGTCGGCGGCCTGGGGTTGGGTTACACCGCCGTGGCGGCACTGAAAGACAAACGTATTGCCGAGCTCCTGGTCGTGGATGCCATCGATACGGTCATTCAGTGGCACAAGAGTGAGCAGGTGCCGCTGGGCAAAATGCTCAATGCGGATTCGCGCAACCGCTACGTGCTGGGCAGTTTTTTTGATCTGGCCACGGACCCGGCGACCGGCTTTGATCCGGACAAGCCCGGCAGAAAGTTTGACGCGATTTTGCTGGATATTGATCACTCGCCGACAGAGTTTCTGAATGCCGCTAATGCCGGCTTCTATACGCCCGATAATCTCCGCTTGATGGCTGAGCAGCTGAAAGAGCAGGGCGTGTTTGCCATGTGGTCGCAGAACCTGCCCGAGGCGCCCTTTGAAGCCCTGCTGGCGGAGGTTTTCCCAACGGTCGAATCACACGTGGTCAAGTTCTACAACCCACTGCAGAACCGGGAGTCGACCAATACGGTGTACGTTTGTGTAAAGGGCTAGCTGAAATTGTGCGGCTGTTGCCCGGATTGACACCCGAGGCGTTACACGTTACAGTCGAGGCATGATACGAAGCTTCAGGCACAAGGGATTGGCGAAGTTTTTTTATTCTGGCAGCACAGCCGGCGTTCAGGCTGCGCATGCAAAGAGGCTTCGGCTCATTCTCGGTTTGCTGCATGCGGCCTCCGACGTCAGAGACGTGGATCTGCCAGGTCTCCGATTACACGAGTTGTCAGGTACCCGTTCCGGAATCTGGTCTGTGACCGTGAGTGGAAATTGGCGGGTGACCTTTCGATTTGCAGGCGGGGACGCCGAGATTGTGAACTACGAAGATTATCACTGAGGTGAGCAGATGTTGATGCATAACCCACCCCACCCAGGCGAGGTACTGCGAGAACTTTGCATAGAACCCCTCGGCTTGACGGTGACAGCCACTGCGGAAGCGCTGGGCGTGAGTCGCAAGACACTGAGTGCGGTGTTGAATGGCAAGGCGGGCATAAGCCCGGAAATGGCGGTTCGACTCTCGATCGCCTTTAATACCTCTGCCGAAAGCTGGCTCAATCAGCAGTCGCAGTATGAGCTCTGGCATGCGGAACAACACCGTAACGAGCTCAACGTGACAAAGCTTGTTGCGGCCTGAGTCACCCTAATCATCTGTAATCAACTTCCCCAAATGCTTGCGCTGAATATGCCCAGCCGTGTAAAGCGAGCGCAGGCTGTCGACGAGGGTTTCCCGATGATCGCGGAAGTTCAGTCCAAGCAGGTTTTCAAACTTGCTGTCGTCGGTGCATACCCAGCGGGTGGCGTACTGCATGCCTTCTGAGGTAAAGGGAATATCCACGCCGGTCAACCCGATAACGTAATCTCCCAGCTTCCCCATCATGCGCAACAGTGGCCCTGGAATCGGTGCGTAGGGCACGCGGCGACCGGTCAGTTCGTAGAGCGTGTCGATCAATGACTTCCAGGGATAGTAGTGACCGCCGAGGGGAATGCGCTCGGGGCCGTCGAGTTTTTCGATAATGGCGACACAGGCGTCGGCGATATCGCGCACATCGATAAACTGGTTGCCCCGGCTGGTCACAACACCCATCCGCGCCGCAAAAATCCGCAGGGCGTTCATGGGTTCTGACAGGCCTGGATCATGAGGGCCAATAATACTGGCCGGGTAGACAATGCTGACCGGGTAGCCTTGCTCCTGCAGCTCCCGAACGTAGTGTTCGCAAGCGGCCTTGGAGTGGCCATAGGCCGAGTCAGAATCAGTCGGAGGCTCGTCCCCGGTGAGTACGGGCAGGTTCGGATCGTAAAGCGCCGCAACACTGGAGATGTGGATC